>JBFFHS010000001.1:2500-127124 GCA_041556855.1 Gammaproteobacteria bacterium
ATAATTGCCCAGCGACTTGGACATCTTGTTGACGCCATCCAAGCCCTCCAGCAAGGGCGTGGTCAACACCACCTGGGGCGGCTGACCATAGGCCTGCTGCAGCTGGCGGCCCACCAACAGATTGAATTTCTGATCCGTGCCGCCCAGTTCCACGTCCGCCTTCAAAGCCACAGAGTCGTAGCCTTGCACCAGCGGATAGAGGAACTCATGGATAGCAATAGGCTGACCGCTGGCGTACCGCCTGTTGAAGTCGTCCCGCTCCAGCATCCGCGCCACGGTGTGCTTGCCAGCCAGCTGGATCAGGCCGGCCGCATCCATAGGTCCCATCCAGCGAGAGTTAAACTCGATGCGTGTCCTGGCTCGATCCAGAATCTTGAATACCTGGGCGGCATAGGTCTGAGCATTGGCCTCGATGTCTTCCCGGGTCAGGGGCGGCCGGGTTGCGTTGCGGCCAGACGGATCGCCGATCATGCCGGTGAAATCGCCAATCAGGAAAATGACCTCATGGCCGAACTCCTGAAACTGACGCAGCTTGTTAATGAGCACCGTATGGCCAACGTGCAGGTCCGGCGCCGTGGGATCGAAGCCCGCCTTCACGCGCAGCGGGCGCCCGCTGCCGAGCCGTTCCGCCAGCTCATCCTCGCGCAGAATCTCATCCGCCCCGCGCTTCAGTTCGAGTAGTTGTTCGGCGACGCTTGCCATGGCGGTTGGGGACGGGGAGCAACGGGTTGGCAGCATAATCCATCCCGCCGAACTGGTCGAACGTTAGGGCTACGGTGCTAGACTCTCGCTGCCATGGCCCGCTTGACCCGACGCGCGTTTCTGATTGCCGGTGCGGCCGCCACCGGCGGACTCCTGATCGGCATTGGCACCGGCCCCGGGCGTCGCTGGCGACGCGCCGTGGCGGCTGCCACCGCCAACAACCCCGATATCCTGGTCAATCTGTGGCTGAAGATCAGTCCGGACAACCAGGTCACCGTCCTGGTAGACAAACTGGAAATGGGGCAAGGAGCGCACACGGGCCTGGCCATGCTGCTCGCCGATGAACTGGGGGCGGAGTGGGACAGCATTCGTGTGGAGCATGTCCCGGCACGACCGGAATTTGCCACCGGCCAGATCATCATGACCTACCTCACCGGCGCCCTGGGCTTGCAGATTCCCGGCATGCTGGAGGGCGTTACCCGCTGGGCCCTGGACGGCGGCGCGCGCCTGATGAACCTGATGTTTACCGGTGGCAGTAGCAGCACCATGGTGGCGTGGAGCCTGCATCGGGAGGCCGGCGCTGCGGCCCGCCAGATGCTCATCGAAGCGGGCGCTGAGCGTCTGGAAGCGCATGCCGGTGACTGCGTCACGCAGAACAGCCGCGTGGTGCATGTACCCAGCGGCCGCTCGGTCACGTTTGGCGAAGTCGCCTCGGCGGCGGCCGAACGGCCGGCGCCCGACAGGCCGCGGCTCAAAGCGGAGGATGAATTCAATTTGATCGGTCGGCCTGTGCCGCGGCTGGATATCCCTGCCAAAACCGCCGGCAGCGCCGCCTTTGGCGTGGACCAGCGGCCGCCCGGCCTGAAATACGCCGCCCTGGCCGTGCCGCCCCTGCCAGGACTCACCTTGGCAAGCTTCGAGCCGGGTGATGCCGAGCAGGCCCTGGGTATCACCCAGATCGTGCCCATCGCTGATGGGGTTGCCGTGATCGCCGACAGTTGGTGGTCCGCCCGCGAGGGCGCCAAACGGATCGCCGCCCGGTTCCAGTTGGGGCGCTTGGATTCCTGGTCCAGCGCAGCGCACCTGGAAAGTTTGAGCCGCCAGTTGGCCGAGGCCGATCTTGATACCGAGGAGAGCGATGGCGACGTGGCGGCAGCCCTGCTGGGCAACAGATCAGTGGAGGCGGAATATCGCGTGCCCTACCTGGCCCACGCCGCCATGGAACCCATGAACTGCACCGCCTGGTTCCACGACGGCCAGTGTGAGATCTGGACCGGTACTCAGGCACCGTTGATGATGCGCAAGGCGGCAGCAGATGCGGCCGACCTGGATCCTGACGATGTGATTGTGCACACGACTTTGGCCGGCGGCGGCTTCGGTCGACGCTTTCACGCCGACGCAGTGGTGCGTGCCGTGCAGATCGCCAAAGCCGTGGATTATCCGGTGCAGCTGCTCTACAGCCGCGAAGACGACATGGCGGGAGGCTATTACCGTCCGGCCGTCGTTGCCAGGGTGACCGGCGCCGTGGATGGTCAGGGACAGCTGGTCGCTTGGCGCTATCGCTACAGCGGCGCGGGTCAGGATGTCGACCTGCGCCCCTATCAAGTCGCGAACTACGCGCGCGAATCGCTGGACGTGGAGGAGCCGATCGTTACCGGGCCCTGGCGCAGCGTAGATCATTCTCAGCACGCCTTTTTCATGGAGAGCTTCGCGGACGAGCTGGCCGCGGCGGCGGAACTGGACCCCTTCGAGTTCCGCCGCGGCCACATGGCGCCGGACTCCCGGCGCCGGCGGGTTCTGGACGAGCTTGAGATATTGGCCAGCTGGAAGGGCCGCGGCGGCAACGGCCGTGGCCGGGGTCTGGCTCTGCACGAGTCCTTCGGCACCGTGGTCGGCCTGGTTGTGGACGTGGATGTCCGGGACGATCGGCTGAAGCTGGAGCGGGTCCTGTGCGTGGCGGATTGCGGCATTGCCGTGAATCCCAACTCGGTGGTGGCGCAGTTGGAAGGCGCCATCGTCTATGGACTCAGCGCAGCCCTCACGGGCGAGGTCACAAGCTCTGGCGGCGCCATTGAACAACAGAACTTCCACAACTATCCGCTGCTGCGACTGGGCAATACGCCGCGAATCGATGTTCATCTGCGCAACAGCGGCGAATTTCCCTTCGGCATTGGGGAACCGGGTACGCCGCCAGCAGCCCCGGCGCTGACCAATGCCTTGTTCGCAGCGACCGGGCAGCGCTTCCGGCGCCTGCCCCTGCGTCAATTCCGCGCCTGAAGCCAGTCTAGAAGCAGCGGTGAAATAGCACCTAAGGAACTGAGTTTTCAAGACTTAGGTCCTTTGACCGTGGCTGCTTATCAGGTTAAATTAGCGCCGATTTCAGCGGAGGACCGGCTCACCCGTGCGCACCTACTCAGGCGGCATTCGTCACGACTATCGGGAAGCGGCCGCGCCGGACGGTGCACCATCGCGGCCGGTCTGGCACTGGTTCCTGCTCGGCCTGGTGCCGCCTGTGCTTGCAATGGGCCTGTGGCTGGGCATGGGAGAGCGGGCCGCCACGGCGGACCCGGCTGCGCCCGCCCCATTGGCCAGCATTCAGGCCGGCACCAAACTGACCCTCGCCCTGCCGGAAATGACGCCGGCGCCTGCCGCCGATCAATATCTCGATTCGCTGGCAGCGGATGCTGAGACTGTGCTCCTCACCGTCAAGCGTGGCGACAGCCTGGACATCCTGTTTCGCCGCCACGAACTGAGCATCGCTGATCTCACCCAGATCGTGGGTTTACCGGAAGCCAAGAAACCGCTCACCCTGCTGCGGCCCGGCGATCAGATTACCGTGCAGCATCGGGACGGCGAGATCGCAAGCCTCAGCAAAGAACTCGACGAGGTGGCCGTGCTGCGCGTGGCGCGCGGATCGGAAGGCTTCGCCGTCGAGCTACAGCAGCGGGCAGTTGAATTCCGCACCGTGAGTGCCCATGCCACCATCGACACCTCGCTGTTTGAAGCAGGCCAGGCTGCCGGCATCTCCGACGCCGTCACGATGAACATGGCCGGCATCTTTCAATGGGATATCGACTTCGTTCAGGACGTGCGGTCAGGCGATGAGTTCTCAGTGATGTATGAGGAACTGTGGCGCGACGGCGAGAGGCTGCGCGATGGCGAAATCGTCGCGGCCGAATTCATCAACCGCGGCACAAGCTATAAAGCGGCGCGCTACGTCAACGCCGATGGCCGTTCCGATTACTTCACGCCCGATGGCCGCAGCGTGCGCAAGGCTTTCATTCGCGCCCCGGTGGACTTCACCCGTATCAGCTCGGCTTTCAACCCCCGCCGGCGTCATCCAATTCTGAACACGATCCGCGCCCATCGGGGCGTGGATTACGCCGCGCCGCGCGGCACACCCATCAAGGCTGCCGGCGACGGCAAAGTCATCTTTCGTGGCGTCAAGGGCGGCTATGGCCGCACCGTAGTTCTGCAGCACGGTAGCAACATCACCACCCTGTACGCCCACATGGATCGTTTTGCCAGCAAGGCGCGCAATGGCCGCCGCGTCAAGCAGGGTGACACCATCGGCTACGTTGGCGCCAGCGGCTTGGCGACAGCCCCCCACCTGCATTATGAATATCGGCTCAACGGCGTGCATCGCAATCCCCGGACGGTGAAACTGCCGCCTGCAGAGCCTATCCGGCCCCAGCATCGCGAGGACTTCATGCTGGCGGTCGCGCCCTACTGGAATCAGCTCGAACTGTTCGGCCGCACGCGGCTAGCCGCGCGCGAGCTGTAGCGCCGCCGGCGCCTGGGCCGCAACCGGGCGGGTTCACCCGGGGTTGCTGGATCGATTGCTGGCGGAACCCTATTTTGGCCGACCCGCGCCCAAGTCCACCGGCCGGGAGTTGTTCAACCTGGCCTGGCTGGACGCAGCGCTGGCTGAATTCCCCAACGTCCCGGCTGTGGACGTGCAGGCGACCTTGGCAGAGCTCACGGCAGCCACGATTGCCGACGCCGTGCCCCGAGGCGGTGTGGACCGGCTTCTGGTCTGCGGCGGCGGCGTGCATAACACGGACCTGCAACAGCGCCTTGCCCGGCGCATGGGCGGCACATCCGTGGAGACCACCGACGATCACGGCGTCCCTGCCGACTGGCTGGAAGCGATGGCATTTGCGTGGTTAGCCTGGGCGCGCCTGCATGCTGTGCCAGGAAAGCTTCCGAGTGTGACCGGTGCCCGCCAGGCGGCCGTATTGGGAGGCGTATACTTGTCCTAGCGCCGCCGCATCGCCCAACGGTCCATGGACACCCTGAACCTTAAACTGCCCGACTACTACATTAATCGCGAGCTGTCTCAGCTCGAGTTTAATCGGCGTGTGCTGTACCAGGCTGCCGACGAGACGATGCCACTGCTGGAGCGCCTCAAGTTCCTGTGTATCTCCTCCACCAACCTGGACGAATTCTTCGAAATCCGCGTGTCTGGTCTCAAGCAGCGGGTGGAGATCACCTCGGCCCCGGTGGGACCCGATGGCCTGACACCCAATGAGCTGTTGCGCACTATCAGCCAGAACGCCACCGAGCTGGTGGCCGAGCAGTATCGCCTGCTCAATGAGGACCTGATCCCTGCGCTGGAAGCCGAAGGGATCAGGTTCATCCGCCGCGCAGATTGGAGCCATGACCAGCGGCACTGGCTGGAACAGTTCTTCCATACTGAAGTGGTGCCGGTCTTGAGTCCCACATCGCTGGATCCGGCCCGACCCATTCCCCGTATCCTGAACAAGAGTCTGAACTTTATCGTCAGGCTGGATGGCCACGACGCCTTCGGCCGGCCGTGCAGCCGCGCGATCGTCCAGGCCCCCCGCTCCCTGCCACGGTTGATTCGGCTACCCGAATCCCTGCCGGCAACCGGCAGTGGCGACTTTGTTTTCCTGTCCTCCATCATTCACGGGTTTGTGGATGAGCTGTTCGCCGGCATGGCCATTGAGGGCTGCTACCAGTTTCGCGTCACCCGCAACAGCGATCTGTACGTGGACAATGAGGAGGTGGACGACATCATGCGGGCTCTGGAGGGCGAGTTGTTCTCAAGCCGCTACGGTGATGCGGTGCGGCTGGAAATTGCCTACGACTGCCCGGAGGGGCTGGCCCAGTATCTTCTCGACCACTTCCAGCTCCAGGACATCGATCTGTACCCAGTCCGGGGGCCGGTGAACCTGAACCGTTTGATGGCGGTCTATGATCTTCTGGACCGGCCGGACCTGAAGTTCCCGCCCTTCACCCCCGGCATGCCTAAAGCTCTGGTGGAACACGACGACATCTTCGCGGCTATTCGCCAACAGGACATCCTGCTCCACCATCCGTTCGAGTCCTTTACGCCCACAATGGACTTCATCGGCAAGGCAGCCGCCGATCCCAACGTGCTGGCAATCAAGCAGACGCTGTATCGCACCGGCCCGCAGTCACCGATTGTGGACAGCCTGGTATCCGCGGCCCGGGCGGGCAAGGAAGTTACCGTGATCATCGAGCTGCGGGCCCGGTTCGATGAGGCGGACAACATCGCTCTGGCCAACGCGCTGCAGGAAGCCGGCGCGCATGTCGTGTATGGCGTGGTCGGCTACAAGACCCACTGCAAGATGTGCCTGGTCGTGCGCCGCGAGGGCGGCCACTTACGCCGTTACGTCCACCTGGGTACGGGCAACTATCACCCAAGTACGGCCCGCGCCTATACCGACTACGGGCTGCTTTCAAGCAACGAAGCACTGGGGGAAGACGTCCACCAGATCTTCATGCAGCTCACCAGCCTGATGAAAACCGATCAGCTCAACCTGCTGGAACAGTCGCCCTTCGGCCTTCATGAGACGCTGCTCGATCTCATACGCCGGGAGACCCGCAACGCGGCCCAAGGGGCCACGGGTCACATCATCGCCAAAGTCAATGCGCTGGTGGAACCGGACATCATTCGCGCCCTCTACGAAGCGTCGGGCGCAGGGGTCTTCGTGGATCTTATCGTGCGCGGCATCTGCTGCCTGCGACCCGGCATTCCGGGCGTATCCGAGAACATTCGCGTGCGGTCGATTGTCGGCCGCTTCCTGGAGCACACCCGAGTCTACTATTTTCACAACAACGGTCAGGAAGAGCTCTTTTGCGCCAGCGCCGACTGGATGGACAGAAACTTTTTTCGCCGCGTTGAAGTAATGTTTCCCATCCTGGACGCGGACATCCGCGACCGTGTGTTGGCCGATCTGGACGCGTATCTCGCGGATAACAGCCAGGCCTGGGAGCTCCAAGCCGAGGGAGCTTATCAGCCGGTCAGTCCTGAGGATGGCGAGGACCGCGTGGCCGCTCAGCAAACCCTGCTGCAGCAGCTTGCCGAAGTATCCTAGCTAGTCCGATCGCGTCGTGAGCTCAAAGCCGACTGCGGCGAGGTACGCTTGCTCCTCGGAGAGATCGGCCAGGGTCAGAGGATTAGCACCCAGCCACTGGGCGGGAAAGGCTATGTCCAGAGAGCTGCCCCCGGGCCGGAGCTTCAGCTGCGGCAACCGAGCCGTGGTCCGACTGCGGTGCAGGAGCACCGCCAACCGCAGCAGCACCAGCAATTTGAAGGCCCCATCCCGCAGGCTGTCACTCAAGCCGTCAAACGTCAGGCCGATCAGCCTGCGCCTATGCCCGCCCAACAGGGTTGCCAGCAGCAGCTGCTCCTGACGGACGAAACCCGGCAGATCAGCATTTTTCAGCAGATAGGCCCCGTGCTCGTGGTATTTGCTGTGGGCAATGTCCAGGCCGATCTCGTGCAACTGGGCGGCCCAGTCCAACGCCTCATGGTAGCGGGTGTCCGTCAGGTTCCATGCCTGTTGCACCTGCAGCAGCATCTGCCGCGCCGTTGCCGCCACGCGTTCGGCCTGAGCCCCATCCACCGAGTAGCGGGCACGCATGGCCCGCACGGTGCGCTCCCGGGGATCTTCATGGCGCAGCCGACCCAACATGTCATACAACAGCCCCTCGCGCAGGGCGCCATCGGAGACATCCAGCTTTTCGATGCCCAGGGTCTGCAGGATCTCCACCAGTATGGCGATGCCGCCGGGGAAAACGGGCGCCCGTTCCCTGGACAAGCCGGGCAAGTTCAATTGGCTGAGATTCCCAGCCGCGATCAACTGCGTGACGATGACATCCAGGGCGCGAGCGTCCAGTCCGCCATCGCCGACGCCCGCTGCCTGGGCGACCCGGTCGGCGGCGAGAATCGTACCGGAAGACCCGACCGCTCGCTCCCAACCCCAACCGCGAAACAGGTTTTTCACCGGCCTGAGTTCCAGCCGGGCGGCTAACCGGGCTTGCTCGAAACGCCTCATGGACAATTCGCCGTCCGCGAAGAAGCGCTGACTCAGGCCCACGCAGCCCATGAAAAGACTCTCCAGGCGCTCCGGTTGGTAGCCGCGACCAACGATCAACTCGGTGCTGCCACCACCAATGTCCAGCACCAGCGTTCCGCCCGGTTCCGCGGGCATGCTATGGACCACGCCCTGGTAGATCAGCCGCGCTTCCTCAATGCCTGCGATCACCTCGACCGGCTGCCCGAGGGCGGCTTCCGCGGCTTTCAAAAATACCCCGCCGTCCTTAACCCGACGCAACGTGTTGGTGCCAACCACGCGTACCCGTTCGGCGTGCATGGCGCGGATACGCTGACCGAACCGCCGCAGGCAACGCAGCGCCCGCTTCTGACTCACCCTGTCCAGACTGCCGTCGGCCTGCAGCCCCGATGCCAATCGAACCATCTCCCGCAGGCGATCCACAATGACAAGCTGGCCGTGGCGCAAGCGGGCGACGACCATATGGAAGCTGTTGGAACCCAAGTCCACGGCCGCCATGATGTCGGCGGTGTCGCTTGCGTCGACGGAGTCCTCAGCCTGCATACCTCACCAGGGATCGCTGCTCCCGTGAGGCAGCAAGATGCTCAAACGGAGAACGAAGACCCGCAGCCGCAGGTGGTGGTCGCGTTGGGGTTGCGAATAATGAACTGAGCGCCGCTCAGGTCTTCCTGGTAATCGATCTCGGCCCCGGTGAGGTATTGCACGCTCATGGGGTCGATGAGCAGCACGACGCCGCACTTCTCAACTTCCGTGTCACCCTCCTGGATATCTTCATCGAAGGTAAAGCCGTACTGGAAACCGGAGCAGCCACCGCCGGAGATATACACGCGGAGCTTGAGATCCGGGTTACCCTCATCGTCGATCAGCTGACCGACCTTCTGGGCAGCAGCTTCCGTAAACACCAGGGGCGGCGCCTCATCAGCCCAACGTGGCTCACTCATATCACTCTCCAGCAACCTTGAAGGGCACCGTGCCAAGTGCCACAGGCTCTTTGACCTCATCCTTGACGAGAGTTCCCTCACTCTCGTGAACCAGCTTACCGTTAACCTCGGCGCCAATGGCCATTTCAATCAGCTTATATTGGACGTTGCCAATCACCCGCGCCGTCTGCCCCAACTCGACTCGCTCGCTGACAACCACGTCGCCCTTGACCGTCCCGTTGAGCAGCAGATGGGTCACCGTGACGCCCCCCTCCACGGTGCCCGTCTCGCTGATGCTGAGCACCGCATTGGCATCGTTCAGCGCCCTGACGTTGCCTTTCACGAAGCCGTCCACGTGGGCGCCCCCCGTGAATTGAATGTCACCGTGGACGCAGGTGTCGCTGCCGACCAGCGTGTTGATCGCCGCATGGGCATGTCGTCTCTTTCTCATCGGTTACGCCGGCCTCCCGCGTCAACCCGTCGTCACGGCCCAGGCAAAGCTCTGGGACACCCGTTTGGCGCCGCGACTTTTGGGCATGATCTCCAAGTCGACCCGATCAGGCGCAAAACCCTCGGGCAGCACCAGTTGGCGCTCCAAATCCTGAAAATAGCGGAACGAATAAGCCAACTCGCCGCTCTCGCCCTCCGCCACCAGTTCCGGCAAAGCCAGGCTCAGGTCCTGACCCGCCTGCTCACCATGTACGTTTAATTTTACAACACCGGACACACGTCGATCTTGCTTAATCGCCTGTACCAGCACCAGGCGCATGACAATCGGCCCTGCGTTGGTGGAGATCAGCTCAAATTCTTGAATTTTCAGGCCTGCCACGCCGTCCGCCGGCGATACGATGCCCCGATAAAAGGCCAGTTCTTCTTCCTGGCTCTGAATGCTGGCCTGGAGCTCCGCCAGATTGGCCTCCACCTGGGCATAAGCCTCCCGGTCCACCTCCCGGGAGGTCTCCAGAACCGCGATCTGGCGCCGCAGCGCCTCATTGCTGCCTTCCAAGCTCTCCAGCTGCTGCGCCAGAGCGCGCTGCTCAGCCTCCGCATCCAGGCGTGAATAGCCCGCCTGATAACGCCCCAGTTCGTACAGCAAGAAGCCGACGCCGCCCAGGAACACCAGGGCAGACAGCGCCAACAGGAGCCGTTGCCAGGGCGCGGCAGGGGTGACGATTAATGGAGCGTTACCCATCGTGGCTGGAGCTTTCCGTTAGGGGCGGGCACCACGCATTTAAGTGAAAACCGGCCAAGGCGGCAAGGGTCCCGTTCACAACCGCGGTTCAGCTGGCGGCCTCTCGCGGCAGCGCCCGCTGCCAGCGTCGCGGCCACCATTCCGGTGGCGGTGGCGGCCCGTCCGCCGGAAAAGCCAGCGGTCCCAGCTCAAACAGCGCTTGCACGTAAACCTGCCGCTTGAAGTAGATGACCTCTTTGACCGGCCGCCAGTAGTCCACCCACCGCCAGCGGTCGAATTCCGGCTCTGTTGTGGTATCCAGACGCACCCGCTCAGGATCCGCCAGCAGTTGCAGCAGGAACCAGCGCTGTTTCTGGCCAATACATAACGGGCTTGAGTCCCGGCGCACGAAGCGCCTGGGCAGGCGATAGCGCAACCAGTCCTGAGTCTGCCCCATCACCTCAACGTCGCCGCTGGTGAGACCGATCTCCTCCTCCAGTTCGCGAAACATGGCGGCCTCTATGGGCTCATTGGGCTGGACACCGCCCTGGGGGAATTGCCAGCCGGGCCGCCCGGCCCGACCCGCCAGCAGAACCCGTCCCATCCCGTTGGTCAGGATGATCCCGACGTTGGCGCGGTACCCCTCGCTGTCAATAAAATCCGCCATGGGCATTCCCTGCTCGTTGCCCGCATTCTTTCATATCCCGGCAAAGCCGGGCAAAGCAGCCGATCCCGGCGCAGCGCACTCGCGCGGGCCAGTCAAGCTGGCCGGTTGAACCGTATGCCGGGAAGCGGGTTCGAAGACCCCGTACCAGCCGTTCCAGCAGAGGCGGCACGTTCCCGTCTGCAGCAGCGTCAGTTCCCGCTGCTCGACGCGCTTGAGAGCGTGCTCGTTACGGGCAGCCTCGTCAGCCATGTCGGGGCGGCGCGGGTAAGGCGGGCTCACACCCGCGGCACGATCGCTCAACGCCGGCTTTCCATGTATTGCCGACCCGCTTCCATGAGAGCGACGAAGCCATCCTCATCTCCCCGCTCAACCAGATCCCGAATCCGTTCCGAAGCCTCACACAGCGCTGTCAGCGCAGCCCCGCCAAAGTCATTCAAGGCCTGGATTTCGAAATACAGACTGGGATTATCGTGAGCCACGAGGTCTGCCACTTTAAGCTGGGCATCAAAAGTCGTGCTGGACATTTCCTTGAGCCGGGGCACCAGCTCACCGCTTTCCGCCAGCGCGGTGAAAAAAGCGATGTTAAGGGCATGGGACAGCCCCAGCACGTAGGCGATAAGGCGGTCGTGATCGTCCAGGCTCATCTCAATCTGCTGGACCATGGTGGAGGCGAACAGGCGTCGAGCCGCACGGGTGGCATCTGGCACACCCAGATCCACAAACACCACGTGTCGATCCGATAACAACCGCGTGTCCGGCCCGAACATGGGATGGATAGACGTGACCTGACAGCCCGCCGCGACCAGCTTGTCCAGGCTGGCGCGTAACGGGCTTTTCAGTGAACCGATATCCAGGATCAGCCCTCTGGGCTTGCGCTCGGCAAGCTCGGCAAGGATGTCCGCGGTGATGCCAATGGGCGCCGCCACCACGATGACGTCGGCAGCCAGATCGTCGGCGCGCCAATCGTCGATGTGGGCATAGCCGGGCGGTGCCCCTGCGGGATCCGCCACGGTCACGGCGAAACCCTGGGAGGCCAGGTAATCGCTGAACCAACGACCCATCTGACCCGCGCCGCCGATCACCAATGCGCTGCGACCGGAGCCCTGCCCCTCCGCCACGACCCGGGCCTGCTCCTGACTCGTCAGAGAGGACTGGATCAACAGCTTCAGGATCTGCTCCGCCAGGTCCGGATTCAGTCCGAAAGCGGCGGCCCGTTCCCGGGCACCGTCCAGCACGCGCTTTTCACGCTGATAGTCGCGGGTGGCGATGCCCTCTTGCAGCTTGTGGTGGCTGATATCCCCCACGATGCGCTGGCGCTGAGCCACCAATTCGACCAGTTGTGCGTCCACCTCCGAGAGACGCCGCCTCAGGCTCTCCAGGTCCACGATTCACCTGCCACTGAAAAAAGAATGATGCGGCTGCCAATAGCCAACCGCCAAGGGAATCCCGTAAGATTCTCGAGCAAACCACAATAATGCAAGAGCATCGGAGGTGCCATGAAAGCACGGGCAGCCGTCGCCTGGGAAGCTGGCAAACCCCTTGAGATCGAAACCATCACCGTTGAGGGTCCCAAGGCCAATGAAGTCCTGTTGCGGGTCGTGGCTACGGGCGTATGTCACACGGATGCCTACACGCTATCCGGCGCCGACCCGGAAGGCCTGTTCCCGGCCGTCTTGGGACATGAGGGTGGCGCCATCGTGGAAGAAGTGGGCAGCGAGGTAAAAGGGCTGGCGCCCGGCGACCATGTGATTCCGCTGTACACGCCGGAATGCGGCGGGTGCGATTTCTGCACGTCCGGCAAGACCAACCTGTGCCAGGCGATCCGCGTGACCCAGGGCCAGGGTCTGATGCCCGACGGGACCTCCCGCTTCTCCCACCACGGGCGAATGCTGCATCACTATATGGGCACGTCCACGTTTGCCGAATATACGGTGCTGCCGGAAATTGCCGTTGCCAAGGTCAATCCCGCTGCGCCCCTGGACAAGGTCTGCCTGCTGGGTTGCGGCATCACCACGGGCATCGGCGCGGTGCTGAATACAGCCAAGGTGGAACCCGGCGCCAGCGTCGCCGTTTTCGGGCTGGGCGGCATTGGCTTGAGCGTGATTCAGGGCGCCGTCATGGCCAAGGCGGAACGCATCATTGGCATTGATACCAACCCCGCCAAGTTCGACATGGCGCAGAAACTGGGTGCGACCGACTGCGTGAACCCAGCGGATCACAGCGCGCCTATCCAGGAGGTCATCGTGGATATGACCAGCGGCGGCGTGGACTACTCCTTTGAATGTATCGGTAACGTGAACGTGATGCGTGCCGCACTGGAGTGCTGCCACAAGGGCTGGGGCGAGTCCACCATTATTGGCGTGGCCGGGGCCGGTGAGGAAATCGCGACTCGCCCTTTTCAGCTGGTCACCGGACGGGTGTGGCGCGGCACCGCATTTGGCGGCGTGAAGGGCCGCAGCGAGCTGCCAGGCTACGTGGACCAGTATCTGTCAGGCGAGATCAATATCGACGACATGGTGACCCACAGGATGGGATTGGAGGCCATCAACGACGCCTTCGACCTCATGCATGAAGGCAAGAGCATCCGCTCCGTCATCAACTTCTAGGGCGCCGCATGTCGCAACTCGAGCTTATCAGCGAGGCCTGCTGCTTCGCCGGCTGGCAGCGCACGTATCAGCACGCCTCCGAGGCCTGTGGCTGCCCCATGCGATTTGCGGTATTTCTCCCGCCCCAGGCTGACAACGACCCCGTCCCAGCGCTGTACTGGCTATCGGGGCTGACCTGCACCGAAGACAACTTCAGTATCAAGGCAGGCGCTCAGCAGCACGCCGCCGCCCTGGGCCTGGCGCTTATCGTTCCGGACACCAGCCCGCGCGGCCTGGGGCTTAAGGGCGAAGATGAGCGCATGGAACTGGGCACCGGCGCGGGTTTCTACGTCAATGCCACTGAAGAGCCCTGGTGCCACCACTACCGCATGTATGACTACGTCGCTCACGAGCTGCCGGAACTGGTGCCCGTTCAGCTGCCCGTCGACCCGGCGCGCAAGTCCATCAGCGGACACTCCATGGGCGGCCATGGTGCGCTGACCGTGGGCTTGAAGAACCCAGCCGCCTACCGGTCAATCTCGGCGTTCGCGCCGATCTGCGCGGCGAGCCGTTCCGGCTGGGGCCGCACCGCCCTGAGTCACTATCTGGGAGCCGATGAACGCAACTGGCAACCCTACGATGCCTGCTACCTGGCCGAGCATCAGCCCTGCCAGCATGAGCTGCTGATCGATCAGGGTTCGGCTGACCCCTATCTGGACGAGCTGCGCCCGGATGATCTCAAAAAAGCCTGCGCCCGGTCGGGCCAACCGCTGACATTTCGCGACCGGCCCGGCTACGAGCACGGCTACTACTTCGTGAGCACGTTCATCGGCGACCATTTGAAATTTCACGCCGCTCACTTGAGCTGATGTCACGCCAGGTCGCCGTCGCCTCCACTTCGCAGCTGGCGGCGGATGCGGGCGCCAGCGTGATCGAGCTCGGTGGCAACGCTGTGGATGCGGCCCTGGCTGCCGCTTTGGTGTCCATCAACAGCGAGCCTGGCGTGTGCTCCCTGGGCTGCGGCGGCTATGTCACGGTCTGGGCGCCGGGCATGGATCCCGTGACCATCGACGGCTACGTGACGACGCCAGGGCGAGGGCTGCCGGACACGGCGCTGGGCGGAGGCGGCATGGAAATCAGCATGCCCTACGGCGGGGGCGTGACCACGGTCATCGGTCCGGGCTCGGTCGCCGTCCCAGGCGGCGTCGCCGCCCTGGGCCTGGCAGCGGAGCGCTACGGTGCGCTGGATTTTGCCGCGGCGGTGGCGCCGTCCGTGGCGATCGCCGAGGCCGGCTTCCCCCTCTCCCAGGCGTCATACAACTATCTGATTCACTCGGGGGACATTATTTTTGGCCAGGACCCCGACGGCTGGGCGGCCTTGCATGACGCCCACGGTCAACTGCTCAAGCCGGGCGACCCGGTGATCATTCCTCACCTTGCCGAGACCCTGGCACGGCTGGGCGAGGCGGGAGTCCATGATTTCTATCACGGCAACCTGGCTGCACGCATGGCCCATCACGTTCAGGCCGGCGGCGGCATGCTGACGACGGCGGATCTGGCCAGCTACGAGCCCCTCGTCCGGACAAGCCTGGTCAGCCAGGTGGGGCCATGGCAGGTCGCTACCAACCCGCCGCCGGCCATCGGGGGCGGCGTTCTCACCGCCATGCTCACAGCGCTCACCCAGGGCGAGCGCTTCTCGTGGCGGCCCGACGGCGTGGCGCGACTGATCCGCACTCAGCAGCGGGTGCTTAAGTTCAGGCGCAGCACGCTGGATGAGTCGAACCACCTGGCCGATGATGTCCAGGCGCTGCTGGACCTCGCCGGCAGCGGCGCCCTAAGCGGCCTGGAGGCGCCCTCCACTGTCCACACGTCAGCGGCGGATGATGAGGGCCTGGCCTGTGCCGTCACCATGTCGGCAGGCTACGGCTCGGGTGTCATGCCCTCGGGCACGGGTGTGTGGATGAATAACTGCCTGGGCGAGCTTGAGCTCAACAAAAAAGGACTCGTGCCCGGCCCACCCGGTACGCGCCTGCCGTCGAATATGGCGCCCACGGCAGCCCGGCGCGGTGACGGCGCGGTGCTGGCCATCGGCTCCCCCGGCGCGGACCGCATCACGACAGCGCTGACCCAGGTGCTGCTTAACCTGATGGTGCTCGAGATGTCTCTGGAGGAGGCTATCAGCCAGCCGCGCCTGCATGTGGAGTACGCTGACGGACGGTGGCAGGTGGCCCTTGAGCCGGGCATCCAGCTGACCGCTGAGGCCCTGCCCAGCCGCCTGTTCTCGGAGCTGTCCATGTTCTTCGGCGGCGTTAGCGCCGTGCTGCATACCCCTGGAGAGCCGCTGCGGGCCGCGGCTGACCCGCGCCGCACAGGAGGCGTGTTTATTACTGAGCACTGAGACGGCTGGTCAACACGGTGCCCAGTCGCTAATCTCCTCTGCATTCCCAGGTTCGAGCACAATCGTGACCGCACTGCCGTCACCGCCACCCGATGATCCGCTACCCCTCGTGGCCCGTTGGCTGAATGACGCCATGGAGAATCAGGTACAACCCAATCCCAACGCCATGACCTTGGCCACCGCGACGCCCGCAGGTCAACCGTCAGCCCGCGTCGTCTTGATCAAGGATTTCAACTCGGTTGAGGGCTTCCTCGTCTTCTACAGTCATTACACCTCCCGCAAGGGCCGGGAGCTGGAGCGTAATCCGCTCGCCGCGGCGGTCGTCCACTGGGACACCCTGGGACGTCAGCTGCGCTTTGAAGGCCGGGTTGCGCGCTCGCCCCGCGCCGAAAGCGATGCCTACTTTCAGCACCGACCCTGGCTCAGCCAGCTGAACGCCTGGGCCAGCGATCAGAGTGAGCCCATCACTGGCCCGGGCGCCCTGCTGGCCCAGGCCCGGCAACGGGCGGCCGCGCTTGACCGGCCTGTTGACGCGGACCTTCAGCCCCTCTCGGATGGCGGGGAGCTGCCCCGACCGGAACATTGGGGCGGCTTCCGGTTAACCCTCAGCGCAGTTGAGTTCTGGGTCCATGGCGAAGGCCGCTTTCATGATCGTCTGGGGTATCGACGTGATCTGGAGCCGGCCGCGGGATCCTGGTCCAAGGCATGGCTGCAACCTTAAGGTTGATGCAGTATCTGGACGAGCAGAGCCTCACCTGCCCTTACTGCTGGGAGACGATCGGCGTACTGCTGGACCTCTCTCAGCCGGAGCAGGTCTATATCGAAGATTGCGCTGTGTGTTGCCATCCCATTGAAATCCGAGTCGCGGCCGAGGACGGGATACTGACCCGCCTGAGCGGCACGCGAATCGATGCCTGATGACGCTGCGCCTGAGCATCTGCGGTGCCGGGCTGGGCATGGTGTTGAGCCTCCCCCTTGCCGCCGCGCAACAAGTCATCACCCTGGACAGCGGGACCAACATGGCGCTGGCGGTCAGCCCCGACGGGCAACGCCTGGTGGTGGATCTGCTCGGACAACTGTGGCGATTACCCGTGGGCGGCGGCGGCGCCGAGCCCCTGACGCCCCCGGAGCATGAGGCACGCAATCCTCGCTTCGCGCCGGATGGCGAACATGTGATCTATCAGAGCTATGCCGGCGGTCAGTGGGACATCTGGCAGCTCAGCCTGGCGACGGGCGAACGCCGACCGCTCACCAGCGGTCCCTTCGATGACCGGGAACCCGACGTGGCGCCCGACGGTGCCACGGTGGTGTTTGCATCGGATCGCGGCGGCAACTACGGCATCTGGACACTGGATCTGGACACGGACGAGCTCAGCCAGCTCACCAGCGGGGCCGGCGAAGCGTCCTTTCCCAGCTATTCTGCGGATGGGGCCAGCATCGTTTTTGTCAACCGCAGGGGGCCGCGCTGGTCGCTGGAACTGCTGGAGAATGGCGCGACCCGTACCCTGGTCACCTCCAGCAACCGCCTGCGGGCACCCAGCTGGCGCCCGAGCGGCGCGGTGATCGCCTACGTTGAGCATGGCGCCGGCTGGGCGGCGCTCAAGCTCCTGCTGCTGGGCTCCGACCCGGTGACCAAGACTCTGACTCAGGACGAAGACGTATTCGGCTTTCGCCCGGCCTGGTTGTCGGTCGCGGAACTGATGTATACCGCGGACGGCGGCTTGTGGCGACGCAGCATCGACGCCAAGAGGCGTCAGGCTGTCCCGCTGTTCGCCGCCATTACCGTGAACCGGCCCGAATACAACCGACGGGTCAGGGATTTCGATAGCGGCGACCCACAACCTTTGCTCGGCATCCGCGGTCCCAGCGTGTCGCCGGACGGCGAGACACTTGCGTTCACCGCCCTGGGCGACTTGTGGCTCGCTGAGGGCAGCGGCGCAGCGCGTCGCCTGACCCAGGATCCATTCCTGGATATCGATCCGGTATTCACGCCCGACGGCAACAGCCTGGTGTTCGCCAGCGACCGCGGCGGCGGCATGGAGATCTGGCAGCTGAATCTGGAAACGGGCGCTGCTCGCCAGCTGACACGCGGCGAAGGTTCGGCCTATCTGCCCAGCGTGGCGCCCGGTGGCGATCAGGTGGCCTATCTGCGCGCCGGCCGGCTCGGCCTGTGGGGCCGCAGCGACGTCTATGTGGGCACTTTGGATGGCCGGTCGCGACTGCTGAAAGGGGCGCTGCCCAGCCCCAGCCGACCCAGTTGGGATCCCCAGGGCCAGCGCCTGCTGCTTTCGTCCCTGGCGCCCTTCTCCAATCGCTTCCGGGAAGGGCGCAATCAGCTGCTCAGCATTCGGCTGGCCGATGGCGAGGCGCGCTGGCAACCGACGCTCGCCGCTGCCCCCCTGGGGACTCGCGGCCATGACGGGCCGGCGATGACCACCGACGGCCGGCAGATCACCACCATCGCCAACGGCAGGTTATTTGTGGGGCCGCGCGGCGCACCCGAGGCACTGCTGGAAAACCTCAAGCCCCTCGGTCGCGGGTTGGCCAGCAGTCCAAGCTTTAGCGCCGATGGTCAGGTGCTGGCCCACCGCCAGGTCGATGCTATGCGGCGGCTGGATCTGGCTACGGGCGAAAGCGAACCGTGGCCCCTTCAGCTCACCTGGCAGCGACCGGCGCGGTCCGAGAAATACGTCATTCAGGCGGGGCGGCTATTCGACGGGATCGGCAACCGCTACCGACGGCACATGGACATTCATGTGGATGGCCGCCGCATCAGCGCCGTTGCGGCGCGGGGAACCCTGCCGAACCCCGGTCGCGTCATCGATGCCAGCGACCTGACCGTCATCCCTGGCCTGATCGACAGTCATGCCCATCAATCTGCGCTGGCAGGCGAGCGCCAGGGCCGGCGCTGGCTGGCTTTTGGCGTCACCAGCGTGCGGGAACCCGGCGGCGATCCCTATGACGCGCTGGAGCGGAAAGAAGCCTGGGCCAGCGGCCAGCGCCTGGGACCGCGGCTGTTTTTAACCGGACATCTGCTGGACGGGCCACGCGTGTATTACGGTCAAGCAGCCTCCATCGCAGATCGCGACCGGCTGGTTCAGGAACTTGACCGCGCCAGGCGACTCGGTTTCGACCTGGTCAAGACCTACGTGCGACTGCCGGACGAACTGCAACGGGAGGCCATTCGTCTAGCCCATGAGATCGGCATTCCCCTATCTTCCCATGAGGTCTACCCGGCAGCCCTGTTTGGTGCCGACGCGGTCGAACATCTCGGCGCCACATCGCGGCGCAGCTTCAATCCCAAGGTCTCGCCGCTGCAGCGTTCATACTCTGACCTGGATCAGATACTGGCGGCCGCCGGCATGGTGTTTACACCGACCCTGGCTCTGAACGGCGGCTTCAGCCTGACCGTGGCGGACCACCCGGAACTGCTGCAAGACCCGGCGTATTTGGCCCTGTTCTCGCCCGCTGAGCGGCGCGGCCTGACCGGTTTCCTGGGGTTCTTCGGCTCGGGTCCGCCGCTCAAGCAGCGCATGAGCCAACTTGGCGCCACTGCGGCCCGGCTGGTGCGCAGCGGCGCTCGACTCACCGCCGGGACGGATGCTCCCTTTATCCCGTATGGACTGGGCCTCCACGTGGAGTTGCAGGTGTTGCGGGCCAGCGGGCTGAGTGCCGACCAGGTGCTGCGCTTGGCCACCGCGGAAGCCGCCCTGGCGCTGGGCGCCCATGGCGATCTGGGCACCGTTGAAGCTGGCCGCCTGGCTGATCTGGTGGTCCTGGATGGCGATCCGCTCCAGGATATCAACGACACGCTGCGTATCAGGGCCGTTGTCAGCGACGGGCGCTGGCTGAGCCGCGAAAGCCTGCTGGTGACACCTGACCTGGAGACGACCCGATATGCCCCGCCAGCGCGGGGAGCAACGGTTGCGCAACGTTAAGAAACAGTAAGTTATGTAGATATTATGACAAATGTTGTAATAAAACCCCGCTAACCGAAATGTCGGTTTTTTTTACAAGACTGTGTCTAAATCTCGTCCAAGACCGGAGATAGCATTCTCAACGTATTGAAAAAAAAGAACTTAACTGTTTTGGCACGGGACTTGCTTAGTAGTATCTACCCCTGAGTGGGTAGTTATTGAGTGCGCAAACTGCAGAAAGGTATGCTCATCGCAACACCTTTTTGTTAAATTAGAAAGACAAGAACAAGAATAAGAAATAACAACAAGAAGAAGAGACCAAGACCTAAGGCTGTTACAACAACAAAAATCGGTTGCGAGGATTGGACAAAAACAAAAACTGACAGCCTCAAGACCAGCAGCCAGGCCGCATACTTGAAACCGTAAACTCCGATAAGAAAAAAGACCTGACCCGACGCCCACCGCGTCGGGTTTTCTTTTTCTGGCAACCGTTCCCGCAACTGTGACTTGCTTCCGGCCATTGGCTGCCGCTAGCTGTTTGACTACAGCAGGGCCATTAAATTCCGTGAAGCTGTTGTGTTGCGCCGTCTGAGAATGCTGCTGCTGCTCTATGTGCTCTTGTTCATCGCCGTCGGCAACTGGCTAGCGCGCGTTCGCGCGACTGACTGGGATGAACCTTTATGGGTGGATATCTACCCCATCAACGGCGACGGCAGTGCTGCTGCCCAACGACACATTGAGCGGCTGCGCGACCAGGACTTCGATGCGGTAGAACAGTTTCTGAAACGTCAGGCCGCCGGCTACAGTGTCATGGTGAATCCACCCGCCGAGCTGAAGCTGGCACCGGCAGTGCACGAATTGCCACCCAGCTTGACCGCTACCGCGGGCATCTGGGAATCGCTGGTGTGGAGTCTGAAGCTGCGCTGGTGGGCCAAACTGGTCGAGTGGAATCTCGATCGGCCCAGTCCGGATATCCAGGTGTTCGCGATCTACTACGATGACGAGACTCACGTCAGCCTGGATCGTTCCGCGGCGCTGGAAAAGGGACGCGTGGCCGTCGCCCACCTGTTCGCCGATCGGCGCATGCGAGGCCCGAACCAGGTCGTGTTGACCCATGAGCTGCTGCACACTCTCGGCGCCACGGACAAGTATCAACCGGGTACCAACCTGCCGCTGTTCCCGGAGGGCTACGGCGAGCCCAACGCGCAGCCGCTGTATCCGCAGCGACGGGCCGAGCTCATGGGGGGGCGCATCGCTGTAACGGCGGACTATGCGGAAATTCCGCCTGACCTGGGGCAGGTCGTCGTCGGGCCACTGACGGCTGCCGAGATCGGTTGGCTCACACGCGACAAACTACGGTCCGTCGCTCAACCCTGACGCCCTACTGCCAGGAACCCGGCGATGTGGGAAGATATCGGTCATGGGTAAACGGCTTACCAAGATCTACACCCGTACCGGCGACGGGGGAACCACCGGCTTGGGTGACGGCACGCGAGTAGCAAAAGACAGTGTGCGGGTCGAGGCTTACGGGACCGTGGACGAGACCAACAGCGCTATTGGCACGGTGCTTGCGGTAGATGGGATTCCCACTGAGATTCGCGATAGCCTGGTCACCATCCAGCACGATCTGTTCGACCTGGGCGGCGAGTTGTGCATGCCGGGCCATCGCGCCATTGAGCCAGGCTGGGTTGAACGTCTTGAAACTCAGCTGGATCAGCTCAACGCGAATCTCCCGCCGCTGGACAACTTTATTCTGCCGGGCGGCGGGCCGGCGGCGGCCGCCTGTCACGTGGCGCGAACGATCTGCCGGCGTGCGGAGCGCCGGGTATTGACCCTGATGCAGGCCGAGGATGTCGATACAGAGGGTTTGCGCTACCTGAACCGACTCTCGGATCTACTGTTCGTCATGGCCCGGGTGCTTGCCCGCCATGAAGGTGGACAGGAGGTGATCTGGCAACCGAGGGAGCGCTAGCGCAACGCCGCTAGGGGGCCCAGCCAGGCAGGGTGATCAGCGCGATCACCGTGGTCCACACGAAAATCGTCCGCGTCACCAGGCGCATGGCTTTGCGGGCACCGTGATCCGGGCTCTGCGTGTCCCCCGCGACCAGGTTCAGTGCGCCACAGCCCACGCAAGCCACAATCTCGTCGTTGATCCGATGCAACGGCGCACCGGCCGCGGCGGTATAGGTCCGCCAACCGGAGAACGCGTGGTCAAAGCTGCCGCTGATGGCGTAGCCCAACGCCGCAAGCCGCGCGGGAATGAAACCCAGCAGACCGTGGACGGCCTCAATATGCTCGCGGGCCTTAACCATGGTGGGCTCGCGCTCAGCTTCAACGACAGCCCGGCGTCGGAATAGATCGACGACGCGAAATAGCCACGCCCCTATGGGGCCCAGGACCATAAACCAGAAAACCACGCCGAAGATCCGGTTGTTGGCCTGAACAAAGACCGCTCGAACGACCGTCTCGTCGTCATCGTCGGCGCCGTCCGCTTCGAGAAGCTCCCGAGCCACCTGATCAGCCCGTTCGCCATCTTCCCGATCCACGGCGTCGCAATACTCATCAACCTCCTCGCCTAGGTCCCGCGGGCCAAGGGAGAACAGCAGCACAATGACCGCGAAAGCCAGATACGGCAGGTCCCACCACACATCTGTGAAGATCAGACTGACAAGCAGCACGGGCAACACCGGGACTGCCAGCAGCCCCAGCACACCCAGCATGGCCACCCAGCCCTCAAGCCGCGCGAGCTGGACCAGACCACTATCGAAGTAGCCATCCAACCAACGCAGCTGGCGCAGATGCAGTAGATGGGTGGCAAGGCGCTCGATAATCAGGCCCAGGATTAACGCGATCAAATGCATGCTGGATTACGCGCTCAACAATCTCGCCAGGTGCTGCCAGTCAAAGCCGGGCCCAGGGTCCGTCTTGCGGCCTGGCGCAATGTCCGAATGGCCAACAATGTCGCCGCCACGCAGAGAAGGATAGGCGGCCTCCAGAGCCCGCACAAGGTGGGCGAGCGTGGCGTACTGTGCATCTGTGAAGGGCCCATCATCCACCCCCTCCAGCTCGATACCCACGGAGAAATCGTTGCAGCGCTCGCGACCGCAGTATTCCGACTCGCCCGCATGCCAGGCCCGGCGGGTAAAGGGAACGAACTGGGTCAGCTCGCCATCGCGCTTAATCAGGGCATGCGCGGAGACGTGCAGATGGGCAATTTCGGCGAAATATGGATGCTGGTGGGCGGCCAGAGTATTGGTAAAGAACGCATCGATGGCTGAGCCCCCGTACTCGCCGGGCGGCAAGCTGATGCTGTGGACCACGATTAATTCGAGCTCAGCACCCCCGGGACGCTCGTCGCAGTTCGGGGATGGCACCTGGTTGACGTCTCGTAACCAGCCGCTGTCCGAATCAATAGCAAATCTCATTGATCACATCCCATGGCTTGGCTCACTATACAGCTGCCCGAGCTGTGAAGGCCCGTGCCCGCCATGAAATCACACAGGCCGCCGCCCCGTCTGCTGCTGGATGAACCCATCAACGGCCGGCGGCAACTCAGCCTTTCAACCGCCCAGACGAACTATCTGCAACGCGCGCTGCGGTTGCGGGTAGCCGCGCCGCTGATCGTTTTCGATGGCTGTGGGGCCGAACACCAGGCGCGCATATTGCGCTATGACAAGGCCGGCGCAGTTATCGAGCTGGGTCTTGCGATTCCGGCCATGGCGCCCCCTGATCTGCGCGTATTCCTGGTTCAGGGTATCGCCAAGGCCGAACGCATGGACTTTGCAATTCAGAAAGCCACTGAACTGGGCGTTGCAGAAATCTTTCCCGCCTACACTCAACACAGCGTCGTCAAGCTGGAGCCCGACCGGGCCCAACGGCGGCTTATTCACTGGCAGCGGGTCGCTGGCAGTGCGTGCGAGCAGTCTGGACGACACTTTCCACCGCGGATCCATGGGCCCGAGCCACTGGACGGGTGCATCCGGGCGCTTCCCGCCGGCTGCCTGCGCCTGGTGTTTGATCCGCGCGGTGCCAGACCATGGCCCGCGCCGGCGCAAAAGCCGGACAGCGTGGCGGCACTGGTCGGGCCTGAGGGCGGCTTCAGCGCCGCGGAACTTGACGGGCTGACGCGTAGCGGTTTTCGGGCGATCAAACTGGGAGAGCAGATCCTGCGTACCGAAACGGCCGCAATGGTGGCCTGTGCACTGCTGCAGTCACGCTGGGGAAGTCTGCGCGGTTGAAGAGCGGCAACGGCTTATCGCATCTCCGTCATGCCGCGCGGCGGAGCGCGCTCACCATGGCGGTGAGCTGTTCGAGATCGGGGATCAGAGGGTACTCGTTGATCATCCGGATACGGCAGATGACCGGCTGCTGATCATCCCAGGTGCGGTCAGAATCCGGCGACAGGACGTCCGGATTGACTCGCACCAGTTGCGGGAAGCCCTGTGTGAGGATACCGAAATAGCCGTCAGCGCCCATGGCATGGAAGACCACGATGCGGGTCCGATGGCGCGACTCCGGCACCGCCTTACCGATGGTTGCTTCGAAGGACACCAGCGGCAATTCCCGGCCGTCCCAGTTCACGACCCCCAGGAACCACTCTGGCGCGCCCGTGGCCGCGGCCCTGGGTTCAGTGAACCCGACAACTTCCGCTACACAGACCCGCGGCACCAGCAGGCGTTCCTCGAATAAGGGAATCAATAGGCTGTAGAGCTCTGTCGGGGTGTCATTCACCGTCGTCACCGATGAATGGCTGCAGCGCTCGGATCAGCTGATTTTCCTGATAAGGCTTGACCAGATAGTCGTTCACGCCGATCTCGATGGCGCGCGCACGATGCTTCTCACTGGAACGAGAAGTAATCATGACAATGGGAGTGTCCTTGACCCGCGGGTCGTTACGTACATGGGTGGCAAACTGATACCCATCCATGCGCGGCATCTCGATATCCAGAAGAATGACGTCCGGCTCATGATCCTGGAGCACCGTTATGGCATCCAGGCCATCTTTGGCGGTGAGCACCCGGATGCCATGACGTTCCAGAAGGCGCTCGGTTACGCGGCGCACGGTTATCGAATCATCCACCACCAGAGCCGTGGGCTGGGATTGGATCACCGGTGCTGCGGGCTCGGGTTTCGGACCGCTATCGGCGCGACGCTGGCGCACCAGGGCGCCCATGTCGAGAATTACGACAATGCGCCCATCGCCGAGAATGGTGGCACCGGACACGCCGGGGATACCCGCGATCTGCGGTCCCAGGGTCTTGACCACGATTTCACGGCTACCCTCAACTTGATCGGTCAACAGGGCCGTTGAGCTGTCGCCAGCACGCACCAGCACCAGGGAGACGGAACTTTCATCCTCGGGCAGCGCTGAGGGTCCGGCATCCACAAAAGTGCCCAGATGCTGAATGCGATAGCTCACGTCGCCATATTCCAGACGCGGGTCGTCCTCCGTGAGCCGATCCAACAGCTGGTCTTTGGGCAACCGGGTAATGCCTTCCACCGTGGGCAGCGGCAGCGCAAAGGTCTCCTCGCCAACCTGGACAATCAGCGCCTGGGTGATCGCCAGCGTATAGGGCAAACGGATAGTAAAGCGGGTTCCCTGGCCGGGCTCTGAGGCAATCCGCAGCGAACCACCCAGCTTGGCCACCTGATCGTCCACCACGTCCAGCCCCACGCCGCGGCCGGCGGCCTGGGTTAACTCGCCGGCGGTGGTGAAGCCAGGCGCCAGAATCAACTCCATGGCATCCTCATCGGAGACCTGCTGGCCGGGCTCAAGCAAGCCGAGTTCCTGCGCCTTGGTCCGAATAGCGCGCAAATCCAGACCTGCACCGTCATCGCTCACCTCGATCTGCACTTCGGAGCCCTCGCGCTGCAGGGCGATCACGATTCGGCCCCGGTCCGGCTTACCAGCCGCCTGGCGCTGCTCCGGCGACTCGATGCCGTGCACCACTGCGTTCCGCAGCAGATGCTCGAAGGGTGGCAACATCTTTTCCAGCACCTGGCGGTCCAACTCGCCAGCAGCTCCTTCGACCACCAGCTCCGCCTGCTTACCGCTCTCCTGGGCCGCTTGGCGCACAATCCGCTCCAGGCGCGAGACATGCCGCTTGAAGGGCACCATGCGCGTCTGCATGAGCCCATCCTGCAGTTCAGTCGTCACGCGGCCCTGCTGCGTGAGCAGCGTTTCCGCGTCGGTGTTCAGCGTGCGCAGCAGATCATTGATGCTGGCCACGTCGCTGACGGACTCCGCCAGCGCCCGGGACAACTGCTGAATGGTGGAATAACGGTCCAGCTCGAGAGGGTCGAAGTCCCGGTCGTCACCCAGGTCATGCTGATGGCGATACAGAATCTGCGCCTCCGTCTCGGCCTCCAGCTTGCGCAGTTGCTCCTTCAAGCGGAGCACCGTCTGAGACAGTTCCACGAGATTGAAGTCAATGGACTGAATCTGCTGCTTCAAGCGCGACTGAAAAATCGAAATCTCGCCAGCGCTGTTGAGAAGCCCGTCCAACAGCTCCGCATCGACGCGGGCCACCTCGGCCCGCTCCAGCGCGGACGCCGGTGACGGCGGCGCGGGCACCGCTTCGTCGGCCGGTTCGACCTCCGGCACCGCGACGTTTAAAGGCTCGGCCGGCTCAGAATAGATCCCGGTGACTTCTTCCTCCTCTGGCCAACTCTCATCAGCTGCTTCTGGGCCGGCCCCCGCAAAGCTCTGCTCATCGCGCGCCCCAATGATGCTGTCCGATGGTGCCTCGCTGGAGGCTGTCGCGACAGGGATTAGATCCGGGCCAGTCGGTGGCGAGCCGGCCAGGCCACCAACCTCGGCCGCAGCCTCTTCCGGCTCCACGCCGGCTGCGCCCGCCTCAGCCAGCACATTGATGCGCCGAATCAAGTCGGTGGATTCCCGCAAACCGGCGCCACCCACCACGGCATCGCGCATGTGATGCAGCTCATCCAAGGCTGACTGGATCGTGACAATGGCCCCATCCCCAGGCTGCACCGAACCCTCGGCCCAACCCACCAGCAGATTCTCCAGTGCGTGGCTCAAATTGCCCATGGGGGTGAGCCCCGCCATGCGAGCGCCGCCCTTCAGCGTGTGGGTCAGGCGCTGCAACTCCACAACCCGCTCCCGATTGCCATGGTCAGCCGCGAGGACGCGCAGAGCGTCCTCCGCCGCCTCCAGCAGCTCGGCTGCCTCAGCAGTAAAGATCGCCGCGATCTCAGAATCGAACTCAAAAAACTGTTCGGCCGCCGGCTCGCCGATGACAGGTTCGGCAGCGGACGGCACCACCAGTGCGCTGACCTCCGACACGGGCTCCACGGCTAAGCCGTCGCTGCTGACGGGTTCTTCGGCCTGAGCCAAAGGCTCCCCAGTCCCCGGCTGCGAGGACTCCGCCGCCACGGGTTGCTGCGCCGCCGCTAGCGTATCCAGTTCACCCAGCAGGGCGCGGTAGTCATCCTGGTAGGGCTGCCCGCTCTCCAGCGCATCCGCCATGTTTCCCAGTGCCTGAGCGATGGCCTGAATAACGCCGCGGGCGGTCCTATCCAGGCTGCCCCCCGCCTTGAAAAGTTGGCTAACGAAGCGGTTCAGGGGCGCCGCCAGCTCTATTGCGGGCTCGAAGGACGCCATATTGGCGCTGCCCGCCAGGGTGTGGCAAACCCGGTGCAGATCGTCGGTCACCCGCGTGCCTGCCTGATCCGGCGCGGCGTCGAGAAAATTCCGAATCGCGGCTACGTGGCCGCGGGTTTCCTTGATGAAAATTTCCTGCAGGACCGGATCCATGTCCGTGACCAGCCCCGGCGCGGGCGGCGCTGCGGCTGGTGTCTCCAGCGCCGGGACACGCAGGGAGCCGCTGGTCATGCTGGCGGCCTCGGGATCCCCCTCCGCGAAGGCCTCGGCCTGCTTCATCAGGAACTGCACGTCCAAACGCGGTGCTCGGCCGATCTCCAACTGCTCCAGCAACTCAGGCAACGCCTCTACGGCGCGCTGCAAGAAGTCTGCTATGGCATCGCTGCGCTCCAGAGTCTGGTTAATCAGCCGATTAAGCAGATTCTCGATGCTCCACGAAAACTCTCCGATGAGCTGAGCGCCGACCATCCTCCCGCTGCCTTTCAATGTGTGAAAGCTGCGGCGGACGGTGATGAGCGCCTCGGAGTCATCCGGATGCTGCAACCACTGGGGAAAGTGCTTGCGAATACTCGTCAACTCTTCCTGGGCTTCCTCGATGAACACCTCCACCAGCTCCGGATCAACCCGCTCGGCATGCTCAGACATGACTGCGGGCACTGGTGCGCTGACCGCCGCCTCGGGCTCCGTGGCGGGCTGGCCAAGCTCCGCCTCGACCACCGGCGCCGCGGTCTTTTCTCGTTCCGCGGCAGCCTCGACGGGTGCCTCGTCAGCCTCGGGTGCCGCCTCCGCTGCTGACTCAACAGCAGACGGCACCGCCACCGGCTGGGCTTCCAAGACCTGCAGACAGGTCTCGGCGTTGTCCAGCATGTACCAGGGATCGGCCCGGCCTGCTTTCAGGGTCTCCATGTAGTACTCAACGCTGACAATGGCGTCGGCAAGGCGGTCCAGCTTGTCCGGCTTGAGCGTCGGCTGCCCCGGCGCCAAGCGGGCATGGATGACGGCGCCGATTCGCTCGATAACTTTGACAGCGCGAGTCTTACCCAGCATCAGCAAGCCCGCCGTCACGCCCCGCAGCTGAGGAGCGACTCGATCCAGTGCCTCAGAGTCACCGCGCTGGCTCACCAGCTGAGTGACCGCTTCCTTGATCCTGGCAAGATTGACGGCACACTCGCGCAATACGGCTTCGGCAACGTGGCGATATTCTGCGTCCGTCTCGGGGGCAGCTGCCTTTTCGCCCTCCAGCGGCATAATGACCCGCACCAGCTGCTGATCAAGCTCATCTTCGACGTTCAGCAGGGTGGCGGCCATCTTGATCAGAGTGCCCTCATCAGCGGCCTCTTGATCTGCAATGAAAGCGGCCAACTCTTTGATCTCGCCCTGAATGCGTTCCCGCAGGTCGCCCAGCCCCAAAACTCCCAGGGTGTCACTGATCTTCTTCAGCATGTCCAGCTGAGGCTTCAAATCTTCGGCATCGGACATGCCGGTGCGAACAAAGATATCCAGGGCATCCTTGACGTTACTGAGGTCTTCCTTGATGGCAGCGGCCACCGTGCGCATGAGCTTGACGCTGGGACCGGCCAACCCTTCCCGGGCCTCCGCCAGCTCGTGGTCGCCGGGCAACAGATTGACCAGCCCGAAGCTGTTGCGAATCTCCTTGATACGATCGGTCTCCACCTTGGAGCGTCCGACGTAGTACAACAGATGATTGAGTAGATCCCGCGGCGCCGCCTTAGCTGCATCAGCCTCACCCCGGTCTATGGTGATCTTGAGGAAACGGTCGGCCTGTCCAATCAAGCGCTGCAACGCCACGCTGGACTCCACCCCACCTTTCTGCAGCGCCTCCAGCACCCCAGAAAGCACGTACCACAGCTGATAGATGGCGTCGGCCGTGGCCACGCCCTCCAGCGCCCGGCTGACGGTATACAGCCGATTCCAATTGGCGTGCAGATCCCTGCCCTTGATCCAGCCAAGCAGAGCCATCTGAAAGCTGGGCCGAAGCTTGCTTGCCAGGGCGGTGAAGTTCTCTGCGGCAGGCCCGGCCGCCTCTGGCGCCGCTGGCCCGGCGCCCTGGCCGGGTCCAACGTTGAGCAGCAGCAACGTACCCTCTGACATCAGCGGCTCACCGCGGATGGCGCGCAGATCGTTCAATAGGGGCAACAGCACTAAGGCAATGTCGCGCCCCCCGCTGGCGACCCGATCCAGGTACGCGGGCAACTGCACCATCGCCCTGCCAAGCGCCTCGACACTCTGCAGCACGACATCCTCATCCGTAAGCTCGGTAAGATAGTCGCAGGCCTGCTCCATTTCTTCGGCCAAGAGCGCAGCGCCGTGCACTTCGACGATCTTCAACGCGCCGCGAACCAGATGCAGTTGCCGGGCACAGTCCGCCAGCGCACCCTTGCCAACGCGCCCGTCAATATAGTTCTCAAGACCCTGGCGCGCCTGGTCCAGCGCAGTGGTCAGCTCCTTATTGACGAGCTCGAGAGAGTTTACCGCCAGCTCGGTCATGTCATGCCCGTTTCAACACCTGCCATGATGCGTGTTTTCAGCCTGTTTGACGTTGCTGCTGGTGCGGTTCCAGGGACGAGGAGACGTCCGGCGTCGTCCTGGCCATCGCCGCCTGTGCATCTGCATCGCCCTCATCGGCAACGCCGCCGCTGCTTTCACCCGGCAACAGGAAACCACTCACCGACTTACGCAGCTGGGAAGCGAGCTCCGACAGCTTGCTGATCGCGCTGGAGGTCGCGGTGGTGCTCTGGGCCGTTTTATTTCCGATTCCGCGCAGCACCTGCATGTTGCGGGTAATGTCAGCGGCGGCTTCAGCCTGCTCCCGCGCCGATCCGGAGATGTTCTGTACTAAAGTAGCAAACTGATTCGAGACCTGATCGATCTCTTCCAAAGCTGCTCCGGCATTCTCGGCCAGCAGCGCTCCGCCCACCACATCCGTAGTGCTGCGCTCCATGGATACCACGGCTTCGTTAGTATCCGATTGAATTGTGCTGACCAGCACCTCGATCTGCTTGGTGGCATTAGCGGAGCGCTCAGCGAGCCGCTGCACCTCGTCGGCGACCACAGCAAATCCCCGGCCCGCCTCACCGGCCATGGACGCCTGAATCGAAGCATTCAGCGCCAGGATGTTGGTTTGTTCAGCAATATCATTAATAAGCTCGACGATATTACCAATCTCCTGGGAGCTCTCGCCGAGCCGCTTAATGCGCTTCGACGTCTCTTGAATAGTCTCGCGAATCGTATTCATGCCCTCGATGGTGCGCCGAACTGCTTCGCCACCCTTGCTGGCCACGTCCACCGAATGGCGCGCCACGTCCGCGCAACGCTCTGCGTTACCCGACACCTCCTCGATAGAGATGGCCATCTGGGCGATGGACTCCGATGCGGCGGCCAGCTGCTTCAACTGCAGCTCGCTGGAACGCACCAGATGCTGGGATGTCGCCTCGGTCTGCTTGGAGGCCCCATCCAATAGAATGGAGGAGTCGTTGATGGTGGCAACCAGATCCCGCAGCGCGCCGATCGCGTAATTTATCGAGTCGGCAATAGCGCCGGTAATGTCCTCGGTGACCGTAGCCTCAACGGTGAGATCACCATCAGCCAGCGGCTGCAGCTCATCCAGCAGGCGCAGGATGGCCTGCTGATTACGCTCGTTTTGCGCAGCATGCTGTTCAGCCGCATGACGGTAATCGCGCGCCCGGTGATAGGCCAGCATCATCGTCAGCAAGACCAGCACGGCGCCGCCCAGCAGCGCCAGTCCCAGGGAAGAATCCAATCCGAAGGGTAACGCTGACTGGCTCGGGCGCACCTCCTGTCGATAGCGGGCGAATATGCTGGCGGCGGCTTGATCCAGCTGGTCGCGAGCCCCAGCGGCGGCAACCAGGGCCCCTTCGGCGCGCGCGACCCGATCCAGAGCATCACGCAGCTGCACATGGATTTCACGGGCCCGCGCCAAGCCGCCGGCCCGAGCATCTTCATTCAACGGCGCAACGCCCAGCCCGGTCTGCTCGCCAGCCAGCGCCCGCAGGATCTGATCAATAAAGCCCTCAGCGTCCGCGGTCCGACGCGTCAAAAGCGCCGCATCGCTCGCCTGGGGAAGACCTCCCAGGTCCTGCTGGATCTGCTGAACACTGAGCTCAAAGCGATCCATAGCGTTCTGATTTCTGGCCAACGTGCCAGCGGGCATGGCCGCAGCCAGGTTGGCGGCCGCCGCCAGCAGATCCGGAGCCAACCGCTGCGCCTCGGTGACCGCTGCATAGGCCTGTCCCAACGCGTCCCGCTGGCTGACAAAGATTTGACGGGCTTCGGAGAGGCTCTGCCACGCCTGGCCATCAGCCAGGACCTGCCGAACCGATTCGGCGGCGGTTGCGTCCCGCAGGACGATGCGGCGCAGCTCGTTCGCTTCCTGTGCGGCGGCAACCAGCTCGTCCAGAGCCACCTGATCGCCCGCCGCAGCGGCCGCGCCGTTAGCACGCGCGGCCTGAGCCAGCGCCACAAGCCGACTGAGCTGCGCTTCGCCGCCGCCGGCGCCGCCGGTCGACCAGATCACCGCGCCCGCGACCAACAGCAAAGCCAGCAGCAATCCCGCCAAAGTGGGGATGACTTGCATCCAACGACTTGTCTTGAGCATGTTTGTCCGTCAGCCCCAAGCGCGCCGATCACTCGGCGGCGCTTAAGAACTGCTCGTCCTCCAAAAGCTTAGTTAGGCGAAACAGCGGCCACTTCTCATCCCCGCGCTGATAGCTGCCGTCCAGATAATTCTCGCAGCGAATGATGGTTGCAGTGGCGTGCTGCGCGTAGTCCTGGGGCGCGAAGCGTCGAAAACCGACCACCTCATCTACCAGCAACCCGGCGGGCGTGTCACGCTCGGCGGCCACCACGATCCGGGCTCTGCGATCCGGCAGGGTGATCCCGCCGCCGAGAAACGCTTTCAAGTCAACCACGGGCAACAGATGGCCGCGCACGTTAGCGATTCCCTTCAGCCACGGCTTGGCACCCGGTACCCGGGTCAGGTTGTCAGGCACGGGCAGCACTTCGCGGACCTCCTCGCGGGGCGCCACGAAGTTTTCGCCAGCGAGCCGGAAACCCACGCCCACCCGTTCGTTGGTCTCATCCGTAACCCCCTGACGACCGGCCAGACTGACGCGGGCGCGCCGCTCCAACTCGGCCAGCAGCTCAAAGGGCCGATCACTGAGGGCAGCCAGGCTCAAGCGTGTTCCCCCTGTGTGTCGATAACCTCACGCGCCTTAGCAACCAGCGCCTTTTCGGTGACTGGTTTCACCAGGTAGTCTACGGCGCCCTGACGCATTCCCCAGATCCGATCGGTCTCCTGGTCCTTGGTCGTCACCATGACGACTGGAATCGATGCGGTATCCGGATCGCGGGACAGCGTCCGCGTTGCTTGAAACCCGTTGACACCGGGCATGACCACATCCATAAGGATCAGGTCAGGCCGGACTTCCCGGGCCAGATTGATGCACTCAGATCCATCCGCGGCAGACACGGTCTCAAAGCCATGTCGCTCCAGGGCCGTTTTCATCACGTGCACCTCGGTCGGCGAATCATCAACGATCATTACCAACGCCATCACCGCTCTCCCGAAAGTTCTCCGCGGGCTACTTGCCTGCGTGACTTTGAATAGCCGTCAACAACTCATCCTTCGTAAAAGGCTTGGTCAGGTATTGTTCGGAGCCCACCAGACGCCCGCGCGCCCGATCGAACAACCCATCCTTGCTCGACAGCATGATGACAGGCGTGTCTCTGAACGTCCGGTTGTGTTTGATCAAAGAGCAGGTCTGATAACCATCCAGGCGCGGCATCATGATGTCCACAAAGATAATGTCGGGATGATGATCAGCGATCTTGGCCAGCGCATCGAAGCCGTCCACCGCCGTATGGACCTCGCATCCTTCCTTGGCCAGCAATGTCTCCGCCGTACGCCGGATCGTCTTGCTGTCGTCGATCACCAGTATTTTCAGGCCGCGCAGATCGTTGCCGCTTTCGCTGGACACAAAGCTCTCCTTGCCAGGCTCATGCATAGAGGCTGCAGCCAAATCCCGCCGTTGCCGACACACACCTACACAACGCGCCTTTTAACATATTGGGCGATCCGCTACCACGAAGCCGTTGCCAGTCTCTGAAACCAGCTGCAAGCCCGCCCGGGACGGGCGTTTCGGACCCAGCGCGAGGTCCTGTCAGGAGGCAAAAACGGGTATGGTAGCCGTGCCGAGGCGGGTGGACCTTGAAGCTCGCCCTTAAACTACCTGCAAGGATGGGGGAGGCTAGACGAGATGAGCCAGCATAAATGCCAGTTGGGCGTCGTCATGGACCCCTTGGAAGGAATCAAACCGGCCAAGGACTCCACCCTGGCCATGCTGCTGGCCGCCCAGGCTCGCGGTTGGGATCTGATCTATTTTCAGCAAAATGGCCTGGCCGTTCGGGACGGACAACCTGTAGGTCAGGGTTTGACCATCAGCGTGCAGGACGACGAACGCGACTGGCATCGCACCGGCACACCCTGGCACGGCGCCCTGGATAACCTGGATGTAATCCTGATGCGCAAAGATCCACCCTTCGACATGGAGTACATCTACACCACCTATATTCTGCAGCTGGCAGAGAAGCGGGGCAGCCTGGTGGTGAATCGGCCCTCTAGCCTGCGGGACATCAACGAGAAGATGTATACCGCCTGGTTCCCTGAGTGCACGCCGCCCAGCGTCATCACCCGCTCCCATAGCCTCATCAAGGAGTTTCTGGCTGCACAGGGTCACATTGTTCTCAAGCCCCTGGACGGCATGGGTGGTCGTTCGATCTTCGGGGTCAAGCAGGGGGACCCCAATACGAATGTCATCCTGGAGACCCTCACCGATCACGGTCAACGCTTTACCCTGGCCCAACGCTTCTTGCCCGAAATTGCCGACGGCGACAAGCGCATTCTTATGCTGGACGGCGAGCCGGTGCCCTATGCCCTGGCACGTATACCCTCTCCCGAGGACAGCCGCGGCAACCTGGTTATGGGGGCAACCGGCGAGGGCCGCGAGCTCACCGACCGGGATCGCTGGCTCTGCGATCAAGTGGGTCCGACACTCCGGGAAAAAGGCATCCTGTTTGCTGGTCTGGACGTTATCGGCGACTTCATTACGGAAATCAACGTCACCAGCCCGACGGGAATCCGTGAGCTGGACCGGCAATTCAGCCTCGACATCGCTGCTATGCTGATGGACGTGATTGACAGCAAGCTGACCGGGTGAGCTTTAAACGAGTCTCGCGCAGCGCCGGCGGATATAATGGCAAAACGCCAGGGGATGATCCGTGACCGCATCAGCTCTACATTCACAGGCGAACGATCGACTCAGCTCGACGCTGTTCTTAGCCCTGTTGTTGCACGGGATCATCATCCTCGGCATCACCTTCTCGGCTGATCCGCTGCTTGACTCCGAGGAATTACCCACCCTGAAGGTGACCCTGCTGGTGGACACCAGCGATATCGATCGGCAACCGGATGACTACGATTATCTGGCCCAACGCAATCAGCAGGGGGCAGGGCAATCTGAGGACTTGGGCAGAGCCGCCGCGGCACCGGCTATGACCGATCCCCTCACGCTGTCGGGCTCGCCAGCCGGTGGCGACCTGAACGAGGCACGCCCGCGCAGCGAAGAGCAGGATGCCGAACGGCTCGTCACCCGTAATCCCTCCACCGACGCCATTCTCGCGTCACCCGACCCCAACGAGACTGAGGCAGCGGTGCCGATGCGGGCCATGGCGCTGATGAATAATCCAGCCACTAAGACCAGCGTCGCGGACCTGGACGATCACACCAGCGCGGCTGCTGACCACGGCCGGGAATTGGTGATCAGCCCGGCAACCAAGCAAGCCACTGTGGCCGGCTATCTCAACCAGTGGCGGCGACGCGTAGAGCGGATCGGCACCCTTAACTTCCCGCGCAGCGCCGGCCGCGAAGGGGGCGCTCACTGGCCCACCCTGGAAGTGGTGGTGGATCAGCAGGGTGATCTGGTTGAGATCGTGCTGCGCGACTCTTCCGGCGACGCTGCCCTGGATCAAGCCGCTCTCGCCATTCTCCGCATGGCCGCGCCCTTCGATCGCCTGCCCCCGGAAATCAGCGCCGATTACGATGTGCTCCGGTTCGCTTATGAGTGGCAGTTCGACGAGGGCTCCGCGCAGACCAGCCCCAACGTCGCCGCAGCCAACTAGGCACCGGGGCGAGGCGCCAGCCGGCATGACAAGCGGGGACCGACCCCGGGGCGCCGGGCAAAACTGCTAGAATTACACCACCTGACCAACTCAAAGGGGTCGCCGGGGACCGTCAAGTATGAATTCACTGCAGGATCATTTCTTGATTGCCATGCCGTCCATGGGCGACCCGAACTTCAACGAGACGGTCACCTACGTCTGCGAACACAATGAGCACGGCGCCTTGGGGATTATTATCAACCGCCCCATCGAAATGCAGGTACGGGACATCCTGGAGCAGTTGTCCTTCGAAGTGACGGATCAGGCAGCGGCAGATCAACCGGTTCTGGGTGGCGGCCCCGTGCATCGAGACCGCGGTTTCGTGTTGCATCAGTCGGATCAGGCCTACGAGTCCACGCTGGCCGCTGCAGACGAGATCAAGGTCACCATGTCTCAGGACATTCTGGATGCAGTCGCCCACGGGGAGGGCCCGGAGAAAGTCCTGGTGGCGCTAGGCTGCGCCGGCTGGGAGGCTGGCCAACTGGAGGACGAACTGGTCAACAACGCCTGGTTAAGCGTACCCGCCGATCCCAAGATCATTTTCGATACCGCCTTCGAGCTACGCTGGTCCGCCGCCGCTGCGCTGTTGGGCGTGGATATCACACAAATCAGCACCTATGCCGGACACGCCTGACGGTTCCCAACAGCGGTCCGGCGGCATTATTCTGGCTTTCGACTATGGTGTGCGGCGCATCGGTGTTGCCGCCGGTAATGGCATTACCCAGTCGGCTACGGCCCTAATGACGCTTACACTGAGCAGTGGCAGGCCACCCTGGGATGCGATCGACCGACTGGTGGCGGAGTGGTCACCGGAGCAGCTTGTCGTCGGCGATCCTGGTGCCGGCGGCAGCACGTCCATCGCCGAGCAGGCCGGGGCTTTCTCGACCGCGCTGGAGCAGCGCTACGGCTTGCCGGTGGCGCGGGTCGATGAGGCGCTGACCTCAGCTGCCGCTGCCTCTCAGTTGGCCGAAGCACGCCGCACGGGGGCACGCAGCCGACGCATCAAGAAAGAAATGATCGACAGCCAAGCGGCTCGACTGATCGCTGAGCAATACCTGAATTCCGGCTGAGGCATTGATGGAACACCCAGCAAAACGGGGCACGATCTTCCTGGAGGACGCGCGCGTAGTCAGCCACGAGGCGCACCCGGCACAGCAGTTCATTCTGCGGCTGGCAGCGCCGAAATGCGCGGCACGGGCACGGCCCGGTTGCTTTGCCCATTTGACCTGCGATGCCACTCTTCCCATGCGGCGGCCGCTTTCCATCATGCGCGTCCATGCCGACGAGGGTTGGGTCGAATTCCTTTATAAAATTGTGGGAGAAGGCTTGCGGGCTTTGGCTCAGCATCAACCCGGCGACACGGTCAGCCTGTTGGGCCCCATCGGCCAGCCGTTCCAGATTGATCCATCGCGACCCAGGGTGCTGGCCATTGGCGGCGGCGTAGGCATTCCCCCCATGGTATTCCTGGCCGAGACGCTGCGTGACGATCACCGGTTCCGGCCGCTGGTGTTGATGGGTTCCGAGATTCCGTTCCCTTTCCGGCTAACCCGCGCTAACGCGGCCATTCCCGGCATGCCTGCCAACGCCGATGGCGCGCTGACCCTGCTGAATGACTGGGGCGTGGCGTCGCGTCTTGCCAGTCAGCAGGGCTACCCCGGATGTTTCCATGGCCTGGTGACCGAGCTCGCCGATGCCTGGTTGGCCAGCTTGTCGCCAGACGAGCGCGACACCTGCCAGATCGTCGCCTGCGGCCCGACTCCCATGCTCAAGGCTACCGCTCGACTTGCCGCCCGCTACGAGTTGCCTTGTCAGGTCGCGTTGGAGGAATACATGGCCTGCGGCGTGGGCGGCTGCGCCGGTTGCACCGTCGCCGTGAAGACGCCCCAGGGCATGGCGATGAAACGAGTCTGCGTGGACGGCCCGGTCTTCGACGCCTACCAGGTGTTTTTCTAGACGGGCTCCGCCGCTAGCCGAAGTTGATCTTGGCCTCCAGGTTGGTTCTCGAATCGGCATTGGAAAGCGCCTCCTCCATGCCGATGTGGCCGCCCCGATAGAGCTCGAACAGAGCATCGTCGAAAGTCTGCACCCCGGGCTCCTTGGTGTCCTTGAAGGCTTCTTTAAGGGCACTGATGTCACCCTTTAGAATCAGCTCGGAGATATAAGGTGTATTCAGCATCACCTCGACGGCGGCCACCCGCTTACCGTCCCTACCCCGCACCAGCCGCTGAGAAATCACGGCCCGCAGATACTGGGACATATCCATGAAAACCTGCGGGTGCTGCTCGGTTGGATACATGTTGATGACCCGATCCAGAGTCTCGGGCGCATTATTAGCGTGCAGCGTGGCGACGGCCAGATGGCCCGTGCCTGCAAGATCGATGGCGGCCTGCATGGAGTCCGCATCCCGAATCTCACCGATCAAAATGACATCCGGCGCCTCGCGCATACTGCTGCGGAGCGCTCTTGCGTAGGATTTAGTGTCCAACCCCACCTCACGCTGATTGATGATGCACTTCTTGTTGGTGTGCAGGAACTCGATGGGATCCTCGATGGTGAGTATATGGCTTGAAGAATGCTCATTGCGATAGTCGATCATCGCCGCCTGAGTGGTTGACTTGCCGCTGCCCGTGGCGCCCACCATCAGGATCAGACCGCGGCGCAGCATGATCAGATCGTTAAGAATCTCCGGCATGCCCAGCTCTTCCAGACTCGGAATCTGGGTAGAGATGTAGCGGAGCACCATGGCAACATTGCCGCGCTGATGAAAGATATTGACGCGAAACCGACCAAGCCCTGGTTCCGAAATGGCGAAATCAATTTCCAACTCCCGGGTAAAGGTTTCCAGTTGGTCCTCATTCATGAGTTCAAGCGCTGCCTGACGGACCATTTTGGGCGTCAGCTGAAGCTTGTTGACGGGCATGATCTTGCCGTCGATCTTTATCATCACCGGGGCTTGAGTGGTGAAGAAGAGGTCAGACGCCCCCTTATCCACCATCAGTTTGAATAGTGGTCTGACGTTCATGGCTTGCCACTCACTACTGGTTAGTAGTTGAGTGCTCCGTCCCTCTCCTCGTCCATAAGATGAAGGCTTTCCGCGTGGCTCGCGGCAGCCTTTTCCTCGCGCTTGCTCTCGAGTTTGATCCGCAGCCGCAGCTCGTTCTTGGAGTCCGCATTCCGTAGCGCCTCCTCATAGCAAATCACACCGTCTTCGTAGAGCTTGAATAGAGCCTGGTCAAACGTCTGCATGCCGAGCCGGGTCGACTTGGCCATGATTTCTTTGATCTGCGCCACCTCACCGCGAAAGATGAGATCGGAGATCAGAGGGGATGCCAACAGTATCTCCATGGCAGCAACTCGACCAAGCTGGTTCTCCCGGGGCAGCAGTCGTTGAGAAATCATTCCCTTGATGTTGAGAGACAGGTCCATCAGCAGCTGCTGGCGGCGTTCCTCCGGGAAGAAGTTGATGATCCGATCCAGGGCCTGGTTAGCGCTGTTGGCGTGCAGGGTAGCCAGGCACAGATGACCTGTCTCGGCAAACTGGATGCCATATTCCATGGTATCCCGATCGCGAATCTCACCGATCATGATGACGTCCGGCGCCTGGCGCAAAGTATTTTTCAATGCGTTATGCCAGGACTCGGTGTCAACGCCTACTTCGCGCTGGGTGATCACGCAGCCGCGATGAGGATGCACGAATTCCACCGGATCCTCGATAGTGATGATATGGCCGTGAGTCTGCTCGTTCCGATAACCGATCATCGCTGCCAGCGTGGTCGACTTACCCGAGCCTGTGCCACCTACCACCAGCACCAGGCCGCGCTTAGTCATGACCACTTCCTGCAGCACTGGCGGCAGCTCCAACTCGTCCACGGTGGGGATCTTGGTGACGATAGTTCGCAGCACCGCGCCCATATTGCCCTGAGCAATAAATGCGCTGACACGAAACCGACCAATACCCTGAGGCGCAATTGCGAAATTGCACTCCTTGGTCGCGTCAAATTCCTTGGTCTGTTTGTCGTTCATGATGGAACGAACGATGAGTGAGCTCTGCTCCGGCGTCAGCGGTCGATCCGCGTAGGGCTTGATCTCACCATCGATCTTGATAGCTGGCGGATAGCCCGAGGTGATGAACAGGTCGGAACCCTTGTTCTCCACCATCTTCTTCAACAGGCTCTGAACGAGCCGGACTGCCTGATCGCGTTCCATGAGCTAAGCCTCCAACATCAAGCGCGGGCTAGAAGTTCTCCTTGTTGACGGCTTTAAACCGTGCCTCTTCCTTGGTAATCAATCCACGCGTCATGAGTTCCTGGAGATTTTGATCCAGCGTTTGCATGCCCTGTGCCTGACCGGTTTGGATCGCCGAATACATTTGAGCGATTTTGCCCTCACGAATCAGGTTGCGGATAGCCGGCGTGCCCATCATGATCTCATGAGCAGCAATTCGCCCGCCCCCCGTTTTCTTCAGAAGGGTCTGAGAAATAACGGCGCGCAGGGATTCAGACAGCATGCTGCGAACCATCTCCTTTTCCGCCGCTGGGAACACGTCCACTACCCGGTCGATGGTCTTGGCGGCAGAACTGGTATGCAGCGTGCCGAACACCAGATGACCAGTCTCGGCAGCTGTCAGCGCCAGCCGAATGGTCTCCAGATCACGCATCTCGCCAACCAGCACTACATCCGGGTCCTCGCGCAACGCCGACCGCAATGCCTCCGCGAAACCCAGCGTGTCGCGATGCACTTCACGCTGATTAATCAACGAGCGCTTGCTTTCGTGAACGAACTCGATGGGATCCTCAATCGTAATGATGTGATCGGGCTTGTTGTCGTTGACGTAGTCAACCATGGCGGCAAGAGTAGTGGACTTCCCCGAACCGGTGGGGCCAGTAACCAGAACAAGCCCACGCGGATGCATGGAAATATCCTTGAAGATTCGCGGCGCACCCAAGTCATCAAGCGTCAAAATCTCTGACGGAATTGTGCGAAACACGGCTGCGCTACCGCGATTCTGATTAAAGGCATTGACACGAAAACGAGCCAGCTTGGGAATCTCGAAAGAGAAATCCGTTTCCAGGTACTCTTCGAAATCCTTGCGCTGTTTGTCGTTCATGATGTCGTATACCATACTGTGCACGTCCTTGTGCTTCAGTGCTGGCATGTTGATTCGTTTGACGTCGCCATCGACTCGGATCATCGGCGGGACCCCCGCCGACAGATGCAAATCGGATGCGTTGTTTTTGACGGCGAAAGCCAGTAATTGGGCGATGTCCACTGCAGCCATAACCGACTCCGAAAACCTTCCAATTGCCGCGCGGCCCAGGGGCGCTGAATGGCATTTACCATAAGGCCATGCCTAGTATAGCGAAGGACTCCCGGCAAAGCGTGATTCGCATCACGGAACACCTGGCGCGAGTGCAGAAGCGGGTGCAATTAGCGGCCTGCAAGGCCGGTCGCAGCGCCGAATCGGTCCGCATACTGGCGGTCAGCAAGCAGCAACCTGCCGCTGCGATCAGCGCCGCAGTTGAGGCCGGCCAGCACGACTTCGGCGAGAACTATCTCCAGGAGGCGATTCCGAAGGTCGCCGCTCTGGTCGATGCCCATCTCAAGTGGCACTTCATCGGCAAATTACAGAGTAACAAGACACGCGCCGTAGCGGAGCACTTCGACTGGGTGCATACCGTAGACCGCAAGCGCATCGCCATGCGTTTGAACGCGCAACGTCCTGATTCTCTGGGGCCCCTGAACGTGTGCATCCAGGTCATGCTCGCTCCAGAAGCCACCAAGTCGGGCACCGCACCCGGTGAACTGCTTGAGCTGGCGGCAAGTGTTGCCGAGTTGCCCCACCTGAGGCTGCGCGGCCTGATGTGTATCCCGCCAGCGACAGAACAGCCCGAGGGCGCCCGACCCTACTTCCGCCGGCTGCGCCACCTGTACGAGGAGTTGCAAGCCGCAGGCTATGAACTTGATACCCTGTCCATGGGTATGTCCAATGATCTGGAGGTCGCCATAAGTGAAGGCGCAACGCTGGTCCGGATCGGTACCGCGATTTTTGGCCCGCGACCACCACGCGCCACTTAGAGGGTTGCATTAATGGAAAGAGCATTGCTGTTCCTGATCCGCACGTTGTTTGATCTGTATCTGCTGACCTATCTGCTGCGTTTCATTCTGCAGTGGATTCGCGCTGACTTTTACAACCCGTTCTCTCAGTTCGTATTGCGCGTCACCAACCCACTGGTTATTCCGGCGCGCCGCGTAATCCCAGCCGCAGGCGGGATAGATCTGGCGACTCTGGCGGTGATGTTTCTGCTGCAACTCGTGGCGACCTATATCCTGCTGCTCATCGCAGGTATCCGCCCTGGGGCGCTTGATCTGGTCAGTATCGCCGCACTGCGGCTGGTGTCGTTGGTACTCTGGCTGTACTTTGCGGCCATACTCCTCTATGTCATCCTGAGTTGGGTCGCCCCGGGCCGGCACAACCCAATCAGCGCCATGTTATATTCGCTGACCGCGCCGTTGCTTCGACCAGTGCAAAGGGTGATTCCGCCAATCGGCGGCTTGGACCTATCACCCCTGATCGTGCTGATCCTGCTGCAGGCTCTGATGATTGCGCTGCCTCTGCCTGGCTACCTGCGGTGACCGCGCACAACGCCCCGAGCGCTCGCCAGGACAGAGCCTGCGGCGCTGCTCGCCAAGACCAGCGACGTTCTTACACGGCACGTTGAGCAACCAAGTGGTTGCCCCTATCGCCGGCCCTATCGCCGGAAGGGGCACAAGATCCGCTGCCGGCGAGAGCTACCTCCAGATATCCGGGCCATGTTCGGTGAGCGCAGATGGTTTATAATTGTGCGGCGGTTTGGGGGAACAAAAACAATGACAGTGAAGACGCTTTCCGGCCCGATTCTGGTTACCCTCGCCTTGCTGGCCGGCTGCCAGCCCGGCCCCAGCGACGCTCCTGCAAGCAGTGCCCCTCGGGCGGCGCCAAGCACTGAGACATCCAAGGATTTCGGCGACTACGTTGTGCATTTCAACGCTCTCAGTACAGATCAGCTTACCGCTGAAGTGGCCAGGAGCTACGGCATCGTCCGCAGCCCGAACCGCGCGATGCTGACCATCAGCATCATCAAGAAGGCCCCTGGCACCACGGGCTCGTCGGTGGCAGGCACCGTAACCGCCTCGGCAAGCAATCTCACCGGCCAGCTCAAACAGATCAACGTCCGCGAGATCCGGGAGGGCGACGCCATCTACTATATTGGCGAGGTGACTGTCAGCAACGAGGAAACCCTGACCTTCAATGCGGACATCGCGCCAGAGAGCAGCGCAGAAAGCTTCGCGGTAGAGTTCAGAAAGCAGTTTTTTACGGACTAGCTCGTCAGAACCTATTATCATCCGGGCCGGCAGCTCCACTGGGGCTGCCGTCTTTTTTTAGCCAAACCACTTAGGGAGTTTATTGAATGGCCAAGACTGCAGCCGCCAAGGCAATGACCAAATCACAAATTTACGCAACGATTGCGGAAGACACCGGTCTATCTCGAAAGGACGTCGCGGCTGTTTTCGACTCCATGTCGGGTCTGATGAAAAAGAACCTGAAAGGTCGCGCTGCACCGGGCGTCTTTACGGTTCCTGGCCTGATGAAGATAAAAACCGTTAAAAAACCGGCGCGTCCAGCGCGTAAGGGCATTAATCCATTCACCGGCGAGGAAACAGTTTTCAAGGCCAAGCCCGCATCCAAGGCCGTGAAGATTCTCGCCCTCAAGGCACTGAAGGACATGGTCTGAGCCCCGGCTCCGCGGGCACAGGCAACTGTGCCCGCGTTTACCCGGCGCGCACCCGATTGCGAACGCGGATCATGTCCCTGTGGGGGATGTACAAAAGCTCTGCGACACGCCGAATGAGGTGATCCTCATGCCTGTCCAGATGCTCATCGGCGAGAGCCACCTGCCACAGCATCTCCAGCACCCTCAGCTTCTCGACCTCGCTCAAGTTGTCGTGCAGCAGGCGAGTAAAGCCCTGCAGCGATACCGCATGATCCACCTCTTCAGTCGCCTGATTTAAGAGCGCCTCGGCCTCCTCCGGCGACAGGTCAAAGTGGTTCTTCAACAGCTCAAAAATCAGCTCGTTTTCGACGACTTCCTCGCGGTAATCAGCCCGAGCGATCTCCACCAGCAGCGCGGCGGTAGACAGCGCCAAAGCGTGCTCCCGGTCGACAGTTTCCTCCGCCTGATCCGTCAGCGCTTGCTCAAGTAGGTCCTTCAATAGCTTGATCAAAATCTTAATCCACCGATCTAGGGTTCAGCATCCAGCGGTGCCTGAACACGCAGGAAGGAGCTGACTATATCTCGAAGCTCAAGCAGGCGGCCATGAAAAAAATGATCGACTCCGCTGAGCACAGCTACCTCGGGTCCGGGCTCCAGAGTATTGACCCAACGCAACACCTCCTCACAGTCCACCAGCTCGTCGGCATCGCCCTGAACGATCAACCAGGGAACAGCCGGCACCGCGATCTCCCGGTCGATCAAGCGCCCGACCGGGGGCGCGACCGTCACCAGGGCGCAAGGCCTTTCCCGGGTAGCAGCAGCCAGCGCCACCGCCGCACCGAAGGAGAAGCCAGCCAAGGCCAGAGGCAAATCGGGAAACTGCTCACGCGCCCAGCGGCAAACCGCCAAAGCATCCTCCAACTCGCCCAGACCATCAGCGAATGCGCCCTCGCTCTGCCCCACGCCGCGAAAGTTGAAGCGCACCGTGACACAGTCAAGTCCCTGCAGCGCCCGAGCCAGCGTATGCACCACCTTATTGTGCATGGTGCCACCATGCAGTGGATGGGGATGGCAGATCACTGCCACCGCCCGGGGCGCGGCTGGCGGCCCCTCGACCAACGCTTCCAGGCTGCCGGCCGGCCCGTCCAGGCGCAGCTTTCGTATGTCTGCCATCAGGCCGACCGCCCGACCGGTCCCACGCTGCGCCCCGGCAAGCAATAGATCCAGATGTCGTCGGGCACAGGCGCCAGCGGCCCATCAGGAGCACTGAAGCGGAGCCGACCGTCCTTGGCGATCAGCATGAGGCCCAGGGCACGGGCCGGGCAGGCGCTGCGAAAATCGCTGCAGGCGCCGTCCTCACTGAAAGTAGTGCGACAGAGCTTTAAATCGCGCACGTCAACTCGCGGCAGAGACTCCAATTGCACCTCATCGGCGAACAACAACTTACCTCGGGCCGGACAACCCAGTGCTCGGGGATGCCGCTGGAAGCCAGCGCCCATGGCGGGTTACCAGCCATTGGCCTGGCCGATCATTCGCCAGCAGCAGGATCTGAGCCGCATCCAGGCTACTCATGCGAAGGGCGTGCTCATGGCGCAGCCTCCGGGGCGTTCATTCGGAATTCAACAATCTCCAGCCGCCGCCCGGACACGGGGCGGCCAGCAACGACATCGGGTGAATAGCGACGCTGCCGAACCACGTCGATGGCGCGCTGGTGATAGCTCGGCGGTAACGTTGATGCCAGCACACGCGCATCCCTGACCTGGCCGCTGGCCTCAACGGACACCTCCAGCTGCACGAAACCCTGGATGCTGCGGCGGAACTGAAGGGGCGGAATCTCCGCCAGGGGGGGCAAGGCGCCCGGTCTCGGCGTCAGACCCAGCTCATCGCCGAACTTGCGCTGCTCGGCACCTGACAGGAGATCCACCTCATGAAACACCAACCCCACGGTCTCGGGCTCGAACATGCCGAACAGCCGCACGCCCACGGACAGGAGCAGACCCACGACCACCAGCGCACCCAGAAAGGAACCTACAAAGCGCATGGTTATTCAGCAGCGCAAGGTGCCTTGATCACCTCGCCACCCTGCGCACCAGCACGCTCCCGGCTTCGGATTCCACGGCCGTTCGCGAGCCCATAGCCATCAGGCCTGGCGGCGGCTCACTGCTCTGCCTCATCGGCGGGCTCGAAGTCCAGCGAGGCCGAGTTGATGCAGTAACGCAAACCCGTGGGCCGGGGGCCATCGGGGAACACGTGGCCCAGATGAGCACCGCACTCGGCGCACACCACTTCTTCCCGGATCATGCCATGGCTGGTATCGCGGTGAGTGGTGACCTTGTCGCCCGCCATGGGCAGCCAGAAACTGGGCCAGCCGGAACCGGAATCGTATTTCTCGGCGGAGCGGAACAACTCGTTGCCGCAGCATACGCAGACGTAGGTACCGTCCGCCTTATGGGCGCAGTACTCGCCACTGAACGGGGCCTCCGTGCCCTGCTCCTGGGTGATATGGTACTGCTCGGGTGAAAGACGCTCGCGCAGCGCAGTATCGGTGGTATCGCGTTTGGCACTCATAGGCTGTCCGTGGCAGATGGGTAAGGCAAAATTGTAGCGCATGGCCCGCATCGCTCGACGCCATGCCCGGTTCCTTACGATGACCCCAATCGTCGAATTCAACAACATCGCGCACCGCTTCGGCACACAACAGGTCCTCGGCGGGCTCAACCTTGCGCTGCCCCGGGGCGAAACGACGGCCGTCGTAGGCACCAGCGGCAGCGGCAAATCGACTCTGCTGGGGTTGATCAACGGACTGCTCTACCCGAGCGAGGGCCAGATGCGGGTGTTTGGCGCGCCCGTGCCGTATACGACCCTGACCGAGTTCCGGCGCCGCATTGGCTATGCCGTTCAGGGCACCGGCCTGTTTCCCCACCTGAGCGTGGCCGACAACATCAGCCTGATGGCCCGCCTCACGGGTTGGTCGCGCACGGCCACAGTCTCGCGAGTGGCAGAGCTCATGGACCTGATGGCCCTGGAGGAGACCCTGGCCAGCCGCTTCCCCCATGAGCTGTCCGGCGGCCAGCAGCAGCGGGCCGGTATCTGCCGCGCCGTCATGCTCAAGCCCGAGCTGTTGCTGCTGGACGAGCCATTTTCCGGCGTCGACCCCCTCACCCGTGCCGACATCCACGCCCGCTTCCAGGAGTTGTCCGGGCGCGCCGTCAGCAGCGCGGTGCTGGTGACCCACGACATGGCAGAGGCCGTGGCGCTGGCGTCTTACCTGGTGGTACTGCAGGAAGGGCAGGTCGCCCAAGCGGGACGCAGCGATTTGGTGCTGGCGCAACCGGCCAATGACTACGTCGCCCAGCTCATGGCCAGCGCCCGTGTTTAGAGCGCTTGCCATCGGCACGCTGGTCTGGGTCGCCGGCTGCGGCGCAGCCGCTACCGCGCAGCCCATTGTGGTGGGCAGCAAGTCGTTCACCGAAAGCTACCTGCTGGGCGAGATCATGGCGCAGCTGTTGGAGGCCCGCGGCTTTGCGGTAGAACGCCGCTTCGGGTTCGGCGGCACGCTGATCTGCTTCCAGGCCCTGACGGCCGGCGAAATCGACGTCTATCCCGAATACACCGGCACGATCAGCGAAGCCATTCTGAAAACCGGCGCGCCCCTCGCCCGGCGGGAGCTTGTGGAGCGGCTCGCGGAACTCAGCCTGACTCCACTATCCGAGCTTGGCTTCAACAACACCTACGCGATGACCGTACGCAGCGCCACGGCCAGGCAGCTGAAGCTGCGCACCATCACCGACCTGGTCAACCATCCCGAGCTGAAATTGGGTCTCAGCCACGAGTTCCGCGACCGCGCCGACGGCTGGCCCGCGCTCAAACGAGCCTACGGTTTACCTCAGCAAGCCGCCGGCATCGAACACGGGCTCGCCTACCAGGCCCTGGCCGAGGGCAAGATCGATCTGACCGATGCTTACTCCACGGACGGCGAGCTGCTCCGTTATCCGGTCACGGTGCTGCAGGACGATCGCGGCTACTTCCCCGTCTACCGGGCTTTGCCCCTGGCGCGCAGCGATCTACCGACGGCGGCGGCGGCGGCCCTGGATGAGCTGGCGGATCGGTTAGACGATGACGCCATGCGCGCCCTCAACGCGCGGGTGGTGCTAGGGCAAAACAGTTTTGCCGCAGTGGCGGCGGACTTTCTTGCCGCCGCCGGGCTCACTGCCGGCCCGGCCGTGAACGAATCCGGCCTGTGGCCAACGCTGAGCCGCAACATCGTTGCGCACATCCAGCTCACCCTGATCGCTTTGTCTCTGGCGTGCCTGGCCGGGCTTACCCTGGCCGTGCTCGTCTACCGCTCCGAGGCACTCTCCCGGGTCGTGCTGTACGTCGCCGGCCTGCTCCAGACCATCCCCTCCATCGCCCTGCTGGCGCTGCTGATCCCCCTGGCAGGCGTGGGTCAAAAACCGGCCATCATCGCCCTGTTTCTCTATTCCCTGTTGCCCATTGTGCGCAACGCCATCACGGCGCTGATCACTATTGACCCCTTGCTGCGCCGGGTGGCCGCCGCCCTGGGGATGACCCAATGGCAACAGCTGCGACATGTGTTCTTCCCCCTGGCCCTGCCCCATGTGCTCGCTGGTGTGCGGATTGCGGCGGTGGTCAGCATCGGCACCGCAACCCTGGCGGCCTTCATCGGCGCCGGCGGCCTGGGAGAACCTATTGTCACGGGCCTGGCATTAAACGACACCAGCCTGATCCTGCAGGGCGCCATCCCGGCCGCGCTGCTGGCCTTGGCCACGGAGCTCATGTTCGAAATCATCGAGCGTTGGCTGATTCCGGCTCATTTGACTGCGGGACGCGCGACCCTTTGATGGACCCTGCCGTGTTGCTATCTGGGCAAGGTGCGCCGCGCCCCCAACTGGAAGTTCACTCATCGGGCGCATCAAGATCCAGCAAGAGCTTGTTCAGCCGGCGCACGAACGCGCCCGGGTCCCCCAGCTGGCGGCCGTCTGCCAGGGTTGCCTGCTCCAGCAGGAGGCGAGCGAGCTCATCGAACTGGTCACCCTCCCGGGCCGCGAGCCGGCCAATCAGGGGATGACCCTGGTTAATCTCCAGGGTGGGCTTACTCTCCGGAACGGTCTGCCCGCTGGCCTCGAGCATCTCCCGCAGGCCGGGGCCCAGATCATCCTCGCCCAGCACCAGACACGCCGGTGAATCCTTCAGCCGGGCGGAAACACGCACCTCGTCCACATCCTCGCGCAGGGCGCGCTTGATACGTTTCAGAAGTTGCTTGGTGTCCTTATCCGGCTCCGCACCCTCAATGGACGTATCCCCAGCAGCGGGTTGATCGCCGACCTTGAGCTCGCCCCGGGCCACGTCGCGCAGCTTCTTGCCCTTGTACTCAGGTAAGAACTGCAACGCCCAGGCATCGATGCGGTCCGACAGCAGCAACACCTCCTCGCCCTGCTCCCCAAGAACTTCCAGGTGGGGGCTGGAACGCACAGCCTGAGGCGTTTCCCCAATGAGATAGAGAATGTCATCGCGGCCTTCCGCCAATCCGGCAATGTAGTCATCCAGGGACCGATCCTGCTCCTGCCCCTCCGAATGGGTGCTGTTGAAGCGCAACAGGCCTGCGATCTTCTCCTGATTGCCCTGGTCTTCCGCCAGCCCTTCTTTGAGCACGTTACCGAAGGCGCCCCAGAACTTGCCGTACTTCTCGGCATCGTCTTTGGCCAGTTTCGTCAGCATGTCCAGCACTCGCTTGGTGAGCGCGCTGCGAATTGCCATGACGTTTGCATCCTGCTGCAAGATTTCCCGGGAGACGTTCAGGGACAGATCATTGGAGTCCACCACGCCACGCACGAAGCGCAGGTACAGCGGCAGAAACTGCTCAGCATCGTCCATGATGAACACCCGCTGGACATACAGCTTCACGCCCCGGGCAGCATGGCGATCCCACAGATCAAAGGGCGCGGTAGCCGGCAGATACAGCAGGCTTGTGTACTCGCGCTTACCCTCCACCTTGTTATGCGACCAGGTCAGAGGCTCGGCGAAATCGTGAGCCACGTGCCGATAAAACTCCACGTACTCCTCGTCGCTGATATCGGTACGCGGCCTGGTCCACAGGGCCTGGCCCTGGTTCACGGCCTCGGGCTCACCTTCCCCGTCCGCCTGGGCCATCAACACCGGGAAGGCAATGTGGTCGGAATATTTGTTAATGAGGGCCCGCAACCGGTACTGATCGGCAAACTCCTCCGCATCCGACTTCAAATGCAAACGCACCCTAGTGCCGCGAGGCTCCACCGTCTCCGTAGCCACGGTGAACTCGCCCTGCCCGTCCGATGACCAGTGGACACCTTCCTCGGGAGCGGCCCCGGCCCGGCGGGTCATCACGTCGACGCGATCCGCCACCATAAAGGCCGAGTAGAAACCGACACCGAACTGGCCGATCAGCTGGCTGTCCTTCTGCTGCTCACCCGTCAGCTGGCTGAGAAATTCGCCGGTCCCGGAACGGGCAATGGTACCCAGCTGGGCGACGACCTCATCGCGAGTCATGCCGATACCGTCATCGACAACGCTGATCGTTTTCTGCTCCGGATCCAGCTCCACGCGGATGTTCAAATCCGGCTCGGACTCCAGCAGCTGGGGGTCGTTCAGGGCCGCAAAGCGCAGCTTATCGTTGGCGTCCGAGGCGTTGGAGATCAGCTCGCGCAGGAAAATCTCACGGTGGCTATAGAGGGAGTGGATCATCAGCTGCAGCAGCTGCTTGACCTCGGTTTGAAATCCCAGGGTCGCCTGATCCGACGCGCCGGCGGCGGGCTTATCAACGGTTTCGGTCATGACAAAGACATCCAGCGGGCAACCAATGACCGCTAAATGGGGTCGGACGGCGGGTTTTCAAGCGCCGGCGAACCGGCCGAGGAATCAGACGCGCTGCCGGCGGAAGCGATGGTCCGGGGCCGCCACCACGACTGTCAGCGCAAGCAGAGCAAGACCTGTTGCCCAGCTGGAGACCAAAAGCCCTGACAAGGATACGCCGAATGCGGCTGTCAGCCCGATGTTTGCGAGCACCCGCTGGGCGCGCTGCCACAGGAATGGCAGGGCGCAGAGAAGATCTTCGAGATCGTCCAGAAGCTGCGCGACGATCTCCACTGCTCGTTGCTACTCCTCTTCTTCCATCAGGCCCACATCTGGGGTCGGTAGGTCACCCGGATGGGCCTCGGCGTAGCGCTTGGCAGCTTCCATGGCATCGGCCACCCAGCGCAATCGACAGATTGCGCTTTCGTCCAGTTTTTCTGAGTTGTTGTGTTCTTTCGACATGGGTCGTAGGCATCGCGGCTTGAGCGGGACAGCACTATAGGCGGAGAGATGCTTTAAGGCTGTGAGGGAACTCTCAAAAGCGGACACTCAATTCGTCTTTAACTTATTGTCTTAAAAAGAAAATTCACATAAGCGGGCGACTTCCAGGCAGGCATCCCGGCACAGTCCTAGCAGGTGGCGATCGACAAGGCCGCGGCAACCGGACCGCCGCAGCCGGCTGGGCCGGGCCGGCAAGCCGCGCCATGCCGGTGTGGGAGAGATGCTATTGGCCATAGATAGCCCGCGCCGCGCGATGTCCTTCGGATCTGCTGGTGCTGGCCAAGATTTTCCGGAGCGCCCGCATGGCCGATCGCGTGCGGCCCGACACCATCCTGCTGAGTGCCGGGCTTCCCGTTCCCAAGACGCCAGGCCATCCCGCTGATCGCAACACTAGGGGATTGCCAGCGCGATACGCAGGAAGACGAAGACGTGCTGAGATTAACGAATTGCAGGGCTGACGCGGCGCCAAATCCGTGCGGTAACGGCAAGCGGCCCGGAATCAGATGAGGGCGCGCGTGTCTCTCGAGCGCAACCCAGCCTCTTAGCAGTTGGCAGGATGCGGTGTCATCAGCCGGGAGGGACTTCGAACAGGATCAAGCATGCGGAGTCTGACAGCTACTCCGGCTCCCATTCCTGTCTGATCTTTTCTGCCCAGCTGTGATACCCCTTCCAACTGTAGACTGAGGCGTCCAGTGGGGAACGGCGGGTGGACTGTCCGCCGACCCGGGACAGCCATCTGCGGTAGGCGTCCCAACCCTCACGGTTGTTCGCGTCCTCGTTAGAGCCATTGGTCTCAGCGCGCGCCCTGCGGTGCGCCTCCGAGCTATTGGCCTGTCCCTGATGGTACAAGGGCGGCCTGAACCTGTACGGTTTGCGATCGCTCATCCCTAAGCCACTCGCCTGTTGATAACGGTCGCCTATCTTAGGTGCCGCAACCGCCCGTGACGAGGAACTGAGTCACAATCAAACGCCCATAAAAATTCATAAAAAACATATCATTATGCGCGTTTTTACGTAATCAAGGGCTGTGCCCGAGAAATTCCTTACCCGGGCGCTGAAACTGGGTCGACCGACAGCGGGATGCTCAGCCGACTTGAGCTCAGCGGCCCACAATTCGGTAACAGGGTTGATAGCCCGCGCTGGACAGCTTCATGCGCCCCTGGGCAACGAATGCTTTCAAGACTCGGTCGAGGGCTGCCAGGATGGAGGCTTCCCCCGTTAGCTCGAACGGGCCATGGTCCGCGACTCGCCGAATCCCGTCCTCTCGCACGTTGCCGCTGACAATACCCGAGAAGGCCCGGCGCAAATTGGCGGCCAGCAGGTGCACCGATTGATCGCGGTGCAACTCTAGGCCAGCCATGGCTGCGTGAGTCGCCGCAAAGGGCTGCTGGAAAACGTGCTCGATCTTAAGGCTCCAGTTGAAGTAGTAGGCATCCTTACGTTCGGTCCGGTGCTCGCATACTGCGTCCATGCCCGCCGCCATCACACGCCCCACCGCAGCGGGATTGTCGAGAATGATCTGGTAACGGCCCTGGGCAGCGGCACCCAGGGTGGAACCGATGAACTCGTCCAGCATGTTGAAGTAGGGCTCGGACACAGCGGGTCCGGAAAAGACCAGGGGCAGCGGCAGATCCTCGTTCTCCGGGCTGAGCAGCACGCCCAGCAGATAAAGAATCTCCTCCGCCGTGCCTACCCCGCCGGGAAACACCACAATGCCATGGGCCAACCGAACGAAGGCCTCCAGGCGTTTCTCCATATCCGGCATGATCACCAGTTCATTGACGATGGGATTGGGCGCCTCGGCAGCGATGATGCCGGGCTCGGTGATGCCCAGATAGCGGCCGGTCTTGATGCGCTGCTTGGCGTGGCCGATGGTGGCACCCTTCATAGGTCCCTTCATGGCGCCCGCACCGCAGCCGGTGCAGGCGTGCAGTCCCCGCAGGCCCAACTCGTAACCGACCTGTTTACTGTAGTCGTATTCGATGCGGCCGATAGCGTGACCGCCCCAGCAAACCACCATGGCCGGGGCCGCGTTGGCGTGCATCACGCGGGCATTGCGCAGAATGTGGAATACGGCGTTGGTGAGACCGCTGGAGCTGCCCAGATCGAAGCGTTCGGGATCGCGGATTTCATTGTGCACGTAGACCAGATCCCGCAACACGGCAAACAGGTGCTCGCGGATACCCTTGATCATCTTGCCGTCCACGAATGCCGTCGCCGGGGCGTTCTTCAAGGCGAGTTTCAAGCCCCGGTCCTGTTGCACAATCTCCACGGCGAAATCCTGGTGGCGACGCAGAATCTCGGTGGTATCGTCCTCCTCGATCCCCGAATTCAGCACGGCCAGCGAGCAGTTGCGCCACAGATCGTACAGACCAGCCTGGCCTGTGGTGCGCAACTGGCTCACCTCCCCCTGGGAGAGGATTTCCAGGCTGCCCTCGGGGGTAATCCTGGCGTCTATTTTGCCGGCCCCACCGTTAGCCATTGCTCATCGCCACCTCGCTGTGGCCCGCCAGGGCGCAAGGCAAGGGTCATTGGATGAAGGTGTGCTGCTCAGGGCCTGATTTCGATGGGCGTATCGGTTTCCGTCATCAGCCAAATGTCGACCATGTCCGAGTTGGAAACGGCGATACAGCCATCTGTCCAATCCCGGCCCCGATAGTAACTGAGGGGATATTTAGGTTCGTTGGGGTGCCCGTGAATCATGATCTGGCCGCCCGGTTCCACTCCCATCTGGCGCGCCTTGCGGCGGTCCGCCTCGCTTGGGTAGGAGATCTTGATAGACAGAAAGTAATGGCTATTGGGGTTCTTCATCTCCAGATGATAGAGACCCTCAGGCGTACGGAAGTCCCCCTCCATCCGCTTCGCGCCGGCCGGGCTCAGACCGAGAACAATGTCAAAACTCCGCAGAATTTCGCCGTTGCGCAACAAGTGCAGCTTCCGTTCGGATTTCTCCACCAGGACATAATCAGCCATACCGAGCCCGGTTTTCATGGCCGAATCCGCCGGAACCGCCGGCGCTGCCAACACCAGCAGCACGCTCAGCGGTCTCAGCATGTGGCTCGTCCAGGTCATGTTCGCGGGGGCTCTCCGATTCCAGGGCACCGACTCTAATGCAGCGACTCCCACCCGATCAACGGCCCAGCTCACAAGAATCGACTGCGATCAGCTAGAACCAGGCGCGTAGCGCCGGCCACCGCCGCAGGCATCACCGTGAAATTCACCACCGGAATCAGCGTGAGCAGAAATACCGCACTGCCGAAACCCAGCACCGCCCAGCGGTTCTGCGCCGCCACGGTGCGCTGCTGGGGAAAGGTCAGGCCGTGGTTTCCCAGCGGATAATCCAGGTACTCCAGCCCCAGCATCCATATGGTGAAAAGCATCAGCGCTGCCGAGGCGGGCACGCCAATGGCCGGTATCAGGCTGAGCAGCAGCAGCGGCAGCGCCCGCAGCAGGTAATAGCGCAGCTTTATCAACTCCCCCACCAAGGCCATGCCGATCTCCCGATACCAGGGTCGCGTTGCGGTTGGCGTCGAGCCCGCGAGGCGCTGCTCACACCGCTCTGCTAACAATCCGTTGAAAGGTGCACTGATCAGGTTCGCCATGAAGGTAAAGCCGAACAGCAGCAACGCGATGACGAACAGACCAAACAGCGGCACCAGCAGCCACTGCAACCAGTCGAGCCACTCAGGCAGCCGCGCCTCCAGCCAGGTCATGCCAGCAGACAGTGTCTGCAAGCTATAGATGATGGCTGCCGTGAACAGCAGGATGTTCACCAGCAGGGGCACATAGACGAAGCGCCGCAATCGCGGCCGCATCACCAGAGCGTAGCCGTCGAACAGGCATCCCGCGCCGCGCATGAACTGGTCGATCACCGCTGGTGGACTCCCGGGGAATACCCGACAGATACCCCGGACAGGTCCAGGTGCTGCGAACTGCCGTAGCAGCGGGCGGTCAAGCTAACAGGGCGGACAAGCCGGTGGACGGTTGGGACAGCGGTGCAAAATTCAGTCATCAGACCCACTCCGCTTCAGTTACATAGCCAGTTGTAGAATTTTTCTATGGCGATTTCACGCAAAACGCCTGTAAGCTATCGTAATATAAACGATCTTGCCAACGGGGAATGGTGATTTGTATGGGCTGGACGCTGCGTTCGAGGCTTGTCGTGGGCGCCCTGCTGGCTTTGGGTGCCCTGGGTATCAACCGCGCATCAGCCACGGAATCGGAGCAACCGGAGCCTGCGGACTGGTTGAGCGAGGTCACGGTCCTGGTCAGCAAGCGAGCCGAGCCATCCGCAGCACAACCCGCCCCCGGACGCGGCATGACGCTGCTGGGGATGGAGATCCCCGCCGGTTCCGCGCGCCGCCTGTCCTGGAGCGCCAGCGAGATTTTCGAGGGGATCTCGGAAACCACGCCGGTACTGGCCGTGAACGGCGCTGAACCGGGACCCGTGCTGTGCCTGACCGGCGCCATCCACGGAGACGAATTGAACGGTATCGAAATCGTGCGCCGGGTGATTCACAACCTGGATGTCGCGAAACTGCGAGGCGCGGTCATCGGCGTGCCGATCGTGAATCTCCACGGCTTTCGGCGCGCCTCCCGCTATCTGCCTGATCGGCGCGATTTGAACCGCTATTTTCCGGGCAATCCCCGGGGTAGCTCGGCGGCGCGCATTGCCTATTCGTTCTTTAACGAAGTCATCGTCAACTGCGATGCCCTGGTGGACCTGCACACCGGATCCTTCCACCGCACCAATTTGCCCCAGGTGCGCGCCGACGTGCGCCATCCCGCCGTTGTCGAACTCACCCACGGGTTTGACTCCATGGTGGTGCTACACAGCCCGCCCGCCGAGGGCACACTGCGGCGCGCTGCGACGGAGTACGGCATCCCCGCCGTCACGATGGAAGTGGGCGAGCCCATGCGGCTGCAGCCCGAGGAGGTGCGGCGCGGCGAGGAGGGTATCGAGTCGCTTCTCAATAGCCTGGGGATGGTTCGCAAGCTGCGCTTCTGGAGCGAACCTGAGCCGGTTTACTATGAGTCCACCTGGGTACGCAGTGACCATGGTGGCCTGCTGATTACATCTGTCCAGTTGGGCCAGCAAGTGAGCGCTGGCCAGTCACTGGCCACTGTGACCGACCCCATCACCAACCAGAGCCGGGACATTCGCGCGCCCGGCGACGGCCGCGTGCTGGGCATGGCGCTCAATCAGGTGGTGATGCCCGGCTTTGCCGCGATCCGCCTCGGCTTACCCACCTCGGAAGCTCAGGTGATTCGCAGCGCCCAACAAACGGGTCTCGCTTCCGAAACCCGCCGGGCCAACCTGGATGGCATCCTGTACGCCATCCGCGGTCAGTCCAGCGGCAACGTGGCACCGGTGACCGAGGACGGCGCGGACTAGCTCGACTTCAAGGCGGCAATGCGCTCGCTGATGGGCGGGTGGGACATGAAGAGCTTCTTCAAGCCCTGGGGCGTGCCCCCGGCAATCCCGAATGCCGCCAGCGACTCGGGCAACGCCGAGGGCTGATGAATCCGCGCCAGCCGTTCTAGAGCCGCCACCATGTTGCCGCGGCCGGCCAGCTTCGCCGCGCCCGCATCGGCGCGAAACTCCCGCTGCCGTGAGAACCACATGACGATGGTGCTGGCCAGAATGCCCAGCACGATCTGGGCCACCAGACTCGAAACGAAGAAACCAATGCCCATGCCCCGCTCGTTGCGCAACAGAACCCGGTCCACGAAAAAGCCGATGACCCGCGACAGGAAAATAACAAAGGTGTTCAACACGCCTTGAATCAAGGTCATGGTCACCATGTCGCCATTGGCAACGTGGCTGACCTCGTGGGCCAGGACCGCCTCCACTTCACTCTGCTGCATGCCCTGCAGCAAGCCCGTGCTGACCGCCACCAGGGCATTATTGCGGGTTGGCCCGGTGGCGAAAGCGTTGATTTCAGGGGAGTCGTATATGGCCACCTCCGGCATCTTGATTCCGGCCTGCTGAGCCTGGCGCTGCACGGTATTCACGAGCCAAGATTCGGCCGCGTTACGAGGGGTGGTAATGACCTTTGCGCCGGTCTGCATTTTTGCAGCGAACTTGGAAATGGCCAGCGAGATAAAGGAACCGCTGAAGCCAATCACCGCAGAAAAAATCAACAGCGCCTGGAGATCCAGCTGTGTGCCGTTTTGGGCGAGGATGGACTCGATGCCCAGCACCCGCATGGCAAAGGACAGCACCACCAGCACGGCAACGTTGGTACCCAGAAACAGTAGCACTCGCTTCATAGTCCTTTTGGTCTCCGCTGACTCTGAATTTTAGAAACTGGGGGCAGGTCCGACCGTTTTCAAGACCCCGCGCGGCCCCCTGCTCTCTTTGTAATTCGTTGCGAGGCTGTGTTGAGATGCAGCCGTGGAAAAGACTGCTCAACCAGCGCCCTGGGCCCTGCTGGCACCCCGCTACTGGGGGTTATGGCTGCTACTCGGTCTGATGCGGGTCAGCGTTTGGCTGCCCTATCGCTGGCAGCTGGCGACAGGCCGCGGCATCGGCCGCATCCTGTTCCGTCTGGCGCGCCGCCGGCGCCACTACGCCCGCTGCAACCTTAAGGTGTGCTTCCCGGAGCTGTCCGCCGCGGCCATCGATGAGCTGCTGCGGGCCCACTTTGAAGCCCTCGGCGCATCCCTGGCGGAGATGGCGTTGGGCTGGTTCGGAGCCCCGGCCAAGTTGAAGACGTTGGTGCATATTCAGGGCGGTGAGCACCTGGAGCAGGCCTTGGCGGGCGGCAAGGGCGTGATTCTGTATACCGCCCACTTCACCACCCTGGAGGTATGCGGCCCGCTCCTGAAAGAACTGTGCCCGGAGCTATGCGCCATGTACCGGCCCCATCGCAACCGGATGCTGGACGAGATATTTCGCCGCGGTCGGCTGCGCTCGGCGACGACGGTTATTGCCAAGGACAACGCGCGCGGCATGATTCGCTGTCTGCGGCGCAACGGTGTGGTCTGGTATGCGCCGGATCAGAGTTATCGCGGTAAGGCCAGCGAGCTGGTGGAGTTTTTCGGCGAGCCGGCCATGACCAACGTGGCTACGAGCCAGCTGGCTCGGCTCACGGGTGCCGTGGTCGTACCCTATTTCCCGCGGCGCCTGAAAGACGGCTCCGGATACGTCCTGGTTTTTGGCGCCCCGCTCCAGGATTTCCCCGGCCCCGACCCGGTGGCAGATACCCGGCGTCTCAACCGGCTCCTTGAAGCGCATATTCGCACCTGCCCGGAGCAGTACTATTGGGTGCACCGGAAATTCAAGGACCGGCCGAGCCCATACCCGGACATTTATCAAGCCGCCGCCGAGCCACTGTGATATCCGTCCATGAGGGCCTGCCAACCCGCGCTATCGAACGCGGCACCGGTGTGCCGGCAGATTTTATGAATTGACCGTTCCAGGCGGCTGAGATTCTGGGCGGCCCATGGACCGGGCGGGCGCAGGTCACCGCGGTCGAAGTCCAACACGAACACCTCGCCGTCCGCTCTCACCAGTATGTTGCGGATATTGAGATCCGCATGGTAGACGCCCTCGTCATGGAAGCGCCGTAATACCCGGCCGACACGTTGCCAGCCCGCGCTGCTCAACCGCTGCTCCAACATCAGTGTTTGCAGTGACGGCGCGTCCACAAAACCGGTGATCAAATCGGCGCGATAAAAAGGCCCCCAGCGTTGATAGCGGGCGGCCACGGGCGGTGGCACCGGTAATTCTCGACTGCTCATTTCGGCCAGCAGGCGCCATTCCCGAAATGAACGGGTGCGCGCTTCGCCCAACCACAAGTACTGATCGTCAATCAGGCGCGACACGATGCCGCCGCGTCGATAATGGCGCAGTGCCCAGACGCCGTCAGGGCTTTGCACGAACCAGACGTTACCGCGGCCGGCGCCAGCTTCACCGACGATGGCATTCGCCTGCCGCCAGGTCGCTTCCTCGAACCAGGATGCTCCGGGTACGCCGGCCAGTGCGCCATCGTAGAGCATGGCGCCATCTCCGAGGGGTTGGTATGCCGCTTGCACCATCATGGCCGGGCCGCCAGCGCCCGCTTCACCGCGCCGACTATCTGATCCACCGTAATCTCCGTCAAGCAGCGGGTGTGACCGAGAGGGCACTCCCGGGCGAAGCATGGACTGCAGCTCAGCCCCAGACTGATGATGTCGCACGCATCCGTCAGCGGCGGTGTAAAAACGCTACTGGATGAGCCGTAGATCGCCACCACATGAGTATCCACGGCGGCGGCCATATGCATCAGTCCGGAGTCGTTGGTCACCGCCACCCGGGCCAGCGCCAGCAGATCCACCGCATCGGCCAGCGACGTTTGTCCACACAGATGATGCAGGTCGCCCTGGCTGGCCAGCTCGTCCAGCGGGGCAGTGAACTCCCGATCCCGGGCGGAACCCAGCACCAGCACCGTCAGGCCATCGCTCAGCAGCCGGCGAACCAATCCGCTGACCTTGTCAACGGGCCAGCGTTTCGCCGGCCCATACTCGGCACCAGGCATTAACGCCACCACGGTCCCGCCAGGCGCCAGGCCAAGCGCCCTCATGAGCCGCGTCTGGTTCGCCGCATCCACCCGCAGCGTCGGGCGCGGCAAATTTTCCAGCAACGCCGCGCCAGCGGGACGACCCAGGGCAACGAAGCGCTTCACGGTTTGATCCAGCTCGCCACCCATGGGACGCATGTCGTTCACCAGACCGAACCGGGCCTCGGCGCGGAACCCCGTGCGCACCGGCACCCGCGCAAAGAATGGCACTAGCGCAGACTTGAAAGAGCGGGGCAGAACGATCGCCCGCCCATAGCCCTCGCGGCGCAGCTTGCGGCCCAGCCTGCGACGCAGACCGAGCTTCAGCTCGCCATGACCAACCGGTAACTCAATCGCCCGGCGAACCTGGGGCATTCGGTCCAGGACTGGCAGCGACCAGGCGGGGGAAACCACATCGATAACGGTGTCCGGCCGGGCCGCCACAAGATCTTTGTACAGCGACTGGGCCATGATGGTGTCGCCCACCCAGGCGGGTCCGATCACCAGAATCTTCTCGGCCAACCCGGCGCTCACGGCGACGGGGCGAGCGCATCCAGATATGCCTTCACACCCTCTTCGACCGTCCGAAACGATTGCTCGCAGCCGGCCTGACGAAGCTTGGCCATATCCGCCTCGGTAAAGCTCTGATAGCGGCCCGCCAGTTCTGCTGGAAAGTCAATGTACTCAATCTCGCCACGCTGGTGCCAGTCGATGACCGCCTGAGCCAGGGCATTAAAGGTACTTGCTCGGCCCGTACCCACGTTAAAGATTCCGGAATTCTCGGGATGATCAAGAAACCAGAGATTAACGGCGACCACGTCGCCCACATAAACGAAGTCCCGGCGCTGCTCGCCAGGACCATAACCATCACTGCCGGTGAACAAACGTGCCCGGCCCTGCTCGATGATCTGCTGATTGAAGTGAAACGCGACACTGGCCATAGGTCCCTTGTGGGATTCCCCTGGACCATAAACGTTGAAATATCTTAAGCCCACGATCTGACTGGAGGTGAGTCCGAGCCGAGCGCGAACCCATTGGTCGAACAGATGTTTGGAGTAACCATAAACGTTCAGCGGCCGTTCGGTACCGGCGGCCTCGCTGAATACCGGTCCGGCGCCGTAGACGGAGGCCGAGGACGCGTAGATGAAAGGCACTTCCGAGCCCATGCAGTACGCCATGAGTACCTTCGAGTACTCGTAGTTGGTGTCCATCATGTAGCGGCCATCCCACTCGGTGGTGGTGGCGCAAGCGCCCTGGTGGAGGATGGCCCGTGGTGTAAAACCCAGTTCGTCAGCTGCCAACCGTTTAAGCAGCATGTCCTTGTCCCAATAGTCGGCAATCTGGCAGTCCGCCAGGTTGCGGAACTTGCGGCCATCGGTCAGGTCGTCCACGGCGAGAATGTCACGCTCGCCGCGCTCATTGAGGCCTTTCACCAGGTTGCTGCCGATGAATCCGGCTGCGCCGGTGACAATGATCATAGCCGGCTCACACAGGTGTCAGGGGTGCACGACTTCCGCCAACAGTTCGTAGCTGGCGCCGCAGTAGGGGCACTTGGCTTCCCCAGTCGCCTCAATGGGCAGGAAAACTTTGGGATGAGAGTTCCATAGATACATTCCCGGCATGGGGCAGTGCAGCGGCAGGTCGTCGCGGGACACCTGATAACGGTTCTGGGCGTTCGGCGCGATCAGATCCTCATCGGCCATGCCCGCTCTTCGACGCATTGCATACTCCCCAGGGCAATGGCGGAAGATTATACCGCGCCGGCGCGGCAGCTTTGCTACTCGCCCAGCACCCGTTCCCAAACGGCGCGCACCCGATCCCGCTCAACACGAAACTCGCTCGCCTCGACCACCCGACCGCCGCCCGCCAGCGCCAGCTCGTGCAGCCGTCGCCGAAAAGCTAAGTAAATCGCCCGCAGCTCGCTGGCCAGCGCCGACGTGATCAGCCCGACCCGCTCCAGGGCTTCCAGCTGGCGGACGTTGTCCGGGTAGGTCACCAGCTCCGGCCAATCCCCAGCCGACCGCAGCACCCAGTAGTCCACCAGAAACTCCAGATCGGCAAGACCGCCGGCATCCTGCTTGATGTCGAAACGGTCCGCACCGCCCTTGGACAGCTCCCGGCGCATGCGCGCGCGCATGGCGCGCACATCTTCCGCCAGCTGCTCCCGTTTCACGTGGTGGCACAGCACTTCCCGACGCTCCTGCTCAAACAGCGCTCGCAGCCCCGCATCGCCAGCCACCGAGCGGCTGCGCAACAGGGCCTGGTGCTCCCAGGTCCAAGCATCTCGTCGTTGATAGACGGCAAACGCATCCAGGCTCGCGACCATCAGGCCCGACCGACCGCTGGGCCGCAGCCGAGTATCCACCTCGTAGAGCCGGCCGGAGCGGGTCTGGATGGTCAGGAAATGCAGCAGCCGCTGGGTCAGGCGGGCAAAGAAACGCTGATTGTCCAGCGGCTGGGCGCCGTCGGTCTCGCTCAAGGTGCCAGTGCCGTGGTGCAGAAACACCAGATCCAGATCGGACCCGTAACCCAGCTCCAGGCCCGCCAGCTTGCCATAGGCGATAATGCAAAACTCGGCGGCTACCGGGGCCGCCGGGTCGCCGCACAAGGGAGTGCCGTAACGCTCGGTCAGCTCCCGTCGTGCCGTCGCCAGGGCAAACTCCAAGACCAGCTCGGCGGTATCCGTGAGGCGATCGCTCACCTTCATCAGCGGCAGCGCGCCGGCCAGGTCGGCGACTGCGATACGAAACACCGCCATCCGCTGGAACCGCTGCATCGCCTCCAGCAGGCGCTCCGTATCCCCGGCGGGCTCGCCCGCAAGCAGCTGCGCAAAGTCGCCCTCCAGGGACGCCCGGGAAGGCGGCTGCTCGAAGATGCGCGGATCGAGTAGCTCGTCCAGCAACATGGGTGACTCGACGATCTGGGCCGGCAGGAAATCACTGCGCTCGGCGAGATTCACCAGGCGCTGCAGGGCAGCAGGATTCTCGATCAGTAAGGCCAGATAGGCGCTGCGCCGCCCCACCGCCTCGATCAGGGGCAGCAAGCGGGCCAACGTGACCTCGGGCGCCGACTGGCCCACCAGCTGCTGCACCAGGCGCGGAATAAAATGGTCCAGCCGGGCGCGGCTGGGCTCATCCATACGTTGATAAAGCCCGCCGTGGCGCAGGCGTCGCAGCTGTTCGACGACTGCCTGCCCATGGGCGATCCCGAGCGCCGCCAAAAGCGGGCCGGGGTCGGCTTCCAGGCCTGATTCCCAGAGGGCTCGCAGCGGATTGTCCGCCGCCGCGGCATCGCCAGCCGGCTGGGCACCTTTAAACACCAATTCGGCGAAATGTCCCTCGACCAGGGTGCGCCAGCGACCCAGCTGTGCCGCCAGGTCCGACCAGTCGTCACAGCCCATGGCCATGGCGAGCCGGGCACGCGGCTCCGGGTCATCCGGCAGCTCGTGGGTCTGCTGGTCATCCAAAGCCTGCAGTCGATTTTCCACGGTGCGCAGGAAGCGATAGGCATCAGCGAGCTCATTCGCCGCCGCTGGGCTCAGGCACCCGCGATTGGCCAGCCGGGACAGAACATCCAGCAGCTGCCGGCCCCGCAGGGTCACGTCCTGGCCACCGCGCACCAGCTGGAACGATTGCACGATGAACTCGATTTCCCGAATTCCGCCGGGCCCAAGCTTGATGTTCTCCGACATATCCTTGCGGGCCACTTCCTGAGCAATGAGCCCCTTCATATCCCGCAGCGAAGCGAACACGCCGTAGTCCAAGTAGCGCCGATATACAAAGGGGGCGAGGATCTGCTCGAAAAGCTCCGTTTGGTAAGTGCGGGCGGCAGAGACGGGTTTTGCCTTGATATAGGCGTAGCGTTCCCAGTCGCGGCCGTGCTGGATGAGATAGGCCTCCAGGGCAGGAAAGCTCACCGCCAGCGGGCCCGCGCTGCCAAAGGGTCGCAGCCGCGTATCGACGCGGTATACCGTGCCATCCGGGGTGGTGGCGTCCAACAACCGAATAACGCGCTGGCCCAGCTTGATAAAAAAGTTGCCGTTATCCAAGGGACGGTCGCCATTGGTCGTTCCCGGCGCTTCGTAAAGAAAAATCAGATCCACATCCGAGGAAAAATTGAGCTCGCCGCCACCCAGCTTGCCCATCCCCAGAACTACAGGGTTCACGAACTCCCCCTGTTGGTCGCTCGGCTGGCCGTAGCGGACCGTCAACAATTCCATGGCGTAACGCATCGCCGCCTCGATACAGCACTCAGCGACCGCGGACAGATCCGCCAGAGACTCAGCCAGGTCCGCATCACCCGTTAAATCGCGCCAGGCAATCCGCGCCAGTTCCAGCTGGCGCGCCATGCGCAGCGCTCTGAGCACCTGCGCCTCCGACTCCGCAGCACTGAACGTCAAACGGTCCCGCAGCGCGTCCGGATCCAGTGGGGCGAACCACTCGTTTTGTTCCAGGCGGCGAACAAACTGCTCCGGATAGCGCAGCAGGGTGCGCAGCACGAACTCGCTTACGATAAGCACTCGAGCCGCGCTGTCGGCCGCGCCCGCATGGCCGCTGAGCGCGGCAAGCAGCGCCGGCGCCGCGCTCAAGCGATCATTGACGTTCCCCCAGCGCGCGCTGAGGACGTCGGGCAGGTCGTTAGGGCGGGGCAATGCCATCGACGGCCAGGGAATCTCAAGGGGAGGGAGCCTACGACTTTACTGCAAGTTGCGCTGCTGGTGATCAAGTCTGCTCGATGGCCTGAGCTGATTCCAGCCTGAACTCCCCGCCAAAAAAAAGCCCCGCACCAGGCGGGGCTTTTTCACGGCTTGGCGAAAGCCTGTCTTTACATCATGCCGCCCATGCCGCCCATGTCGGGCATCGGGGGTGCCGGCATGTCTTCCTTGGGCGCCTCGGCCACCATGGCCTCCGTGGTCAACAGCAGGCCCGCAACCGACGCTGCGTTCTGCAACGCGAAGCGAGTCACCTTGGTGGGATCCAGGATACCCATGGCGATCATGTCACCATATTCGCCCGTGGCAGCGTTGAAGCCATAGTTGCCCTCGCCGTTCTTGACCGCATTCAGCACCACCGATGAATCTTCACCGGCGTTGCCCACGATCTGGCGCAGGGGCTCCTCTATCGCCCGCCGCAGGATGTTGACGCCCACGTCCTGATCGTCGTTGTCGCCGGTCAGATCGCCGAGGTTGACGATAGCGCGCAGAAAAGCGACGCCGCCGCCCGGGACCACGCCCTCTTCGACAGCCGCACGGGTTGCGTGCAGCGCATCTTCGACGCGGGCCTTCTTCTCCTTCATCTCAACCTCGGTGGCAGCGCCAACCTTGATGACAGCCACGCCGCCGGCCAGCTTGGCCACCCGCTCCTGGAGCTTCTCCCGGTCGTAGTCGGACGTGGAATCCTCGATCTCGCGGTTGATCTGCTCGACGCGGGCCTTGATGTCCTCGCTGCGTCCGGCGCCGTCGATGACCGTGGTGTTCTCCTTGGTGACCTGGATCTTCTTGGCCTCACCCAGATCTTCCAAAGTGGCTTTCTCCAGGCTCAGGCCCACCTCTTCGGAGATGACCTGACCGCCGGTGAGAATGGCAATGTCCTGCAGCATGGCCTTGCGCCGATCGCCGAAGCCCGGCGCCTTCACGGCGGCGACTTTGACGATGCCTCGGATATTGTTCACAACCAGCGTGGCCAGGGCCTCGCCTTCCACATCCTCGGCAACGATCAACAGCGGCCGGCTGGACTTGGCCACGCCCTCCAGCAACGGCAGCAGGTCACGGATGTTGGAGATTTTCTTATCGTGAATCAGCACGAAGGGATTCTCCAGCTCCGCCGCCTGGCTCTGCTGATCGTTGATGAAGTAAGGCGACAGGTAACCGCGATCGAACTGCATGCCTTCCACGACATCGAGCTCATTATCAAGCCCCGAGCCCTCTTCCACGGTGATCACGCCTTCCTTGCCCACCTTCTGCATGGCCTCGGCGATAATCTGCCCAATCGCCGCGTCCGCATTGGCGGAGATGGTACCCACCTGGGCGATGGCCTTGTCATCCTCGCAGGGCTTGGACAGCGCCTCCAGCTCGGTCACCAGGGCGGCCGTGGCCTTGTCGACACCGCGCTTCAGATCCATGGGATTAAAGCCCGCCGCAACAGCCTTCAGGCCCTCGCGAAGAATGGCCTGAGCAAGCACGGTCGCCGTGGTGGTGCCATCGCCGGCCTGATCAGAGGTCTGGGAAGCCACCTCTTTGACCATTTGCACACCCATGTTCTCGAACTTGTCTTCCAGCTCGATTTCCTTGGCGACTGACACACCGTCTTTCGTGACCGTGGGCGCACCAAAGCTCTTCTCGAGCACTACATTGCGGCCCTTCGGGCCGAGGGTCACCTTGACGGCGTTGGCCAGAACGTTCACGCCCCTCAGCATGCCCTGGCGCGCTTCGTCGCTGAACCTCACCTCTTTCGCAGACATTGAAGTCTCCTTGAAATTCTGATGTTAATAACTTGCGGGACAGGCTTAGCCTTCGATCACGGCCATGACGTCTTCTTCGCGCATGACCAACAGCTCTTCGCCTTCCACCTTCACTTCGGTACCGGAATACTTGCCGAACAGCACTTTGTCGCCGGCCTTCAGCTCCAAAGCGCGGACATCGCCGTTCTCCAGCACTTTGCCCTGGCCCACAGCCACGACTTCACCCTTGATGGGTTTTTCGGCTGCCGAGTCCGGAATCACGATGCCACCGGGTGAAGTGCGCTCTTCTTCCATACGCTTGATGATGACGCGATCATGAAGCGGACGAATATTCATGGATGAATCTCCTTTTAACGCCCTGTTTTATATATGAATTTTCACTAATCGGGAGCACTCACGAACGTTAGCACTCACCGCTTGGGAGTGCTAATGATAGTGTCCGATTTAGGGATTTCAAGGCTTTGGGATAGAAGTCCATGACAAGGCTGAGCCCGCTGGCTATCCTTCGGCTCCCCCCCTTGAGATGAAGCGGACATGCCTGGTCGGAAGGATGCGCTTGTGGTGCTGACCACCTGCCCGAACCCGGAAGCCGCTGGGCTTCTGGCCACCCGGCTGGTGGAGTCCCGGCTGGCGGCCTGCGTGAACGTGATTGGCGGGGTGCGGTCCGTTTACCGCTGGCAGGGCAGGGTTGAGCAGGATGACGAAGTGCTGCTCCTGATCAAGAGCTCCGAGAAGGTCCTGGCAGCGGTCCGGCGGCTTATCCAGGAGCTGTCCGACTATGAACTCCCGGAGGTCCTGGCGGTCCCTGTAAAAGACGGCTCCAGCGCTTATCTGGACTGGCTGCTCGAGTCCGTGGACGGTGAGGACCTGTGACGTGCGAAGCCTGAGCCTGACATTACTTCTGCTGGCGCCCACGCTGCTACCGGCCGCGGATCCGGACATTCTGCCCCCCGAAGAGGCCTTCCCCTACGTCGCCCAGGCCGGGGCGGAAACGATCACGCTGTCCTTCTCTGTGCCTGAAGGGTACTACCTGTATCGGGAACGCTTCGCGTTTGAGAGCGGCACCCCAGGCGTCACACTCCAGCAAGCCCGGTTTCCCAAGGGCAAGATCTATCAGGACGAATTCTTCGGCGAGATGGAGATCTATCGCGGCGATTTCGCCATCAGCATCCCCTATGGCACCGCTGGCGCGCCCGAGCTGGCCCTTAATCTTCGCCTCCAGGGCTGTGCCGACATCGGCATCTGTTATCCGCCCCAGCGATGGAGCCGCACAGTCGCCCTGCCTGGCGGCAGCCAGCCGACCAATCCGCTCAGCACCCTGCTGAGCGGTGGGACGGGCGGCGGCAACCCGCTGCCCGCGGCATCTGCCTTCAGTGTTGATCTGCGGGTGGATAACGCCAATCAGATCGCAGTGAGCTGGCAGATCGCGCCCGGCTACTACATGTATCGGGACAAGTTCTCTTTCAGCGTCGACGGCCAGACCATCCAGCTCGGCACCCCGCGCCTGCCAGCCGGCGTTCCAAAATATGACGAGCATTTCGGCGACACCGAAGTCTTCTACGACTACGTGGAGGCGGAAGTGCCCTTCAGCCGGGCATCGCCGGCCGCCGCAAGCATCACCCTGACAGCCTTTTTCCAGGGCTGCCAGGAAGACGGCATTTGCTATCCGCCGCTGCAAGAACAGATTGCTTTCCTGCTTCCGGCCAGCGCCAGCTTTGCCGCCAGCGCCGGCCTTGGAACGGACAGCAGCGGCGGCATGATTTCCGAGCAAGACCGGCTGGCCGGGCTGATCGTCGGCGGATCCTGGGTCCTGATGCTGGCCACCTTTTACGGCTTGGGCCTGCTGCTCGCCTTTACACCCTGCGTGCTGCCCATGGTCCCCATTCTCTCGGGGATCATCGCAGGCCAAGGTGGCCACGTCACCGCGGGTCGAGGTTTCGCCCTGTCCTTGACTTACGTCATGGGCATGGCCCTGACCTACACGGCCGCGGGCGCGCTGGCCGCGGTGGCAGGTGCCCAGGTTCAAGCGCTGTTCCAGGCACCCTGGGTCATCACGCTGTTCGCCGGCTTGTTCGTGCTGCTGGCTCTGGCGATGTTCGGCATCTACGGGTTGCAGATGCCCGCCTTCATTCAAACCCGGCTGGCGGACATGGCCAACCGCCAACGGGCGGGCACGTTTGTGGGTACTGCAATCATGGGGGCACTGTCGGCGCTGATTGTCACCACCTGCGTCGCGCCACCACTGGTGGCCACTCTGGCGGTAATCGGTCAGACCGGTGACGCGCTGCGCGGGGCCCTGGCGCTGTTTGTGCTCAGCCTGGGCATGGGCTCGCCGCTGCTGGTGGTGGGCGCATCCGCCGGCAAGCTGTTGCCCAAGGCAGGACCCTGGATGAACACCGTCAAAGCGGGCTTCGGCGTCATGCTGCTGGGCCTGGCCATCTGGATGATGGAGCGGGTGCTGCCGGGTGCTGTCACGCTGTCTCTGTGGGCGGCGCTGCTGTTCCTCACCGGTGTCTTCATGGGTGCCCTGGAACCACTGGCTGAAGGCGCCACCAACAGCCGCCGTCTGGGCAAGGGCTTGGGCTTGATGGCCTGCCTCTACGGCGCCCTGATGCTGGTGGGCGCAACCCTGGGTGGGGACAATCCATTGCGGCCGTTGCCGCGCAATCTTCTGGTGGCTGGCGGGGCCGGTAGCAGCGAAACCGCCGAGCTGAACTTTCGGCCTATCCAGACGGTGGCGGCGCTGGAAGATCACCTGGCTGCCGCACGGGCAGCGGGTCAACCGGTCATGGTGGATTTCACCGCCGACTGGTGCGTCTCCTGCAAAGAAATGGAGGAGTACACCTTCACCGATGCGAACGTCCACGCCGCCCTTGAGCCCTATCGGCTGCTGCGCGCCGACGTCACGCAAAACAACGCGGATCACCAGGCGCTGCTGCGGTACTTCGGCATTTTCGGTCCGCCCACGATAGCGTTCTTCAACCCGCAGGGTGAGGAGCTGCGCGGGTACCGGCTGGTGGGCTACGTCCCGGCCACCGAGTTCGCGGCTCACGTCAATCGCGCCGCAAATCTGTAGAATTCCGGCGGCATGAGTCCGGTAACCAAAATACTCATCATCGTCCTGGCGCTGACCGCTGCTGCGGTGGGCGGGTTCTTGACCTATTCCGCCCTCACCCCACGGCCGCTGCAGCCTGCCACGGTGCTTGAACTGCCCGATGTCAGCCTGCCTGATCTGTCCGGTACGCCACGCGCCATCCGCGACTGGGCCGGAGATCGAGGTTTGATCATCAATTTCTGGGCCACATGGTGCGCGCCCTGCCTGCGGGAAATCCCGCTCCTGACGGCCTTTCAGTCAGCCCAGGGCGCCAGAGCCCAAGTGCTGGGTATCGCGGTGGACCGACTGGATGACGTCACCGCATTTGCACCGGAGATGAATTTCAACTATCCGATCCTGGTGGGTGAGGCGGATGCCATGGCAGCGGCGGAAGCCTTTGGTGCGGATTTTCTTGCCCTGCCCTTCACCGTATTCACCGCATCCGGCGGCCAGATTCTCGCCGTGCATACGGGCGAGATCACTGCCGGGGATTTGGACAATTACGCCAAAGTGCTCGTGGATATCGCCGCCGGAACCCTGGGCCTGGAACAGGCGCGGCGGCGCATGGCGGGTCGCCTCTAAGGGCTCGACGAACCACCGGAATTCTGTAAAATAGCGCAAACACGCGCTTAAAAGCGCCGATCTCGCAGCTATTTCTCAGGAAATCCCATTTTCATGAGTTCCCTTCTGCTATTAAACGGACCGAATCTCAATTTGCTGGGGTCCCGGGAACCGGGCGTTTACGGTCAGGTGTCCCTGGCGGAAATCGAGAAGCGTCTGACGGCTCTTGCCGACAACAAAGGCATGCGGCTGGCGGCCTTCCAGAGCGACGCGGAACACGAGCTGGTGCGGCGGATCCACCAGGCCAAGGATGACCAGGTCGATTTCATCCTGTTCAACCCGGCCGCATTTACCCATACCAGCATAGCCTTGCGGGACGCGTTATTGGCAGTGGCGATCCCCTTCATCGAGATTCATCTGAGCAACGTGGCCGCCCGCGAGGCGTTCCGGCAGCAATCGTTTTTTGCGGATATCGCGGTGGGCACGATCTCGGGGTTCGGCGCCGACAGCTATGAGCTGGCGCTGGCGGCCGCAATCCGGCATCTCAAATAGATCAGGTTCGACGGGGGATTCGAGCGTGGACATTCGCAAGGTCAAGAAACTTATCGAGCTGCTGGAAGAGTCGGGCATCGCCGAGATCGAAATCAGCGAGGGGGACGACTCTGTCCGCATCAGCCGTTATCCCCAGGGCGGCATGGCGGCACCCGTGGCCATGCCGATACCAGCGGCGGCGCCACCCAACCCCGATGCCGCGAGCATCCCGGAAGCGCAGCCAGCGGTCGCACCGGCACCGGCAGCAGGCCACGAGGTCACCGCACCCATGGTGGGCACCTTTTATGCTTCGCCGACGCCGGGTGCCCGACCCTTTGTTGAAATCGGGTCTCAGGTTGAGGCGGGTGACACGCTGTGCATCATCGAGGCCATGAAGATGATGAACCAGATTGAAACCGACGTCGCCGGCCGGGTGGTGAGCGTTCAGGTGGAGAACGGTGAGCCTGTGGAATACGGTCAGGTATTGTTCATTATCGAGTGAGCCGCTGCTATCGCTGCCATGATTGACAAGCTGCTCATTGCCAACCGCGGCGAGATCGCTTTGCGAGTCCTGCGCGCCTGCCGCGAGCTGGGCATCAAAACCGTGGCAGCCCACTCCACCGCCGATACCACCTTGAAACACGTTTTGCTGGCAGACGAAACGGTATGCATCGGACCGCCGCCGTCCACAGAAAGCTACCTGAACATGCCGGCCATCATCGCCGCCGCCGAGGTCACGGATACCATGGCCATTCATCCCGGCTACGGCTTTCTATCCGAGAATGCCGACTTTGCCGAACGGGTCGAAGAGAGCGGTTTCATTTTTGTCGGCCCAACGGCTGCAACCATTCGTTTGATGGGTGACAAAGTCTCCGCCATCCGCGCCATGAAAGCCGCTGGCGTACCAACGGTACCCGGCTCCGACGGACCCCTGGGCGACAGCCCGGAGGAAAACCTGCGGCTAGCCAGGGACATCGGCTATCCGGTCATTATCAAAGCCGCCGGCGGCGGCGGTGGTCGTGGCATGCGGGTAGTCCATGCCGAAGGCAGCCTCACCGGCGCCGTCACCATCACCCGGGCAGAAGCGGCGGCGGCCTTCGGCAATGACACCGTCTACATGGAGAAATTCCTCGAGCGGCCGCGCCACATTGAATTCCAGGTGCTCGCGGATACCCACGGCAACGCCGTGCACCTGGGTGAACGAGACTGCTCCATGCAGCGCCGGCATCAGAAAATACTGGAAGAGGCGCCCGCGCCGGGGATAACGCCGGAGCAGCGCGCCAATATCGGCCATCGTTGCGTAGAAGCCTGCCTGGACATGGGCTACCGCGGCGCGGGTACTTTCGAATTTCTCTACGAGGACGGCGAGTTCTTTTTCATCGAAATGAACACCCGTGTCCAGGTGGAGCATCCGGTAACCGAGATGATTACGGGCATCGACATCGTCAAAGCCCAGCTGCGAATCGCAGCGGGTGAACCTTTGTGGTTCACTCAGGACGACATTGAAATTCGCGGCCACGCCATCGAATGCCGCATCAACGCCGAAGATCCCAGGTCTTTTCTCCCCTCGCCCGGAACGGTAGACCTCTGGCATCCCCCTGGCGGACCGGGCATCCGCGTGGAGAGTCATCTTTACAGCGGTTATCGAGTGCCGCCCTATTACGATTCGCTGATCGCCAAACTCATTGCCCACGGTGAGGATCGGAATGCGGCCTTGGCCCGTATTTCCGTGGCCTTAGCTGAAATGGTGGTGGAAGGCATCAAGACCAACACCGCGCTGCATCAGGAGATCTGCCAGCATTCCGCCTTCAAGACCGGCGGCACCGATATTCACTATCTGGAAAAACGGCTGGGCCTCTAGCCAACCGCGCGGGCGCCCGCGTTGCGACCATGTGGACCGTTATTCAGCTCACCGTAGCCCAGAACGCGTTAGCCCAAGCCGAAGCGCTGCTGCAATTGGCCGGCGCCGCGGCGGTGAGCCTCGCCGATGCCGGCGATACCGCGCTCTTTGAGCCGGCGCCGGGCGATCTACCCATATGGCCGCAGGTACGCGTAGAGGCGTTGTTCGAACAGCCCATCCAGGCGCGGCGGCTCGGCACAACCCTGAGCGAGGCGCTGGGCACGCCCATTGCGGTGCGGGAACGGTCGCTGACGGATGAGGACTGGCACAATGCATGGCGGGCACACTGGCAGCCACTGCGCTTCGGCGAGCGGCTCACGGTCCTACCCGCAGACGATCCGCCAGCCCACCCCGATGACGTCGTCGTGCGACTGTCGCCCGGTCTCGCCTTCGGCACGGGGCAGCATCCCACCACTGCCCTGTGTCTGGAGTGGCTGGTGGCAGCGGATCTGGGTGGTCGCAGCGTGTGCGACTACGGGACCGGTTCTGGTCTGCTCGCGATCGCCGCCGCACGCCTGGGGGCGGAGCATGTTTACGCGCTGGACATCGATGCCCAGGCTCTGGGCGCGTGCGACCGCAACGCCCGCGCCAACGGCGTCCGCGACCAGCTCACCATCGGGGAACCCGCAGCGCTGGCGGATAAGACTGTGGACATTCTCATTGCCAATATCCTTTCAGAAACACTGAAAAACCTGGCCGCACAGTTGGCGGGCCGAGTTCGACCACCCGGCGAGCTCATCCTGAGCGGCATCCTGGTTGGGCAGGCGGCGGGCGTCATTGCGGCCTATGAACCGTGGTTCAGCTTCTCAGCGCCAGCCGAGCGTGACGGTTGGGTACGCCTGGCGGCCCGAACCCGGCCAGCCGCGAACTAACGGCTGCTTGCGGCGACTTTGTTTCATATCAGCAGGTTCCTTAAACTCTTCTCCGAGGTGCCCAGGACTTCACCATGCTGCTGACCCGCTGCCCCTCCTGCAACACTACCTTTCGCATCACCGTGGCGCTTTTGAGGCAGGCGTCGGGGCAGGTTCGCTGCGGGCGCTGCAATCACGTGTTCCCCGCGGTTGCGCACCTGGAAGAGGTGCCGAACGAGCCTGATGCTCAGGTCGCGGCCAGCCATGCGCCCCGCGCCGATGAGTTCTCAGAGCCGGTGACGGAGCCGCCGGCGAGCTTGGCCGATGATTTGGACGAGACCGCCGAGCACGAAGTGCTGACGTTCCCTGAGGCGGATACGGAACTGCACCCGGCGGGTGAGCAAGCAGACGACGAGCTTGAGGGGATGTTTGAGAGCGACCTCAGCGCCACCGGGGAAATCAGCAGCGAGACCCAGGCGATGGAAAACCGGGCCCTGGCGGCACCGATAAATCCGGACGAGTCGCCGGATTTCGAGCTGCCGCCCGACATCTGGCGCACCTTGCTTGAATCTGAAGCGTTGACTGACGCTGCAGATGACGGGCGGCACGCAAAAGCTGTTGCATCGGAGCAAGAGACAGATACCGGCGAAGCATCATGGCCCGAGGAGGGACAAGAGGCGGCGGCTGCCACGGCTGAGCGGCAACCGCCGGCTGAGTGGCTGGATGCCCAGCCGGCGCCGGATGCCGAAGCGCTGGAAGACGATCTGGCACAGACGGGACCGTACCGTGCCCCCGCAAGCGACGCCGAGGCCACCGATACGGATTGGCCCGCCGATACCGAAGCACACTGGGCCGAGGACACGGGCGATGACTGGACTGGGGCGATAGCGCAAGACCTGGTCGCCGAAACCGATGAGGACTGGCCTGGCAAGCCCGCGGAGCAGTCGGCGGCGGAAACCGAGGAAGGCCCGGCCGAGGCGGGGCATAAGGAGCAGGCCGAGGACAGCGACGATGACTGGACCGCGGCGATGGCGCAAGACCTGGTCGCCGAAACCGATGAGGACTGGTCTGGCAAGCCCGCGGAGCAGTCGGCGGCGGAGACCGAGGAAGGCCCGGCCGAGGCGGGGCATAACGAGTGGGCCGAGGACACGGGCGATGACTGGACCGGGGCGATGGCGCAAGACCTGGTCGCCGAAACCGATGAGGACTGGCCTGGCAAGCCCGCGGAGCAGTCGGCGGCGGAGACCGAGGAAGACACGGCCGAGGCAGAGCATGAGGATTGGGCCGAGGACAGCGACGATGATTGGGCCGCGGCGAATGCGCAAGACCTGGTCGCCGAAACCGATGAGGACTGGCCTGGCAAGCCCGCGGAGCAGTCGGCGGCGGAGACCGATGAAGGCGCGGCCGAGGCGGGGCATGAGGAGCGGGCCGAGGACACGGGCGATGACTGGGCCGCGGCGAATGCGCAAGACCTGGTCGCCGAAACCCATGACGACCGGCCTGGCGAGCCCGCGGAACAGTCGGCGGCGGAGACCGAGGAGGCCTTCGCGGGTGAGAGCGAGTCAGACCAGTCCGCTCCAAGCGATGACGATGTTACCGATCTGGAGCAGACGCGGGCTGAGGCTGAAGCCGCAGAGACTCGACCCTGGGCGGGAGCCGCAAGCGCAACCGGCAGCCCGGATGTCAGGCGCCGCCGATGGCGCATGGCTGTGGCGAGCCTCGCCACGCTGTTGATGCTGCAACTCGCCTATCACTACCGCAACGCGTTGGCCAGTCAGGCTTTGCTCGGTCCAGTGGTGCGAGCCGTGTACGGCACACTGGGTATTGGCCTGGCACCGAACTGGGATGTGGAGCAGTACCAGATCAACGATTGGGCCGCCACAGCGGGACCCGATCAGAATGGTCAAGGTCGCCTGACCATCAGGGCCACGCTGCTCAATCGGGGCCCCCGGAGTCAGCCCCATCCCTATATCCGCCTGGAGTTGAAGGACCGCTGGGATGAACGGGTAGGTAGTCGGGTGTTCAAGCCCGGGGAGTACCTCCCCCGAGCACCAGGCCCGGGCGAACTGATGGCTGCGGGGGCGCGGGTTGCGGCTCAACTGACGGTCGTTGACCCCGGCGAAGACGCCTACGGTTTCGAACTGGACGTGTGCGTGCCCAGCGGCGCGAACCGCCTGCGCTGCGCCAACGACAACGTGTTTTAAGCGGCAGCAAACATGCGCATCGGCCAGTTTCATCTGCACCGCCCGGTGGCGCTGGCCCCCATGGCCGGCATTTCCGACCTGCCCTTTCGCCGCCTGTGCCGTCGGCTGGGCGCTAACCTGACGCCCGCCGAAATGATCCATGCGGACGTCGGCCTGTGGGACACGCAAAAAACGCGCCGCCGGCTTGCCCATGACGGCGAGCCGGGCCCTGTCATCATTCAGATCGCCGGCGGTGAGCCCACCACCCTGGCCAACGCCGCACGGGCAGCGGTCGATCGCGGGGCTGATATTGTCGATATCAACATGGGCTGTCCGGCCAAGAAGGTCTGCAAGCAGCGCGCCGGCTCTCAACTGCTGCGGGACCCGGATCTGGTCAGCCGCATGCTCGCTGCGGTCGTCGCAGCAGTGCATGTACCGGTCACGTTGAAGATGCGCACCGGCTGGTCACCGGACCAGCGCAACGGCGTGCTAATAGCGGAAATTGCGCAACATGCTGGAATCGCCGCGCTGACTGTCCATGGTCGAACGCGTAACTGCATGTTTTCTGGTAAAGCGGAATACGACACGATAAAAAAAATCAAAACCAGTGTGAGCATTCCCGTGATCGCCAACGGTGATATTGACAGTTCTAGAAAAGCTTCAAGGGTGCTTGATTACACTGGCGCCGACGGTGTAATGATTGGCCGTGCGGCGCGCGGACAGCCTTGGCTTTGCGGGCATGTTGCAAACTTTTTGCGAACTGGCATGCAACCTGCTGCGCTTTCATTGTCAGAACTCCGTGATATTATCCTTGACCACCTCGACAGTCTTTATGTCTTCTACGGCGCGTTCACGGGGGTCAGAGTCGCACGCAAACATTTGAGCTGGTATTTCCAACACCAGCCGAACAGTCGTCGGCTTCGGGAGCGCATAGTCCGGGTTGAGTCTGCTGCCGAGCAAATCAAATACACGTTAATACTGTTTGAACGGCTCAAGGAGGCCGCGGCCGCCTGAGTTACCGAGTTGGGGAGCCGCCGTGGCACGGACAATCAGCAAAAAGAAAAAACGCGGCGCTACGAAGACGTCCGACATCAGGGTCCGCAACAAGCCCTTGAGCAAGCTCACGGATGAAGCTCTGCGGAGCTACTTCACGACTCTCAACGGGCACCGCCCCGCCGCTCTATACCAACTGGTGATGGGCGAGGTAGAGAAACCGCTGCTGCGGGCCGTGCTCGATTACACCGGCGGGAATCAGAGCGAGGCGGCGGACATACTGGGGATCAACCGGGGCACGCTGCGCAAGAAGTTGCGCGATCACAACCTGCCCGCCAAATAGCCGGCGCCTGAGACCGGTATGAGCCGCGTCCGACGCGCCCTGTTAAGCGTCTCCGATAAACAGGGCCTGGCCGAATTCGCCAGCGAGTTGCAGGCTCTGGGCGTGTCCATGATCTCTACCGGCGGCACCGCCGCGGCGCTGCGCGCCGCGGGTCTGGACATTCAGGATGTCTCGGCTGTGACCGGCTTTCCCGAGATCATGGCCGGCCGGGTCAAGACACTGCACCCGGCGGTGCACGGTGGCCTGCTCGCCCGGGCCGGCTTGGACGATGCGGTTCTGGACGAGCATGGCATCGCGCCCATCGATTTACTGGTGGTCAACCTGTATCCATTCCAGGCTACCATCGCGGCACCGGACTGCAGTTTCGCCGACGCGATCGAAAACATCGATATCGGCGGCCCCGCTATGCTCCGGGCGGCGGCCAAGAATCACGGCCGCGTGCTGGTTATCGTGGATCCCAGCGATTATCCGTCCGTGATCCAGGCGCTGCGTAACGACGACGCCGAGCAACTGGAACGGCTCCGGCTCGTGCTCGCCGCCAAGGCCTTCGCACACACCGCGGAGTACGACAGCGCCATCGCCGATTATCTCAGCCAGCAGATCGAGCGGACCGCGTTCCCCGAAACACTCCGGCTGAGCTTTCAACGGGCTCAACGGCTGCGCTACGGGGAGAACCCGCACCAGGGAGCAGCCTTCTACCGCAGCGCAACGCCTCCGGCCGGTAGTCTGGCATCCGCCCGGTTGCTCCAAGGGAAAGCTCTGTCCTACAACAATCTGGCTGATGCGGATGCCGCCCTGCAGTGCGTCCGCGCATTCGATACCTGTGCCTGCGTCATTGTGAAACATGCCAACCCCTGCGGCGTGGCCCTGGGCGACACGCCGCTTGCGGCTTACGAGCGGGCCTTTCAAACGGACCCAACCTCTGCCTTCGGAGGCATTATTGCCTTCAACCGGGAAGTGGATGAGGCGACCGCGGCAGCCATTCTCGCTAAGCAGTTCGTGGAGGTCTTAATCGCGCCCGCGGTGACGGACAAAGCGCAGGCCGCGCTGGGCCGGAAGAAGAACGTGCGCGTACTGGTGACAGGTTCCCATAGCAACGCGGACGCCAGTCCGCAGCTCAAGTCCGTCAGCGGGGGATTGCTGGTTCAGGATCCGGACCTGGGCGAACCGGCGGAGATGCAGGTCGTCACTGCAAGCGCACCCACGGAGCAGCAGTGGCTCGATCTCCGCTTCGCCTGGCGGGTGGTGAAGCAGGTCAAGTCCAATGCCATAGTCTTCTGTGCCAATCAGCAGACCTTGGGAATAGGCGCCGGTCAGATGAGCCGCGTGGTCAGCACCCGTATCGCAGCCATGAAAGCCAGCGATGAGGGCCTGGACATTGCCGGCTGCGTCATGGCGTCCGATGCATTTTTCCCGTTCCGGGATGGCCTGGACGCGGCAGCGGAGCTGGGCATCAGCGCGGTCATTCAGCCCGGCGGCTCCATCCGCGATGACGAGGTGATCCAGGCAGCCAATGAACACGGCCTGGCCATGGTCTTTACGGGCATGCGCCATTTCCGACATTAGCAACGCGGAGCAGGCATGAAAGTTCTGGTGGTAGGCGGCGGCGGCCGGGAGCACGCCCTGGCGTGGAAGGCAAGTGAATCGGAGCTGGTCACAGAGGTGCTGGTCGCACCCGGCAACGCCGGCACGGCCAGCGAGCCCGGCGTACGTAACGTTGCCGTGGCCGCCGAGGACATCGATGGCCTGCTGGAACTTGCCCAATCCGAGGCCGTTGGCCTGACCATCGTGGGACCGGAGCAGCCCCTGGTGGCGGGCATCGTGGATCGTTTTGCGGCAGCCGGCATCAAGTGCTTCGGACCCAGTCAGGCGGCGGCCCAACTGGAAGGCTCCAAGGCATTCACCAAGGCCTTCCTGGCCCAGCACGGTATACCCACCGCCAGCTACGGAAGTTTCACGGATTTGGACGCCGCCCTGGACTACCTGCGCGGCCAGGCCATGCCCATCGTCATCAAGGCAGACGGCCTGGCAGCCGGCAAGGGTGTGATCATCGCCGAGACCCTCGCCGAGGCCGAGGCCACGGTCCGAAATATGCTGGAGGACAACGCCTTTGGCACCGCCGGCGCCCAGGTGGTTATCGAAGAATTTCTTTCCGGCGAGGAAGCCAGCTTCATCGCCATGGTAGACGGCGAGGATATCCTTCCCCTGGCGAGTTCCCAGGATCACAAAACCCGGGACGAGGGCGACCGGGGCCCCAACACGGGTGGCATGGGCGCCTACTCTCCGGCTCCGGTGGTGACCGCGGCGCTGCACGATACCATCATGGCAAGTGTCATGAGGCCTACGGTGGCGGGACTCAAGGCTCAGGGTATTCACTATCGTGGGTTTCTGTACGCGGGGCTTATGATCGACGCCGGTCAGCCCCGGGTCTTGGAATTCAACTGTCGCTTCGGCGACCCGGAAACTCAGCCGGTGCTGTTTCGACTGCGCTCGGATCTGGTCGCGCTATGTCTGGCGGCCCTGGACGGTCAACTGGGAAACGCGACGGCGGCTTGGGATCCGCGCGCCTCGCTGGGCGTGGTACTGGCTGCCGGAGGATACCCGGGTCACTACGACAAAGGCGCCACCATCACGGGCTTGGACACCCTGGACAGCCCGGAGACGAAGGTATTTCACGCCGGTACGCGGCTGGACCACGGCACAGTGGTGACCAACGGCGGGCGCGTGCTGTGCGCGGTCGCCCTTGGCGACACGGTCACCGAAGCGCAGCGCCGGGCCTACGAGATTGCTGAACAAATCAGCTTTGCCGGCGCTTTCTACCGCCGCGATATCGGCTATCGGGCAGTTGCCCGGGAATCCGCGTCGGCCGGCGCCTGAGACCGTCTCAGCGTTTCATAGCCTCAAAGAACTGGCTGTTGGTTTTGGTGTCCTGCAGCTTGTTGAGCAAGAACTCTACCGCCGCAAGCTCATCCATGGGATGCAGCACCTTGCGCAGCACCCACATTTTCTGAAGCTCGTCGGGCTCGGTTAGAAGCTCTTCCTTCCGCGTGCCGGAACGATTGATGTTAATGGCCGGGAAGACCCGTTTCTCGGAGATACGCCGATCCAGATGGATCTCCATGTTCCCCGTGCCCTTGAACTCCTCGTAGATCACCTCGTCCATTTTGGACCCCGTGTCGATGAGCGCGGTAGCAATAATGGTCAAGCTGCCACCCTCTTCGATATTGCGCGCTGCGCCGAAGAAACGCTTCGGCCGATGCAGGGCGTTGGCGTCCACGCCGCCGGTCAAGACCTTACCCGAGGACGGCACCACCGTGTTATAGGCTCGCGCGAGCCGGGTGATGGAATCCAACAAAATAACCACGTCCTGCTTGTGCTCGGTGAGCCGCTTGGCCTTCTCGATCACCATCTCAGCGACCTGCACGTGCCGCGTAGCTGGCTCGTCGAAGGTGCTGGAAACCACCTCACCCCGCACGGTGCGGGCCATCTCTGTTACTTCCTCCGGCCGCTCGTCAATCAACAGCACGATCAGGATGCATTCGGGATGATTCGCCGCGATGGAGGCAGCGATGTTCTGCAGCAGCATGGTCTTACCCGCCTTGGGCGGCGACACGATTAGGCCCCGCTGGCCCTTGCCGATGGGCGCCACCATATCGATGATGCGAGCGGTTAAATCCTCGGTGCTGCCGTTGCCCTGCTCCAGTTTGAGCCGTTCGCGGGGGAAATAGGGCGTCAGGTTTTCAAACAGAACCTTGTTCTTCGCGGCCTCCGGTGACTCATGGTTAATTTCGCCGACTTTCAGCAGGGCGAAATAACGCTCGCCGTCCTTGGGCGGACGAATCAGTCCCGATACGGTGTCGCCGGTACGCAGATTGAAGCGGCGTATCTGGCTCGGAGAAACGTAGATGTCGTCCGGGCCCGCCAGATAGGAACCATCGGCTGAGCGCAGGAAGCCAAAGCCGTCCTGCAGAATCTCCAGCACGCCGTCGCCGTAGATGTCCTCGCCGTTCTTAGCGTGGGCTTTCAGGACCGAAAAAATGATGTCCTGCTTGCGGGAACGACCCAGATTCTCCAAGCCCATGCCCTGAGCAAGCTCAACCAATTCAGACGCCGGCCGAGTCTTCAACTCGGTCAGATTCATAGCCTTCTTGGTTTCTTCCAGATCACTGGCCGCGATGACCCCGAAATCCTCATCATCGGGCATATCTTCCATGATCGGCTTTTTGCGGCGCGACTTCTTTTTACCTCCGCCAGAGCGGCCCGAACCGGATTTCGGACGGGGTCGCGCAGAATTACCTAAATATCCTCTCACAGGTGCTCTTCCAGAAAGGCTGCCAGTTGCGACTTGGACACAGCGCCCACTTTCTGCGCTGCGACCGCGCCACCCTTGAATAGCAGCAGGGTTGGAATACCGCGCACATTGAATTTGGGCGGCGTTTGGGGATTCTCGTCGATGTTGAGCTTAGCGACACATATCTTGTCAGCGTACTCGCTGGCAATCTCATCGAGGATGGGTGCGATCATCTTGCAGGGCCCGCACCACTCGGCCCAGAAGTCCAGCAGCACGGGTTGCTCCGCCTGCAGCACATCGGCCTCGAAGCTGTCGTCCGAGATATGCACGATCTTATCGGTCACGCTCCATATCCTCCGGTTGTTCCAGATAGTCAAATGAGTTCAATACCCCCCGGGTCACTCTCATGCGCTTGTTCCGGAGGGTCTGCAGAGAACTGTGACGCGGCCTGCCCAATCAGGCACAATGTCGCAGTTGATCGCGTATCGTGTTCGTGCGCGGGATTCTGCAGTGAATACTGGTAGGGGCGTTGCAAGGCGCCTGATGGACAGTATTTTGGACTGCTAGTCCTGCGAAATGCAAGTCTCCAGGTCCCGCAAATGCATCCCAATCATGGCTTCAGACCACCTCTCCGACCTTAGCTTTAAGGCCCTGGGCCTCACGGAGGCCCTGCAGCAGGGTGTCACGGATGCCGGGTTTACGCATTGCACGCCCATCCAGGCGCGGACCCTGCCCATCGCCCTGGAGGGCCGCGACGTGGCTGGCCAGGCCCAGACCGGCACCGGAAAGACGGCGGCATTTCTGCTGGCCTTGTACAACACGCTGGAACAGCGCGAGCCGCTGGAGTCCAGGCAGCCCGGACCTCGGGCGCTGGTCTTGGCACCCACCCGGGAACTGGCGGTGCAAATTCACGCCGACGCCCAAGCCCTGGGGCGGCATACCGGCTTCAAACTGGGCATCGCCTTTGGCGGCACCGACTACGAAAAACAGCGCAAGCATCTTGCTGAGGGCGTCGATATCCTGATTGGCACGCCGGGTCGCATCATCGACTACTTCAAACAGAAGGTCTTCAGTCTGCGTTGCGTACAGGTGATGGTTCTGGACGAAGCGGATCGCATGTTCGACCTGGGTTTCATTAAGGACATCCGCTATCTGCTGCGGCGTCTGCCGGAACGAGACCTGCGGCTGAACATGTTGTTCTCCGCCACCCTGTCTTACCGGGTCATGGAACTCGCCTACGAGCACATGAACGATCCTCATCTGGTGCGCATCGAGCCGGACAAGGTCACCGCCGATCGGGTCCGCCAGCAGATCTACTTCCCCGCCAATGAGGAAAAGATTCCTCTGCTGATCGGCCTGTTGCGCAAAATGGCAGCGAAGCGCACCCTGGTATTCGTGAATACCCGGCGTGAGGCGGAACGCCTGGAACGCTACCTGATCCACAACGGCATTCAGGCCCAGGCCATCTCGGGCGATGTGCCCCAGAAAAAGCGCCTGCGCATGATCAGAGATTTTCAGTCCGGCGACCTGCCGGTGCTGATCGGCACTGACGTCGCCTCGCGGGGTCTGCACATTCCCGACGTGAGCCACGTGTTCAACTACGATCTGCCCCAAGACCCGGAAGACTATGTGCACCGCATCGGCCGCACGGCCCGCGCTGGTGCAAGTGGTGACGCGATCAGCTTCGGCTGCGAGGCCTACGCGGTAGGCCTACCCGATATCGAAGCCTATATCGGCCATCGCATCCCCGTCGCCCAGCTGGACGCTGCCGAATTGGCTGACATCAAGCGTCCGCCGCCGCGACCGAAACGGCCCCGGGGCGGCAAACGGCCACCGCGCCGCCACCAGGATGCTGCGCAGGGAAATAAGCCCCGCCGGCGCCGCACGAAGCGTCCCGGAGCCAAGGCCCCCCAAGACTGACTGCCGGAAGACCCCGCATGGACGACTCGGCTCAACTCTCCGCCCTGGTGGCCATCGCTCGCCGGGCGGGCGAGGCCATCATGGAAGTCTACGGCACCGCGTTTGCCGTCGAGCACAAGGCCGATAGCTCGCCGTTAACCCAAGCGGACCGACGCGCCCACGACATTATCGTGGCTGGTCTCAAGCAGCTTGATCCAGACACGGCCATACTCTCGGAGGAATCAGCCCAAGAAGACGTCGCCGGTCGATCCGACTGGCAACGCTATTACCTGGTAGATCCCCTGGATGGCACCAAGGAATTCATCAAGCGCAACGGCGAATTCACCGTCAACATCGCACTCGTGGAGGGGCACCGCGCCGTTGCGGGCACCGTGCACGCCCCAGCGTTGGGCGTGACCTATTGGGGGGCACTCGGTGCAGGCGCCCAACGAACAGCGGCCGACCAGGACCCCCATACGATCCGGGTCACCGCGCCATGCCAGGACCCGGTCCGCGTTGTGGGCAGCCGCAGCCATCGCGGTGCGAGCCTGGAGCGCTTCCTGGCTGGGTTGCCGCGCCACGCGATGGTGCCCATGGGCAGCTCGTTGAAAATCTGTCTGGTTGCAGCGGGGGATGCGGATGTCTATCCACGCCTCGGCCCGACCTCGGAATGGGATACAGCAGCCGCGCAGGCTATCCTGGAGAGCGCCGGTGGATATATGATTGACCTGGAGGGTCAGCCACTGCGTTACAACACCAAAAAGGATCTCCTCAACCCCTACTTTCTGGCGTTTGGAGACCCGGAGCGGAACTATCTGGCGCTGGCCCGGGATGACGAGTGGACACCAACGTAGACAGTGAAGTATTTAAGAACACTCAGCGGCTCAAGGAGTTACGTACGGAGCACCGGGATCTCGACAACGTCATCGGTCGCCTGGCCATCGATCCCCAGGTGGATCAGATCATGTTGCGTCGGCTGAAGAAGCGGAAGCTGATGCTCAAGGACATGATCGCGAGGCTGGAGAGCGAGCGAATCCCTGACCTGAACGCCTAGCCGACCGCGTGTTTGTGACCCGCCGGCAGGACATCCGCCGGCGCCAGCTCTGATGAGGCCGCCCCGGCCAGCTGCATCAGGGTCTGTCTTACCCGTGGCCGCAGCAGCGCGGCCAAACTGGCGCCCAACTCGGGCAGCCCGTCCTCAACCAGCAAGTTACCGTCACGATCGACGCAAATAAGCCCCTGTTCGCAGAGGATGTCAACAAAGTTTTTGAACAAGCGGGCGTCAAACAGGTCCGGGGAATTCAGATCATAGATCAGCGACAGCTGCTCGGCGGCCTGCTGGCAGCTGGCGACGAGCCGGGCCCGATTCAGCCCGCCGCTGCCCGCGGCCAGGAGCACGGCCACAGCCAGGTAATAGCGCTCCAGAAATGTCGCCATCAACTGGGCGCACAGCCGCAGCTGAGCCGCGCGGCTGCCGCCCGACCGGGGTCGAGCGATAGCGCTGGCGCTGCTGCCGGTATCCAACAGCTCCAGCAGTTCCATGGCGCCGACCGTTTCACCCACCAACCTACCCAGATCTTCGACCCGCTTGAGAAACAGCTCCGCGCGGATAAAGGGATAAATCTGCCCCACGATGCCCTGCACCCGCTGCCGAGAGATCTCCGCTCGATTGGTTAAGCAACAGGCAATCAGGCCCGGCAGCGCAAACAGGTGGAGGACGTTGTTGCGGAAATAGCTGGCCAACACGGCACGCCGTTCTTCCATGAACAGCACGTCCCCCAGGGGATGGGGGCGGCGCCTCAGCCAGCCCAACGCCTCGCAATGGCCGACGATCTCCACCGGCGTCAGGTCCGTCACCGTGACATGTGCGGCATAGGGACAGTTGCGGGCCAGAGCCACCAGGAGCTCCAGCTGACCTTGCAACTCCGCCTCCACAATGGCCTGCTTGGGCATGGTTAAAAGCGCCAGGCTCACCAGCCCAACTGGACTCAGGGCGGCCGCCCCATTGACCGCGACCAGGATCTGCTCGCCCAGGTCATCGACGGCGCGGGTCAGCCACTCGGGACGGAACTGATCGGCCAGCGGCTCATTACGCCAGTTCGGGTTGTACGCGTCCAGCCAGCGGTCCAGCTCTATGGGCTCGCCGAAGTTCACAGCAACCCGGCCGAACTGGCCGCGCAGAGCGCCCAGTGAGCGAAGCAGACCACCAATGGATTCCCTCTCTTTGCTGCGGCCGCGCAATTCGCCCAGAAAGGTCTCCCCTTCAATCAGCTTCTCGTAGCCGAAGTACACGGGTGCGAACACCACCGGTCGGCGATGATCGTTGACGAAGTGCTGTACGGTCATCGCCAGAAGCCCGGCCTTTGGCTTCAGCAGCCGGCCCGTGCGGCTGCGCGTGCCCTCGATGAAATATTCCAGAGGAAAACCCTTTGCCAGAATGGCGCCCAGGTAAGCTTTGAAGACCGCCGTGTACAGAGCGTCGCCGCCAAACGTGCGGCGCAGGAAAAACGCGCCGCCGCGCCGCAACACGGCGCCGATAACGGGCAGATTGAGGTTAATGCCCGCTGCAATATGGGGTACGGCCAAACCGCGCTTCAGAACGACGTAGGAGAGCAACAGATAATCGAAATGGCTGCGGTGACAGGGCACGTAGACCAGCTCGCTGCCGGCCGCGATGCGCTCCAGGCTTTCCAGATGGGCGACATCGATACCGTCATATAACCGGTTCCATACAGCGGTGAGGCCTCGATCAAAGAGCCGCACCACGGCGTAGGAATAGTCGGCCGCTATCTCCCGGGCCAGCTTGCGGGCCCGCAACCGCGCCTTGCGCTCGCTGCGTTTGCCGCTGGTCACCTCACGCCGCAGCGCCGCACGCACCCCGGGACTCGCCAGCACCTCGTCGACCAGAAGCCGCCGGTGGGACAAATCCGGTCCGATGGTGGCCATACGTTGACGGGCGAAGTGGATTCGCAGCAACCGACCGGTCTTGCGCGCCGAGCGTTCCAGGCCGAGGCCCTCCCGCATAAGCTGCCGGAGAGAGACGGGCTCACTGACCTTGATGAGCACATCCCGGCCGTGAATCAAGAACGTGAAAAAACGCCGGGTTCGCCCCGCCAGATCCCAGCTCTCGGCAACGACCAGCTTCAACCAGGACCGGGCTCGCAACGGTGCCCGACCCCAGAACACGGTGACGGGAACGATCTGTAGATCCAGCGCCGGATTATCCTCGACCCATTGGGCCAGGGCCTGCAGCTCAGCGTTGTCCTTGGGGACCACGCGACGAAAGATCAACCCGCGAAAGCCGCGCAAGGATAAACACGCATCACGACCAGGTGCATTGATGCCTGGCATGGGCCGAAACGGGCGTGGCCAACCTTGCTTGACGCACAAGTCGTCCAGAACCAGCTTATCCAGCAGCTGATCGCGTTCCAGCGCGAAACACACCGGTACCCGTAGCGCGGCCGGCTGCCACCCGTCCTGGACGTCATACCGCACCCACCACAGGCAGAGGAGACGTTGCAGGTTGCGCCATGAACTGCGCAGGATATGCAACATGCAAGCACGCTCCGGGATAGTCGTACCGCCAGTATAGTCTGGTTGCCTGTGGCCAGGTCTTGCTTAGCCGGGCATCTTGAGTGCGCCCCCCGTCGCCACGACAATAGCGCGATGGATCTTATCGCCGACATCGGCGCCACCAACAGCCGCTGCGCGCTCCTGGATGAGACGGGCCGGGTGATGGCCGTGAAGCGTTTCAGCAACAGTGACTACCCCGATCTGGGCACGCTGCTGCTGGCCTATCTTCACGAGCGCCCGACGAGCGAGCAGCCCCGGGAAGCGGCGCTGGCCATTGCTGCCCCGGTGCTCGGTGATGAAGTGCAGATGGTCAACATTCAGTGGCACATCTCGCGCGACGCTCTGACCAAGCAACTGGGTGTCTCCCGGCTGCTGCTCTACAACGACTTCGCTGCCATTGCCGCGGGCCTGCCCGACCTCAGCCACGACGAGCTGGAGCAGATCGGCGGCGGGCTGGGCGACGCGCATTCCACCCGGGCGGTGCTGGGACCAGGGTCCGGTCTGGGCGTCGCGAGCCTGGTGCCGACGCCCGATGGATGGGCCGTCGTCAGCGGCGAAGGCGGCCACGTCACCATGGCCGCAGTCACCGACGAGGAAGCCGAAATCCTCAAGATGATCCGGGATCAGGTCGGCCATTGCTCGGCGGAACGACTGCTGTCGGGGCCGGGACTGGTCATGCTCTACGAGGCGGTAGGCCGGCAACACCGCGTCGAGGTGGACCAGTTGGCGTCCGAGCAGGTCATGGGAAAGGCGGCAGAGGGCGACCCGCTGGCGGTGCTGGCGCGCGAACATTTTTTTGCCATGCTCGGGACGGTGGCGGGCAATCTCGCATTAACCGTCGGCGCCCGCGGCGGTGTCTATATTGCTGGCGGCATCGTGCCCCAATCACTCAAGGCCTTGGAAGCATCCAAGTTCCGCGCCCGGTTCGAAGCGAAGGGGCGCTATCGCAGTTACCTGAAAGGGATCCCCACTTACGTCATCACGCGGTTAGAGCCGGCGTTCGTCGGCCTGCGCCGTTGCCTGGGCTATGCCTAGCTGAGGCGCCCTGACACGAGCAGATGCCGGTCGCTGATGGTTTCAATCTCCAGCGATAACCCGGCGGCGGCCAGTTGGTCCTCGACCTCCGCGGGCGTGAATGCTGCCAACAGTGAGTTGTAGAAGTCTTCTTTGAGCACCGCCGCCTCATCGGCAGCGTATTGCTCCACGATGGCCGCCGCCTTGGCCTTGCTGGCCGGCCGATAGAGATCCATCACCAGTACCGCCGTTCCCGGCGCACCCAGTTCAGCGACGCTCCGCCAGAGCACCGCGGGCACGTGCAGATGATGCAGCAACGAGTTGCTGACGATAGCCTGGTACTGGCTGTGGGGCAGCACGCCCGGCGCCACCGGCACCATGCTCAAGACCAGATTGACCCGGTGCGCTGCAGCCGGATACCCCGCCAGCACATCACGGGCACAGTCGAGCATAGCCGCGGACCCGTCCAGGGCGTCCACGTGCGCGGCAGGCAGGGCGGTGGCCAACCGCGCGCTGATATCTGCCGGGCCGCAGCCCAGGTCCAGGATAGTCGCCGGTGGTGGTGTCCCGAAACGCGCCAGGAACTGGTCGACGAACGCCCCATTGGGATCGGCGAAGTCGGCCCGCGCATAGGCCAGAGCCTGCGCGGCGTCGTCCATGAGCTCCGGTTCAACAACGCGTTCCATCAGAGCGCTCCGTCACGGGAAGGCGAGCATAGCCCATCGACCGCCGGTATCTCACAGACGGGCACGGATCTGCTCCCTGGCAGCGGCCATAATCGACTCTGAGTCCAGGCTGTCGAGGATATCCTGAATTACCCGCTTGGCGCCCGCCGGCCCCCAGGAGCGCCCCTGGCTGAGATAACGCTCCGCCACCTTGCCCACCACATAGGTGCCGAAGTAGGCCACAGCGCCTTGAGCACCGCCGGTCAGCAGCGTGGACAAACCCGAGGTGGTCAACTTCAGAGCGGATGACAACACGTGCACCAGCCACACCGTGCCCATCAGCGCGGTGAGCTGGGCAATGATGGTTGTCATCAGGTGCCCCGCTTCGGCGCGAGTCATGGGCAAGTTGTAGACCCGCGACAAGTGCACCACCAGGCTCAAATCAATCGCCACCGCCGCCGCCAGATCCGCGACGGGCACCGGATTGAGGGCCACCGCCACGCCCTTGGCAAGGCAATAGGTGTGGATGACCCGCTCGCCGACGTTACGGCGCGCCGCCAGAATACGCGCCGCCACCCGGTCGCTGAGATCACCGGCAAACAAACTGGCGTTCAGGGCTGCCAGAGTCTTGCCCTCCCGTTCCAGGATGCCCCACAACGCATCGCGCAGCTGCGCCACGTCAGGCCGCTGCTCGCGCTGCTCCTCGCGCTCACGACCGTCGGGACCGGTCACGACGTAGACGCGGGATGCAGGCGCCGCGCTCGCCGCCAGCACGCTTGCTGCCGACAGCTGGTCGGCCACTGACTCCCGCAGCGCCGCCAGAAGCGTCTCCCGCTGACCATCGGTGAAGTGATCTGCCTTGTTCAACACCAGCAATACGGGCCGATGGGTACCCAACAGGGTGGTCAGGGTTTCGTGCTCCGACGCGGTGAGATCGTTGTCGATCACGAACAGCACCAGATCCGCTCGTCCCGCCACTTCGCGCGCCATTCGCTCGCGCTCATCACCGGCCACCTCGTCCAGACCGGGCGTATCGATCAGAAAGACCCCGCCGATCTCCACTTCCTGCCACGGTTGCAGCGCCACGGTGCGTGTTTCGCCGTGGAGCGGGCTGGTGGCAAAAACGTTCTTGCCCAGCAGAGCGTTCAACAGGGAGGATTTACCGACGCTTACGCGACCCAACGCGGCAATGTGAATATGGCCGCGCTCGATTTTCTCCAGCATCGCCGCCAGCTGCGTGTAGTCGGCAGCCAGCGCCTCGCGCACGGCTTCGGGTACCCGTCGGTCGGCAAGCAGTTCGCGCAGACTCTCCTGGGCCAGAGCGAGCTGATTTGCGGCCGGTTCAACGGTCGCCGCCGGCGCGCTGGTCGTCCTTGAGATGAAGGGCAAGCCGCGCAATAGCCGTCGCGCGCGATGAAAGATCTGCGCCGAGATGCTCTTCAAATCTGGCAACGGCCTGCTCCGGTATCAGGGCGTGGGAATCCGCCAGGGCGCCGCTTAGGCTGCGGCCCAGGGCGTCGAAGATCAACCCATAAGCCACGGCATGCAGCAATCCACCCGCGACCGTCCCGGCACCAGGGAACGCTTTCAGACCGTTGCCAGCCACGGCCAGCACGATCGGCAGGGTGGCACCAAGGCGGCTCTGGCCCAGGTCCAAAAACCGCTCCACATCCAGGTCCTTCGGTGGGACATCGTATAACTCGCACAGCTGGCGCACCATCCGCGTCCCGAGGTAACCCTGAATAAGAATATCCGTGCCTGGCCCAACCGCTGCCAGAGCACCGATGACGGCGCGACGGGTCGCACCTGCGACAATGCGCTCGGCTTCCGACTGGCGAAAACGGGCTTCTGCAGCATCCAGGCGGTCCAGCACCAGAGCAAACACGGCTTGATCCCGCAGCGATTCTAAAAGTTCGGGAGATGTGGCCAGCAGTCGCGACAGCGCTGCAACGAGCGCTTCCACGTGAGTGTCGCGGCGCCGGACGCGAACCGATTCCTCGCCCTGAGTGAGGTCCACGACCTGCTCATCGCCGCCGGCCACGATGCTGACCACCTCGGGCACCCGCCGCGCGGCAGCAGCGCCGCGCAGACGCTCCTGGAGGCGGGCAACGATCAAGTCCAATTCCGCGGCGCTGAAGCGGTCGCTCTTGTTCACGACCACGATGCTGGGCTTCTCCAGCGCGAGGAACCGGCTCAGGGCAGCGAACTGGCTGCGGGTAAGATCGCCCTCACAGACGTACAGCAGCATGTGGCAGCGCTGCGCCTCGTCGAGGGCATCGTCGTCTGCGGCGGCGCCGGTGCCGGGAATATCAACCAGAGTCAGGACATCACCGCTGGGCGCCGTCCAGCGATAACGTTGGGGTCGCTCTGTGGTGCCACCGCGCACGTCAGTGACGACGTCCGCGTCCGGTAGCAACGCCCGCACCAGGGTGCTCTTGCCGGAGCTCATATCGCCCAGCAAGCCCAGGGTCATTTCACCGCCCGCCCGCTCCAGTTGCAGGCGGTCCAGCTCGCGGCGGGCACCGCTCACATCGACGCCACGTTGCTCAGCCGCCGTCAGCCGCTCGGCGGGATGTAGCGTCTGGGGCTGTTTTCGGCGTCGCGATCTGCGGCGCGGCACCAGCAGCCGCCAGCTCAGCCAGAACACGGTCACGACGATGGCCGCCAACAGCGTCCAGAAGGTCGCCATCAGCCAGTCGGGGGCGGCCATCAGCCGCTCCCAAACGCTTAACGCAGTGTCCATCAGCCACAGCAATGCGCCGATGATCAGCAGCGCCAGCAGGGCCACCGCCATGGCCAGCAGGGCGCGAATAAGGGTGTCGATCTTCACGGCCGGCGCCGCCGCCGACACCCGACCGCGCAGCGGGTGGGGTCTGGCGGCGCGGTTGCCCGGCCCTGCGCGGCAGCTTGATACTCGGCGTCTGGTGAGCGCGCGGGCGCAAAACTCGTTGGGGCCAGCGCGGCCAGGCCTGCCGGCTGCCTGTGGGGCGTCCCCGTTGTGCTAAGGAAAGGCAAACCCTGATGAACCTCGAGCCAGCAAATCCCGCCCATCGTCGCATTGTTTCGGCAAATCTATCAACGCAGGCTCCCGGTGACACCAGCAAACATCGTTATACTGACGCGTCACCGCCTCCTGCGGTGCCGATGAGGAAGATCAAATGACCGAGTGGCTGGCGCGCGCGCTTAACTTCAAACGCGGAGAGCTGCCCCTGGCGGTGCTCGCGGCGCTGTTCTATTTCTGCGTTCTCTGCGGTTACTTTTTTCTTCGCCCGGTGCGTGAGGCCATGGGCGTTTCCGGGGGCATGGGCCAACTGCGCTGGCTTTTCGTCATGACGTCTCTGGTTTCTCTGGTTCTGGTGCTGGTATTTGGCGGCGTGGTCAGTCGTCTGGACCGACGTCGCTTCATCCCCATCGGCTACCTGTTCGTCATTGTCTGCCTGTTCGGTTTCGCCGCGCTGCTCGCCGTCGACGCGGGTGCGGGCGGCGGGATTATCGGCACCGACGCAGAGACCGGTCTGGCCAGGGGGGTGGGCTATACCTTTTATGCCTGGCTGAGCGCGATCAATCTGTTCGTCAACAGCCTGTTCTGGGCCTTTATGGTGGACATCTTTAACGTTGACCAGGGCAAGCGGATGTTTGCCTTCATCGGCATCGGCGGAACTCTGGGCGCATCGGTGGGCGGCTGGGCGACCAATGTCATCAGCGGCACAACCGAGTCCATTTATCTGCCCGTGGGTTTGATGCTGACGGGCGCAAGCTTGTTCGTCGTCGCCATCGGACTGATGTTGACCCTGGACCGCATGGCGGTGGGATCGGAGCATTCGCAGCTCACGGCTGCCGACACGGCGCCCGGTGCCGCGGAACCGGGCGAACGGATCGGCGGCAGTTTCTGGGATGGCATCACCGCAGTGGCCAGCTCGCCTTACCTCTTGGGGATCGCTCTGTTCATCGTGTTTATGGCGATCTCCAACACCCTCATCTATTTCACTCAGGCCAGCATTATTCTCGACAACACGGATACATTCAGCCAGCGTGTAGGCAGCTTTGCCCAGTTCGACGCTCTGGCTCAGGGCGCAACGTTGTTTACCCAGATTTTTATCACCACCCGGGTGATCAAGCGGTTGGGTGTGGGCTGGACATTGGCTCTGTTACCGCTGGTCACAGTCGCCGGTTTCGCCGTACTCGCGATATGGCCGCTGTATGGGGTGATGGCTCTGTTCCAGGCGCTGCACCGCGCCACCCGCTATGCCATGTCGCGGCCTGCGCGGGAAACGCTGTTCAGCGTGGTGCCGCCCGCGGAGAAATACAAAGCCAAGCCGCTGATCGACGTGTTCCTCTATCGGGGTGGCGACGTGGCCGGGGCGGGCATTCAGGGTGCGCTGAGCGCTCTGGGCACCATGACGCTCATGGCGGCGGCAACGGTGCCATTCGCTGCCGTGTGGTGCTTCCTGTCCATCGCGCTGGGTAAGGCGCAGCAGCGCAAGGATCCGGCTCAGCAAGGGAATCAAGCGGCACCGCAAAGCGAGGGCGCCGGCGCAGCGGCGGAGGCCCGCTAGGGCAGTCCCCATGGGACCGATTGGGCGCCCGATATCATGACCGACAAGCTCGTCGCGTATCTGGCCTACGGCTCTAACCTCTATCCGCGACGCCTTGCCGCCCGGGTGGGCGAACCTGTTGCTGCGCGCACGGTAAGGATCGGGGGCTGGGCCCTGCGTTTCCACAAGCGCAGCCTGGATGGCTCAGGTAAATGTGACATCGTGCCCGCCCCCGATGACCACATCTATGGCGTTGTCTACTCGCTGACGCTGGCGGCCAAACGGAGACTCGATCAGATTGAAGGCGTGGGCTTCGGCTACAGCTCGACAGAGATTCATCATCCCGAACACGGTCTCATGGCTACTTATCGAGCCCATAGTCGCGCCGTCGATGGTGCCCTGCGGCCCTATGCCTGGTACCACCAGCTCGTGGTGGCGGGCGCCCGCCATCACGGTTTCCCCGGTGACTACATGGACAGCCTGCACACGGTGACCCCCGTTGAAGACCCGGATCCTCAGCGTCATGCCCGGGAAATCCGCGTCATCCAGACGCCCTGCAGTCCCGACTGATTGCATCGCGAAGCGCGGCACGTTGCGATGGCCAGCCAAGCCGGGAACTCGCAAGGTTCCCTGGTGAGCGCTGCCGGCCGTGACCCGCTGTCCCGCGCAGATACTCGGCGTGGCGCATCGACCGGGCGCATCGGAACGGGGTAAGGGCACCACCTTGATGATCACGGACGGGGATGCCCAGGAGATCGTCCGCGCAGGTGGAAGACGGCCTCATTCGCGGCACACGCGGTCATACGAGAAATAACTGGAGCGCTTCGACCAGCGCAAGGATCGCCCCGCGGGCCTGCTGCAACAGAACTCGCGCAGATCGATCTGCCCGGCGGTGCCCGCCTGACCAGGCGCGCAAATTACGTCAGAATGTGCTGATGACAGACACCCCGCGCTGGCAGTTCTGGATCGACCGGGGCGGCACGTTCACCGATGTGGTGGCCCAGACCCCCAGTGGTGAGCTGCGCGCTGCCAAACTGCTATCGGAGAATCCGGGCGCTTACGACGACGCAGCCGTGGCCGGAATCAGCGCCCTGCTCGGCGGGCAGACGGCCCCCATCGAAGCCATCAAGATGGGTACCACAGTGGCCACCAATGCGCTGCTGGAACGCCAGGGCGATGCCACCGTGCTGGTCACGACGGCAGGTCTGGCCGATGCGCTGCGAATAGGAAATCAGAACCGCCCGGATATTTTTGCCCTGGATATCCAGCTTCCCGAGATGCTGTACGCAACGGTGGTGGAGGCACGCGAGCGCGTCGGCGCCGACGGTGAGATTGTCATGCCCCTGAGCGAGGACATCCTGCGCCGCGACCTGATGGCGGCCCGTCAGCAAGGGCTGAACAGCGTGGCCATCGTGTTTCTCCATGGCTATCGGTATCCCGCCCATGAACAGGCCGCCGCCCGGATCGCGGCGGAGGTTGGCTTTCAACAAGTCTCCGTCTCCCACGAGGTCAGCCCGCTGATCAAGCTGATCGGCCGCGGCGACACCACCCTGGTGGACGCCTATTTGTCACCTGTGCTGAAGCGCTATATCGGCAGCGTGGAAAACGGCCTTAAAGCCATGAATGCGGACGCGCCGCTGTTGTTCATGCAAAGCCATGGGGGGCTTACCCGGGCCGATTTCTTTCGCGGTAAGGACAGCATTCTGTCGGGCCCGGCTGGCGGCGTGGTGGGCATGGTGGAAACCGCGCGGCGGGCCGGCTTCGAACGGCTGATCGGCTTCGATATGGGCGGGACATCAACGGACGTATCGGTGTTCGACGGACGTTACGAACGCACCAACGATGCGCTGGTCGCGGGGGTGCGGATCACGGCGCCGATGATGCGCATTCATACCGTTGCGGCGGGGGGCGGCTCCATTCTCAAGTACGCCTCTGAGCGGCTGCAGGTGGGCCCCGAGTCAGCCGGCGCATTTCCGGGCCCCGCGTGCTATCGCAATGGCGGCCCGCTGGCCGTTACGGATGCCAACCTGCTGTTGGGCCGCATCCAGCCGGATTTCTTCCCTCCCGTCTTTGGCCGCGGGGGCGACCAGCCGCTCGACCTTAAGGTCGTGCGCGATGGATTTCAGGCTCTGGCTAACAAGGTAAGCGCGACCGCGGCCCGGCCGGTGTCGCCAGCGCAGCTGGCGGCAGGCTTCCTGCGCATCGCCGTGGAGAAGATGGCTAACGCCATCAAGCAGATTTCGGTGCAGCGGGGTTATGACGCCAGCCGTTTCACCCTGTGCTGCTTCGGCGGGGCCGCCGGTCAGCATGCGTGCCAGGTCGCCGACGCCCTGCATATCGACAGCGTTTTTCTGCACCCCCTGGCCGGCGTCCTGTCGGCCTATGGCATGGGTCTGGCCGATCTGCGCACCATGCGCCAGCACGCCGTCGAGGAACCTCTCGCGGCTGCCGCTCTGTCCGCATTGGCGGAGACATTTGCCGACCTGCAGCGCGCTGCCGCGGCCGAGCTGGCCGAGCAGGGGGCCGCGGCCGGTCAGATAAGCTTCGAGCGACGGTTGCTGATCAAGATTGCAGGCTCGGACACCGCCCTCGCCGTGCCCGCTGAGGCTGCGCCCGATGCCGAGCGGGTCGCCGCCGAGTTTCACCGCTTGCACGAGCAGCACTTCGGCTTTCGTGAGCCGGACAAAACCCTGGTGATTGAATCAGCCGAGTTGGAAGCCATCGGCCACATGCCAAGCCGCGACGAAACCCGGCGCCCAGCCGCTGACCCACGCCCCGAGCCGGTGGCCCGACGCACCATCTGGTTCGACGGCGTGCCGCGGGAAGCACCTGTGTACCAGCGCGGCGTGCTGGGCAGCGGCGCCCGCATGCCGGGCCCCTGTCTGATTGTGGAGCAGCATGCCACTACCGTGATCGAACCGGACTGGCAGGGCACCGTCAATCACTTTGGCCATCTGATCCTGGAGCGCACTCGGCCCCGGGTCGAGACCGAGGACGTGGCAACTACGGCAGATCCTATTCTGCTGGAAGTGTTCAACAACCTGTTCATGCATATCGCGGAACAGATGGGCGTGGTGCTGGAGAACACAGCTCACTCCGTCAACATCAAGGAGCGGTTGGATTTCTCTTGCGCGGTATTCGACCCCCAAGGCAGCCTCATTGCCAACGCCCCCCATATGCCGGTGCATCTGGGTTCCATGGGCGAAAGCGTGCGCGCTGTCTTGAAACGCAACCAGGACACGCTCACACCCGGCGACGTCTACATGCTGAATGCGCCCTATCAGGGTGGCACCCACCTGCCTGACATTACGGTCATCACACCGGTATTCGCCCCGGGCGGACCGCTGCGTTTTCTGCTGGCCTCCCGGGCCCATCACGCCGACATCGGCGGCATTTCTCCCGGGTCCATGCCGGCCTTCAGCCATTCCATCGAAGAAGAGGGCGTCGTCTTCGACAATTTCAAGCTGGTCGCGGCAGGCCGCTTTCAGGAACAGGCGCTCTTGACGGCCCTTGCCGCGCCGCCCTACCCGGCCCGCAATCCACAGCAGAACCTGGCCGACTTAAAGGCTCAGATCGCAGCCAATCAGAAAGGCGCTGCAGAACTGGAACGTATGGTTGCGCGCTTTGGCATCGACGTGGTCCATGCCTACATGGAGCACATCCAGGCCAATGCGGAAACCTGTGTCCGCCGCGCCATCAGCCGGCTCAGCGACGGTGCCTACCAGGTTGCGCTGGATACCGGTGACCAGGTCGCCGTGCAGGTCACCATCGACCGCCACAAACTGGAAGCCCTCGTGGACTTCACGGGGACCTCGGCCGTGAGCGACTCCAACTTCAACGCCCCGGCCGCGATTGCCCGGGCGGCAGTCATCTATGTGTTCCGCACGCTGGTAGATGAAAACATCCCGCTCAATGGCGGGTGTCTGGTGCCCATTACCATCAAACTGCCCCCAGACAGCCTGGTCAACCCGCGCTATCCGGCAGCGGTGGTGGCGGGTAACGTGGAAACTTCCCAGTGTATTACGGACGCTCTCCTGGCGGCCCTGGACGCGGCGGCCGCGTCCCAGGGCACCATGAACAATTTCACTTTCGGCAATGAGCGCTATCAGTATTACGAGACCCTGTGCGGAGGCGCCGGAGCCGGGCCTGGATTCAACGGTGCCTCCGGGGTGCACACCCACATGACCAACTCCCGGCTGACCGACCCGGAGGTGCTGGAGTGGCGATACCCCATCCGGGTGGAGCACTTCGGTCTGCGCCCTGGCTCCGGCGGAGCGGGCCGCTACCGGGGTGGTGACGGCGTGGTGCGGAAGATCCGTTTCCTACAGCCCATGCAGGCGGCGATCCTGTCCAACCGGCGCCGCCATGCGCCCTTCGGCTTGGCCGGCGGCGAACCCGGGAAGCCGGGTCGCAACACAGTCCTACGTGCCGATGGCTCCCAAGAGACACTCGAGTTCGCCGACCAGACGGAGTTGGCTGCCGGCGACCTGTTTGTCATCGAAACGCCCGGCGGCGGCGGCTACGGCCAGGCAGAATGAAAAATGACTGTCCCTCTGCCAGTATGCTCACCAATCTGATAGCACGATACATTGACGCTATCGCACCCTGACGCCGCCTGGTAGAACTGACGATACCCGGATACGTCCGGGCGGCTGGGCTCAAGCAATCCTTATGCGACCCCCAACCCCAGGTCAGAGCCATGGGCGCTGCGGGTCGTGCTGCCATCAGGGCTGTGGCAGATTTGGAAAACTTCGAAATCGCCGGGTTTGGCCAGGGCCAGCCCCACGGTCATGGTGACCGAACCGGGCCCGGGTGGTTCGACCCGCAGAAAGAAAGCCCGGGCGGGCGTTCGGGCTGCCAGCACGCCCTGTTCCATCAAACCGATCAAGAAGGTTCGCACCTGCTGCCGCAGTTGCGTGAGCGGATCCCCGGTCAGGCCGGGCCCCGCGGCCCAGCGGGTGTGACGCTGCAGGGTGTCCACGACGAAAAGGGCCAGCCGCCGCTGATTCAGATGGCCCCAGGCGTCAATCAGGGTTCGATCACCCGCCAGGGTGACATCGCCCACCACGACGGTGTGGCCGTTTAGACGGCGTAGCACGTTGACCCCGTGTCGGATCAGCATACGCTGGTGGGCAGCGCTGACATCTCCCTGGGGGGCCAACCCCCCGCGCAACACGGCGTGCTCCGGATCCAGGGGCTTGCCGACGCCGCTGCGCTCGTCCTCTGCAGCCAAAACGCCGGCAATAGCGCCGCAGGCGGGAAGGCCGTCCGGCCAGCGTTCCCAGCTCTCGCGACTGCGCACTCGGGGAAAATATAACAGCGCATGATCGCTGCTGAACCCCAGATCCCGGACCCCCAGGAGCGCTGACTCCGGCGAGCGCCAGTGCCAGGGCGGATCCAGGATCAGCATGGCATTACGCACTCGGCAGTAGCGATCGGCGGCCACCAGAGTCGTGAGACCAATGCCGGGCTGACCCGGGCCCAAGGGCACACAAAGCAAGCTGAGCCGGTCCACCCGGTCCAGGGCAAACAAACCGGTGCCTTCCTCATTGGAGCCGATCAGGTCGTAGTCGGTCAGCTCATCGCCGTCTGATCCGTCGCTGGCCATTCTGATGTAGGGGATGGCGTCGCCCGGGTTGTTGGCAAGGGTGGCATCCGGCCGAATCCTGGGCACGGGCCCTGCGACCGTCGCCAGAGCTGAATTGTGCAGAGCGTTGACGACGAAGTTTTCATGGTCATCGGCCATGGACAGGTTGCGATACACCTCCTGGTCCTCGACCATGGCAGAACCCATCCGGGCTACCCGCTGCAGCGCCAGATTGAAGCACGGCGACTCCGGGCCGATGCCGTCATAGTCCACGGAAGCGCGAATCAACTCGTGGCTGCCCGGGCTGCGCGCCTGCAGGCGCAGCACGCCGTCGGCGGTGGGTAAGCTCAGGCTGGCCCGCGTGCCTCGATTGATCACCCGCACGATCACGGCGACCCGTCCGCCGCTGATGAAATAGTGCAGCACTGCGTAGCTTAAAAAGCTGAACGGCGTGTGGGAGCCGAACACGCGTCGATACTCGTCGTAACTGCGAACCCGCACCGCCCGATTCACCGGGCCGCGCTGAGTGCGGCCGACAAAAGCGGTGACAGTCGTTTCGTTGAGAGAAATCGGGCCGCCGTTCAGCGGATCATCCGCAACGGAATCCAGGCTGGCCTCTGTAGTCGAGGGCTCGACTGACATCCACGTGTCTAGGTTGGGAAACGGCTATGATAACTGCGCCCGCGGCCCGATGCAGCACCGAGGCCAGCTCAGCGGCGACCGCGACGAACAGGGCGCTGGAAAAGAAAAATCAGCACCGCGCCGGCAATAAACCCACCGACGTGGGCGCGAAACGCAACGCCTGCGGTGTCCGGCGCGGCCAGCGAACTCACCAGCTGGGCGGCAAACCAAAAGCCCAGCACCACCAGCGCCGGCAGACGTACCGTATACAGCACGACAAAAAGGGGCACGGCTACCAATACCGGCGTGCTGGGATGACGCACGATGTAGGCGCCGAGCACCCCGGATACGGCGCCGCTGGCGCCGATCATGGGAACGATGGAATCCGCGTCGGGCAATGCCTGAGAAAAAGCCGCCGCAACCCCGCACAGCAGGTAGAACACGATGAACCGGCCGTGTCCCATGCTGTCTTCCACGTTGTCGCCGAAGATCCATAGATAGAGCATGTTGCCGAGAAAATGAAAAAGCCCGCCGTGGAGAAACATGGAGGAAAAAACAGTGACCGGCGCCGGCACCCAAGCCAGACTGGATTGCAGTTGCGCGTTGCCCAGCAGCACCGCCGGCGTAACCCCCAGGGCCCGGATCGCCCGCTCATTGCCCGCCCCGCCCAAACCCAGCTGCCAGATGAAAACCAGCAGGCAGCCCAGAATCAGCCCAATCGTGACCCACGGCGTGATGTGAGTGGGGTTGTCGTCCTTCAAGGGGATCATGGGCGGGAAACTTCAATCATAGAGCCAGGGCTCCCCTGCCGGGCGTTGCTTGAAGCGCTTGTAATGCCACAGGTACTGCTCTGGAAAGCGCCGCACAACGCTTTCCACTGCCGCGTTGACGCCGGCCACCGATGCCGCAAGTGAACCGTCTCGGATCACCTCGTCCGTAGCTTCGATGTGCAGATGAAATCCCCCGGCATGCCACCGCCGTTCCGCGAAAAGCAGCAGGGTGTCCGCCTGGGCGGCCATGGCCAGCCGCGACAACAGCTGCATCGTATAGGCAGGACGATTGAAAAACGGCGCGAACACGCCGCTGCCTTCGCGGGGATTCTGATCAGGCAGTAGTAGAACCACCCCGCCGGCGCGCAACGTCTTGAGCAGAATCCGCATGCCCCGCAGGTCCGGACCCACCAGGCGTGAGACACCTCGCTCGCGACGGCTCTGAATCATGTCATCCAGCGCATAACGACCTGGACTATAGAGTGCTGCAAAGCTGCAGCGGGCATTGAGGTATTGTCCAGCCAACTCCCAGGCGCCGATGTGCGGCAGAAGCGCAATCACGCCCCGCCCCGCGCCCAGCGCGCTGTCCAGCAGACCTTCTCCGCTGACCTGGGTAATCAGCGCGCGGGTGCCGGCGAGCGAGCGAAACCAGATCGGGCCCAACTCCATGACAGCGCAGCATTGATGCATCATGGCAGAGCGCGCCAGGCGACTGCGCTGGGCCTGAGTCCGCTCTGAGAAACACAACTTCAGATTGCGCTGCGTCGTCCGCGTGACGTCCAGCGGCAACAGGCTGGCCAGCAGTCCCAGCAGGCACCCCATGCTCTGCAGCAATCCCAGGGGCAAAGGCGCAGTCAGCCGCAACCAGGCCAGCGATAGTCCCCGCTTCATTGGTTGCCGTGGGCGTGGGCTATTCAGCGTCGAGCAGCGGAGCAATCTGCGCGGTCGGCTCGGCGGCCGGGGTCGGCGCAATGTTCTCCACGACCGTCACGGCAGCCAGGTAATGATCGGGGCCGGGACTGAAGCGGGAAACAGGAAAGGGCAGCCCCCGCTGGCTGCTCACCACCTGTTCCACAAGCCCCCAATCGATGCTGGACAGCGGCTGGCCCACCTCGCTCATCATTGCTTCGATCCGGGTTCGGGCTTCGACGGCTAGATCGCGCTGATCTTCCTCCAGCGGCTTGTGCACTTCCAGGTAGAGCTGACCCTCCTGCCAGGCGGCCAGCACCGGCTGGTTGACGATGTGCACTGCTTCACCCACCGCCACGATTTCGAACAGGTCGTCGATGTTTTCAGGATACAGGCGCACGCAGCCGTGACTGACCCGCATGCCCACGCCGTACGGCTGGTTGGTGCCGTGAATCAGGTAACCGGGCATAGACAGTTTGATGGCGAACGCACCCAGCGGGTTATCCGGCCCCGGTGGGACCACCGCGGGCAGGGGATCGCCCATCTCCGCATGCTCCTGGCGAATCGAGGCGGGCACGTACCAGGTCGGATTGCGGGCCTTGGAAACCACCGTCGCACTACCCAGGGGTGTCTCCCAACCGATGCGTCCGATGCCGATGGGATGGGTGATGACCCGGCCGGCCTCCGCCTGCGGAAAATAGAACAAGCGCAGGGTCGCCACGTTGAGCACCAAGCCCTGCTGCGGGGCGTCGGGAATCACGAAGTGGGTAGGCAGATAAATGACCGAGTCGGTGCCGGGCAACCAGGGATCGATTCCCGGATTGGCCTGTTTCAGTTCCTCGAACCCGAGATTGTAGGCGCGGGCGATATCCGACAAGGTGTCTTCATAGCGGGCGAAAGTCAGCTGCGGCGCGCCAATCAGCCGGGTCTCGGCGGGCAGCGCGAATTCTGTTTCCAGGCGCGCCTGAGCCCGGGGCGCTGCGGGATCCGGCAGGACCGCGACGGGCTCAGCGGGTTCGCGTATGAGCATGTCGCAACCAGCGGTCGCGACAAGCAGCCCGACCAGGCCGATGCCACGCAGTGAATTGCTCACCAGTCCGGGTGTCATGGGCGCACAGTATAACGCCACTGAGCTGCTAATCGCGGCGTCTAACCCGCAGGTGAGTCGGCCGGCAATCGTCGTGCCGCGCCGCCGGGCTCCAGGCGGCGAATAATCAGCTCGAGGCGGGCGTAGGATTCGTCGTGCGTCGAGGGATAATTCCAGAACACGCGGCCGGCGCCGCTCACGGGTTCAGGTAGCGCGTCCCTACCCGGGGTCGACTGGTCATGCCGTCCCGGGTCTTAAAGCGCACCGCGATGGACTGGGTGCGCCCCCACTCCACGGCGCGGTACACACCGAAATGCAGATGGGGCACCGTGGTATTGCCGGTGTTCCCGGACCGGGCGATCAGCTGGCCACGCTCAACCCGCTCGCCCGGCACCACCAGAGCACCATTCTGCTGCAGATGATAGTACTCGCCGGTCGTGCCATCGGCATGGAGGATGACCACGTAATTGGCATGCTGGCCACAACCGGCGCCCCAGCAACCCTTGTTGTGAGACTCTTCGATCATGGCGACCACGCCGTCGCGCGCCGCATGGACCGGCGTGCCCTCGGGCATGCGGAAATCGACCGTGAAGTATTCCAACCCGCGATGACTGAACTTGGACCCATAGCCCTGCAGGATGGGAAAGCTCGCATCGCTGGCGTAGGGGAGCCGGTACAGGTAATCGTCGTCGTGATCCGGCTGCAGCGACCCCACGGTCCAGTCATAGTTGTAACGATAGTCCCAGGGCATACCCTCGGCCAGGCCGCGCAGCTGGGCCAGGGGCCGGCGGCTCATGCCGGGTAGCTCAAGCGTGATGGGTTCGCGGCTGCCGCCGACCATATTGCTGGCGGACACCGCCACCGTCATGGCGATGGGGTAGGGTTTCATGTTGCGGGCAAACAGCGCGACGCCCTGTTCGGATTCCTGCACCTCGATGCACGCCCAGTCCCGCGAGCAGTGGTCAGCAGCGTGGCCAAACCCGCCCGTCAGGCTGACGGCCACCACGCCCGCTTGAATGAGTTTGCCGGAGCGACTCGCAGGGACGGCTGCCCGCCTCGGGCGCCGCGCCGTGGGACACTGGGTCACCGTTGCACAAGCCGCTGGCCGGACTGGAATGGCGGCGCGCACCCACTGCAGCGCTGCGCCCAGATGCCGTGCCATGCTTTGCTGTATTTCCTTTTATTATTATTGACTCGGAGTTGACTCCGGGCGACACACCCACCCTGGCGATGCGTCTTTGCTCAGGATTATAAGCCGCGCGGTTCCTCAATCCTAACCAAGCCGGTGCTAGAATCCGATCAGTCGCAAGGAGATCATGTTCATGGCTGCCGTCGCGATCGTCGTGCTGCTGGCTCTGCTGGAATACCTGTTCTTTGGTCTGCGCGTAGGTGCAGCCCGCGCCAAATATGGCGTAAAGGCGCCTGCGATCACCGGCGACCCGGCTTTTGAGCGCTATTTCCGCATCCACCAGAACACGCTGGAGAACCTGGTGGTGTTCATACCCGCCATCTGGCTGTTCGGCCTTTACATAAGCCCCATCTGGGCCGCCGGCATCGGCCTGGTCTTTGTGATCGCTCGACTGCTCTACTACCTGGGCTACGCCGTCGCGCCGGAAAAGCGGGCTGCGGGCTTTGGCATCGGTTGGCTGGCCTGTGTTGTGCTGGTGATTGGCGCCCTGGTGGGCGCCGTCCTCGAGTTCACCTGACCCCTATGCCGCGCGATCACTTGGAGTTCATTCAGTGCCAGGCGCTCGCCTGGAGCGACGGTTGTCTGGGCCGGGTGCGTCCGGACGTGGAGCAGAAGACGCTGAGCGCCGACCCGACCACGGGGGCCGCGACTCTGCTGGCCCATTACCCGGCAGGCTTTCACATGGAAGACAACCAGGGCATAGGGGCTGCCGAGGAACTTCTGGTGCTCGACGGCAGCATCAATTTCGGCGCCCACTCCCTGGCCCGGGACACTTATGCTTACTTCCCCTCCGGGACGGCCCACGGCGCTATCAACTCGGCCACCGGTGCCGTGGTGCTGACATTCCTGGACGCCGCACCGGACGCCGCACCCTCCCCGAGCGGCGCAGCCAGTGTGGTGACTGACACGGCCAGCATGCCCTGGGGTCCCGGCGTTGCCGACAGCGGGCTCAAGCATATGGGCCTGCTGCGCAAGGTGCTGCGCGACGACCCCAACCGCCAGGTGCGCACTCTGCTGCTATCCATGGCACCCCAGGGGTATCCCCCCGGCCTGACCGGTGTGCAGATCACCCATCCCTGCGTGGAGGAGATGTATCTGATCTCCGGCGATATCATCAGCGAATACGGCGTTGCTCAGACAGGCGCGTATTTCTGGCGTCCGGCCGAGATTCCCCACGGTCCCCACGGCTCCCACGGCGGCGCCTTCATGCTGATTCGCTTTGTTGAGGGGCGGCATCGCAACGACTGGACGGAGATTGAGCGCGACTTTCAGCTTAATCCCGACTACCGACCCGCCCTGCCCGACGGCCTGCACGATCGGGAGCGTCTGGCTCAGGCCGTTCAGCCCACGCGCAACTACTAAAGCTCAAGGACACAACCATCAGTTTCGACGGCCACAGGCTGCTGGTGTTCTTTCACATCCTGATGTTCGTCATCTGGCTGGGTATGGACGTGGGCGTGTACTACTGCGGTAAGTACACCACCCGTCGTGATTTGACCTATCAGGAGCGGCGTCGTTTTCTGGAATTGCTGATGCTGCTGGATATGGGGCCTCGCACCGCCCTTGTCATGATGGTGCCGCTGGGGCTGCAGCTGAGTCAGAACCTGGGCCTGATCCCATTGCCGCCGCTGCTGCTGCCGGTGATCTGGGTCGTGGGTCTGAGCTGGCTGGCCCTGGTCTGGCTGCAGCATCTTCAGCCTGGCTCGCGCTGGCGACCGATGTTTGCGCGGATCGATTACTCCATCCGTTATCTCGTCATCGGCACCTTCATTCTCGGTGGCCTGGGTGCCATATTTTTCGATGCCGGTATCAGCGGGGCCTGGCTGCGCCTGAAGCTGGTGCTGTTTGGTGCCGTCATCAGCATGGGTCTGGTGCTGCGCGCCACGCTACCCCCCTGGCTGGCGGCGCTGGAGGAGCTGAAACAAAATCCGGATTCAGAAGCGGCGCAAGCCCGGGTCGAGACGATTTATGCCCACTCCGGCCGCTGGGCCCACGGGCTGTGGGCGTTCGTGGTTCTGATGGGATTTCTGGGCACCGTCAAGCCGTTTTGACCAGTCTCCCCAGGGTGTTTTCAACCCCGCTCATGAGCCGTTCGGGAAAGGTCTTCTTGCGCGCGTAGCGCACCCAGTAAACGTCTTTTTTCTGCATGGCCTCGAGCAGCAAATCATCGCTGGTGATTAACTCATCCACCAGGTTCAGCTCGTGGGCCCGGATGGCATACCAGTGTTCCCCGGTGGCCACCTGCTCCATGTCCACATCGGGCCGGTACTCGGCGATCTGGCCGCGAAACAGCGCGTGGACATCCTCCAACTCTTCCTTGAGCTTGTGCCGTCCCTCTTCTGTGTTCTCACCAAACAGCGTCAGCGTGCGTTTGAAGCGCCCGGCTGTGATCTGCTCGAAATCAACGCCCCGTTCCTTCAAGAAACGGTGGAAATTTGGAATCTGGGCCAGCACGCCAATGGAACCGACAATGGCGAAGGGGGCCGCAACGATGCGATCGGCAACGCATGCCATCAGATAGCCGCCGCTGGCCGCTACCTTGTCTACCGCAACCGTCAACCTGATGCCACGCTGGCGCAACCGGACGAGCTGGGACGCCGCCAGGCCATGTTCGTGCACCAGGCCACCCGGATTTTCCAAGCGCAACAAGACTTCGTCATCGTCACGGGCGACGTTCAGGATGGCTGAAATTTCCTGTCGCAGAGAGGCGGTGGCGCTGGCCCGAATGTCGCCTTTGAAATCGATAAGGAACAGGCGCTGTCGGTCCTGAGCCTTTCCTTCAGCCTTACGCGCCTTCTTCCGCGCCTTGAGCTCTTTCTTGAGACCCTTGCCATCCATGCCATGGCGCAGCGCGTCGCCCAGACGCTCGACACGCTTATTGAGGTGATCCACCTTCAGCTGCTCGCCAGCACCGGTGCTGCCTTTGCGCGCCGCTGCTGCGATCACGGCCACCACGGCCGCGAAAGCCAGCACTAAGGTCAGCGTCTTGGCCAGGAACAGCCCGTATTCGGCAGCAATCTCCATATCGTAAAGGCCCCGCGCTACAGACCGACGTTGTTCTGCTCGAGCACCTGATCAGCCCGATAGCTGGAGCGCACCAGGGGACCCGCCACCACTTCAACGAAGCCCAGTTCCAAGCCCCATTGCCGATACCGTTCGAACTCCGCGGGCGTGACGTAGCGCTGCACGGCCAGGTGATTTGGCGTAGGCCGCAGGTACTGACCAAACGTAACGATATCCACTTGGGCGCGACGCACATCCGCGAGCGATGCACGGATTTCCGCGTCCGTTTCCCCCAGACCCAGCATCAGGCTGGTCTTGGTCAGCATCTGCTGACGGCGCGCTTTAGCGTGCGCCAGCACCTCAAGGGTCTGCTCATAGCCCGCCCGGGGATCCCGCACCGGATGCGTCAGCCGGCGCACCGTTTCCAGATTCTGGGCAAACACGTCGATGCCCGAGTCCACCACCACGTCCACGTGCTCGAAGCGACCGGCAAAATCCGGGGTCAGCGCTTCGATCGCCGTGCGCGGATTGCGGTGCTTTATGGCCCGTACGCAGGCCGCGTAGTGCGCGGCGCCGCCGTCCGCCAGATCGTCACGATCCACAGAGGTCAACACGACGTATGTAAGGCCCATGAGTTCGACCGAGCGGGCCGCGTGTTCAGGCTCCTCGGGATCCAGCCAGCCGCCCGGATTACCCGTGTCCACGGCGCAGAACTGGCAGGCCCGGGTACATACCGCCCCCATCAACATCAAGGTGGCCGTGCCGTTGGCCCAGCACTCGCCGATGTTGGGGCACATGGATTCTTCGCAGACCGTGCTCAAATTGTGCTCCCGCACGGTGGCGCGCACCCGCTGATAGGCCGGTCCGCTGGGCAACCGGGCGCGCAACCAGGGCGGCTTGCGCAGCGCATCGGCCTCTTGGCGTGCAGGCATTGCCTTGACGCCGTTCTTGATGGCGGCGAATCCCTGGGGAGTGACGTATTTGGCGCCGGAGGAGACCACCGGAATGCCACGGAATTCAGACACTGATGTTTCCTGGACGGGCTAGACTAGACCGGACTTGCTCTGAATTATGGCATGGATTTCATGGCGCGTTACCGACCACCCGGCAAACCAGGCTCGAAATACATCACGCCCGAGGGTGCGGCGCGCCTGAAAGCGGAGCTTGACCATCTGTGGCGCGTGAAACGGCCGGAAGTCACTGGAAGAGTCGCAGCCGCTGCCGCCGAGGGCGATCGCTCGGAAAATGCGGAGTACATCTACGGCAAAAAACAGCTGGGCGAAATAGATCGACGCATTCGCTTTCTGCGCAAGCGCCTGGACGGTATCCAAGTGGTCAGCGAGACACCCAGGGAGCCCGACAGGGTGTTCTTTGGCGCCTGGTTTGAAATCGAGGACGAGGCGGGTGAGCGGCACCGCTACCGGATGGTGGGGCCCGATGAATTTGATTTTGCCAGCGGATACATCAGCATGGATTCGCCGCTGGGTAAGGCGGTGATGGGCAAGCGTATCGACGCTGAATTTACTGTGCAGCTGCCCGGTGGTGAAGCCAGCTATTGCCTGGTTGCGGTCAGCTACGAAGGTGAGCCGGCAGCGCCCTCCTGAATCAGCTGCAGCTGTTCACCCCAGGTGTCGCCCGTGCGCAGATCCATCACCTGCCAGTCCTTGATGCCCTGCCGCGGCGTGCTCATCGCCATGGCGACGATGCCAGACTCATCAATTCGCTGCGCCTCGCCCGCCAGGTCATCCGTCTCCAGGGACAACAGAAAAAAACCTTCGCCCCGCTCCGCCAGATGCCGCCCGGGTGTGCTGTCGGCGCGGGTCGGTTGAACCAGCACCAGATAGGTCTCGCCGAGCTTGAAGGTCGCCGTTAGTGCGCCCCGGGCCGCCAGTTCATCCGTACGTTCCGGTGGCGCCCCGAGAATAGCCTCAAACCGCTGTATCCCGTCCGCCAGATCGCGAACGATGAAATTGATGTGATGCACGCGCCGCAACATGGATCGACCCTCCTGGTAACCCGGCAAATACTAACAGGCGACAACCCCGGGTCGTGACCGCAAAAAAAACCCGGCATTAAAGCCGGGTAATACAGGGGGAAACCAGAAACAAAGGCGCGCTAATGCAAACGCGCCCAATTGATCAGCTTTACGTGGTCCGAATCAAGATCAAAGTTCCGGGCCAGCAAGGCCTCGATCTCGCACGTGTCATAGCGCCGCTCGGTCGGCTGATTCACCTCAACCACACCGGAGAATTCTTCACCATCCGCCTCCGAGGCGTTGGTTAAAACAAAGTGCGTGTAATACTTAACACCCATGCTTGACGAAGATACGGCTGTTCTTTTTAGGTGTCTGTGACTGGCTGCACAGTTTCCTGCCCGGCGCCAGCCCGACGGCAGAAACGTGACCGGGGTCGAGCTTCTTAGGCGATGATTCATCCGACCTGACGGCCACCTGACGCGCCGGCGCCAGCCTGTCCTTTGAAGTTCAAGCTGCTGGGTCAGCCGGAGAGAGGGGCTTCCCATCCATCCAGGCCAGAACGAACTGGGTCCAGCAGGCGGCGGCTCATGGTGTGGCTTCGATTCATGACTCTCGTCCTGTCTCCCAAAACCGGCTGGGGCAAATGGCAAAAATAGTTGTAAACCAGACGGATTTGCTTGACATATTTGGTGGAGCCTTTAAGAAGTGCTCATGTTGCCAACCGAGTTCGCCATGCCCATGAAAAAGCTTCCCTTACTGGCCGCCGCCCTGCTGTTGTGCGTGGCGGGCACAGCCAGCGCCCAGGACGATTTGCGCGCCTCCTTATTCCAGCAAGCAGATGGAGCCAAAGCGGCCGCCGACGCGGCCAACGCCCAGTTGCTTTCGCCGGACAACTACGAGCGCGGCCAGCGCGCCTACGTGGAAGCGGACCGGGATCTGGCCAGAGGCCGCAATCTCTCCCGGGTGCGCAGCAAGCTGGTGACAGCCAGTGATAACTTCGCCAAAGCGGCGGCGGCAGCGGAAATTGCCAAAATCACGCTGGCCTCGGTGATCAAGACCCGCTCCGATGCCCTCGCGGCCAAAGCGAACAGCTTTGCCAGCGATCTGTGGACCGAGGCGGAGCGGGATTTCAACAGCGCCATGACCCGCCTGGAGGCCGGTGACATCAAGCTGGCCCGCAGCCGGGCAGCGAGCGCTGAAGCGACTTTCCGCGATGCCGAGCTCTCTGCCATCAAGACCCAATACCTCAGCCAGACCCGCGCACTTCTGGCCACCGCTGAGAAGAGCCGGGTGCAGCGCTACGCGCCCAAGACCCTGGCCAAGGCCGAAGCGCTGCTGGCGCGGGCTGAGCAGGAACTGACGGAAAACCGCTACGACACCGATCTGCCGCGCAGCCTGGCGACAGAGGCCAATTACGAGGCCCGCCACGCGATTTACCTGGCCGAGCACATCCGCGAGATGCGGGATCAGCGATTAACGCTGGAAGACGCCATCCTGGAGTATGAAGAACCGTTGCGGCGCATCGCCGCCAGTGCAGACATCGTGGCCTACCTGGACGAAGGTCCGGAACCCGTGGCCAGCGAGCTTGCCGAGCTGGTAGAGGATATGCGCGACAGCAATCAGCGGCTTACCCAGGAAGTGGATGAAAACAACGTCCGCATCGCCGGACTGGAGGAGGAAATCCGCGAGCTGGACGAACAGCTGGGCGGCGTCTCCGAAGAGCGCGTCGCCCTGGTGAAGCGCTTGGAAGCCGAAGCTCGAATCAAAGAGCAATTCGAGCGCATCGAAACCACGTTCCGTCGGGACGAGGCCCGAGTCTATCGCCAGGGCAACGACATTATCATGCGCCTGGTGGGCCTGACCTTTGCCAGCGGCCAGTCCAACGTGGACCCCAATTATCGCCCGCTGCTCACCAAAGTCCGTGACGCGGTGGAGGTGTTTCCGCGCTCCCAGCTCGTCATCGAGGGTCACACGGACTCCTACGGCGGCGATGAGAGCAACATGGCCCTGTCCAAGCGCCGCGCCGAAGCTGTGGGCGAGTACATGGTCACCCAGCTGAATATTCCCACCTATCGCATCAGCGCCGCGGGCTTCGGCGAGACCCAGCCCATCGCCAACAACGAGACGGCCGAGGGTCGGGCCCGGAATCGGCGCATCGACGTGGTGATCAAGCCCCAGCTGGACTAGCGGCTCGACGGCTCCGCAACCAGGCGGCAATGCACCCGGCGACTTCCGGGTGCATCAGGTAACCATAGGACTTGTGCACATTCACGCCCCGTTCACCGCGAAAGTGGTTATAGAAACCCGTGCGATCCTCGATGGACTGGATCAGGCCCAGCTTCACCATTTCACGGAAATAGGGCGCCAATGCCGGATGAATGGCGGTCAGCTCGCCTTTGGCTGAGCAATTGATCCAGCGCCGCACGATGGTGGGATAGCGCTCGCGACCGCGGCGCGCGACACCCTGCAGACGCCGCCTGATAAATCGGGTCGCCAGCGGGCTGCCCAGGGTCATGAACAGATCGATCTGGCCCGCCTCGGGCTCCTCGTGGGACAGCTCCCATAAGGTGTCGTAGGCAATCACCGAGCCCAGGCTGTGGCCGATCAGCAGCACCGCATCGCCGTCCGCCCAGGCGTCAGCCAGCTGATTTTTCAGCATCAGCCGCACCTCGCGGCCGATTCCGGCGCGATCGGTGAGATACCGCCGCGCCTCAGCCATGGTGAGACGCGTATTCGGATCCGCCAGCCGCCGGCTCAGGAACGGCAGCGCATCGCCCACGACCCGCACCCAGCGACTGATGCGGCGTGCCAACGACTCGATCTCATCCACGTCCGCCTGCCCCGGCTGTGGCTTGGCGACCAGGGCGGCGATGCCTGGCCGGTCCAGCTCGAAGTTCCGGTGCACGCCGTAAAACAGATAGGTCCAGGACACCAGCCAGAAGTCCTCGGAATGCCGGGCGAAGTCTGTTGCCAACTGGTGATCAACCCGTTCTAGACCCACCAGCAGCGCATCCCACAGGGCGCGGCGATGGACCTGTGGTGGCGGCTTGGGCTTCATGCCCGGCACGAAGATCAGCCGCAGTTTGTCCACTGCCGGCGTGGGCATGGTCATGGCGCGGCGTCAGGGCACAAGCTGCTCGACCAGCGCGGCCAGATCCGTCACCTCGGCATCGGGGGCAGCATGATCCAACGGCCAGGGATGATTTTGCCGGTTCACCCAGACCGCCCGTAAGCCGCAGCGACGGGCGCCGGCCACATCCTTCTCCGGATGATCCCCGACGTGGACGATCTCGGTCGGATCGTGTCCAGTCGCTGCGGCAACCGCCGTAAACATGGCGGCGTGGGGCTTTGCGCGACCCACCCCGGCGGCGTTGATGTAGTGACTGAAGAATGCATCCAGCCCGATAGCCGCCAGATCAGCGTTGCCGTCAGTCAGCGCCACCAGCTCAAAACGCTGGCTGAGCCGTTCCAGGGCGGGCAGCACGTCGGCGAACAGGGTGACCTCGTTGCGGGCGGCAAAGAAGACCGCAAAGGCGGCCTCCGCCAGATCGCCCGGGTAGCCGGCGCCCACCAGGATCTGCTCCAGCACCGCCTTGCGCAGAAAGGTCAGATCGTGATCCCGTTCCGGATGCCGCGCGGTAATGTCGCGACGCAGGGCCAATACCCGTTCCGGCTGGTAATGGGCCACTGCCCGGGGACATTCGGCGGCCAGCCAGTCCTTCAGCCGCTGCTCGGCCGCTTCGATCACCGGATCCACGTCCCACAGGGTGTTGTCCAGGTCCAGCGAAAGGGTTCTGAGCGTGTGACTGGCTAGTGCCATGCTTTCCATCGCCAAGGGGCCGGCCGCTATAATGCCAGGTCTCGCCACCGGAGTTCGATTCGTGAGATATCTGCACACCATGGTGCGTGTCACCGACCTGGCTGCCTCCATGAACTTTTATTGTGACAAGCTCGGCCTGCGGGAGGTTCGCCGCATCGAGAACGAGGCGGGCCGCTTCACCCTGGTGTTCCTGGCGGCGCCGGGCGATGAGGCCGGCACCCTGGAGCTGACTTACAACTGGGATCCGCAAAGCTACAGCGAAGGCCGCAACTTCGGTCACGTGGCTTATCAGGTGGACAACATTTATGAGACCTGCCAGCAACTCATGAACGCCGGCATCACCATCAATCGCCCGCCCCGGGACGGCTTCATGGCCTTTATTCGTTCACCGGACAATATTTCCATTGAGCTGTTGCAGAGCGGCAAGCCGCTGCCGCCCGAGGAGCCCTGGCAGTCCATGGCCAACGAGGGCACCTGGTAGGCTTCAGCGCACCGGGGTCAGGCGCGGCTTGACGTTGAAGCTGCCCGTCTCCACCTCGGCGAAGGCCGCATCCCGATACACCACCTGGTTACGGCCGCCCTGCTTGGCCTCGTAGAGCGCCTCGTCAGCCAGCTGAATGACCCCGGCGAGGCTGCGGTCAGCGCCCGGCCGAACCACCGCAACGCCGGCGCTGATGGTCACGTAGGGCGCGATTTCCGAGCCCTGATGGGGAATGGCCAGGGACAGCACGTCGCGCCGGATTTTTTCCGGCAGGGTGGCAGCGTAGTCCCGCGGCGGGGCGTAGACCACCAGCACGAATTCCTCGCCACCATAGCGGGCACACAGATCGAAGGGTCGCTTGGCGGACCAGGCGATGGTTTCGGCAACCCGTTTCAGGCAATCGTCACCGGCCTGATGACCGTAAACGTCGTTGTAGCGTTTGAAGTAATCGATATCCAGGAAAATAAGCTGCAGCGGCACGCCCTCACGCCGGGATTGGCGCCAGATGCGCTCGATGTAGTCATCGAACATGCGCCGGTTGTAAAGGCCCGTGAGTCCATCCCGCTCCGCCAACTCGTTCAGCAAACGGGTTTCCAGAAAGGTCGTGCGCAGGGCGTGTTCCAGGTTGAATACGGCTATGGAGCCAATCACCGCTGCCGCGGCCAAAATGGCGCCCATATAGAGCAACTGATCCAGGGGCAGCCCCAGATACCAGCCCATAGCGCCGAAGCTCGCCACAATGGCGGCCGCGATACTCACCGCAGCGCTGAAGAACAGCCCCAGAAACAAACAGGCAAAAGCGATCACGAGCACCGGCCCGGCCAGCAGGTGCTCGGTGCCGCCCAGCGCGCCGGTGATACAGATATAGTTGGCCGTGATGCCGACCAGTAACACGCCGATGCCAGCCACGTAGCTGTAGTACCGGCGCAGCAGCGGCAGATAGGTGGCCATCAGAATCAGGGCCAGCAGGGGGCACAGCAAACCCAGCCGCAGCACGTTAACGGTATCGGATACCGCGCCCAGGAGCAGATCCACGCAGGTGATAGCAAGCACCAGCACCAGGGCGATCACACCGGAGATACGGCCTCGGGGGATGCTCTGCTGCAAATAGGCCGCGCGGAACTCCTTCTCCAGCGGGGCGGCGAACTCAAGGCCGGGAAAACCGCTGCGCAGCTCTGCAGCGGTCGCAGAGCCCACCGTCTCCCTTTGGTGCTGAGGTAGCTGCATCGCGTAAACACTGACTATTGCCAGCCTGCAGCATGCCGCCAACGGGGACGATTTACCCTGATGCAGTTCTCAAAGTGCTTTCTTCAGCCCCACGCCGGCCGACACCGCCTGGGTGTCCAGCGTCGTGTTGGTGCCCGCCCGCAGCACCAGTACCAGAACGCCCACCAGCGTCAGCGCCCCGCCCAGGGCAATGCGCGCCGTAATCACGTCGCCGAGCAGCCAGACTCCAAACAGCACGGCGAACACCGTGGAAAACAGGGTCAGCGGCGCGATCAGCGAGACATCGTGGCGCTGAATGAGGAAGTAGAAGCCGCCATGGCCCACGATGCTGGTGGCCAGTGCCGAGAACACCACGGCACCCCACGTGAGAGCCGACACGGAGCCAAGCTGCGCCAGCGTCATAGGCTCTGCCAGCAGGGCACAGAACGCCAGCACGGGGGCACTGAGCACGGCGATCCAGGCCTGGAGCTCGAACACGCCCACTCCGCGCAGCCGCTTCATTACCAGCGTGCCGATGGCGGCTGACAGGCAGCCCAGGGCGACATACACGAGGGCATCCCGGTAGTCGAAGACCCGTGGATCAAATCCCATCACCACGATACCCGCGAAGGCCAGCACCAGGCCGGACCCCCGACGCCAGCCCACTCTCTCCCCGAGAAACACCATTGACAACAGCGTCACAAAGGGCACGGTGAGCTGAAAGGCGATCGCCATCGTGGCGGCATCCCCGGCCAGGGACAAGCCGGTATAGGCAAGACCGAAGTGCAGGAAGCCCAGGGTGACACCGACGATCGCTACGGCGCGCATCTGGCCGCGCCGCACCCGCAGCGCCGCGCACAGCACCAGCGCAACCAGCGCGAAGCGAAACGCCGTAAACGTAAACGGCGGCAGCTCCGCCATGCCGTACTTGCTGGCCACCAGGTTGAAACCGAAGAACAGATTCACCAGGAGCAAGAGCAGCCAATGGCCGGCCGGCATGTCCGCTAGCCTGCCGCGCCGGCGCTGGCGGCGATCAACAGCGCTGTGGCGCCAACCGCCATCCACAGGCCGGTCAACTCGGTCCCCTCAGCAGTGAACTGAGTGGAGTCGTTCGCCGGGGCCATGACCTGCGTGTCGCTCTGCTGCGCGAAATCCATGCTCCGCTGCGGCGTGGTGACCACGCCCCATCTCCCGCGGGGACCCTTGTGCCGCGGATCAGGCTGTGCGGCGGGTTGGCACATGGCGTCCAGACTCATGCAGTGAGTATATGCAGGGATCATCGTGCGAGTGGTATAAGTCAATCTTGAGCATCGGAGCAGAGCTATGCGAATCCTCACCAAACACCAGGTCGACTGGCGAGAGTCCGGGGTGGCGGGAATCCGCCGCGCTACTCTGTGGAACCACGGCGAGGACGTGGCGGCAGAATTTTGCGAGATGGCCAGCGGCAGCGTCTACCCGGAGCACGAGCACCGGGCCTGGGAACAGATGCTGGTTCTTGAAGGCACGATCGACGTGGATGGGGAGGCGCTCAGCGCGGGCGACTACGCGTTTACGGTGCCCGGCGAGACCCATCGAGTGGAGGCGAAAAGCGACGCGCGGATCTTCTTGAGCTTTGGCCAGTCGCTAACGGGCTAACGATACAGGGGCACCAGGCCGTCGTCGGCACCCCTGGCCCGATCCGTCGGGGCAACCGCGTCTATCCGTTTCAGCGCCGCCAGCAACTCATCGCCACGCCAGGCTGTTGCGCTGCGGCCATACAGGGCCGCTTCAACGCCGGTGAGCGCGGCGGCAACGGGCGCGTCCAGACGCCGCCCCAGGGCAGTCAGGGTCGCCGGTGGCTGGTCCGGAAAGCGCAGCCGACCCCATTCCAGCATCCGCTCCCGGACGGCCTGAGCGTCATGATCGCTGCAGGCTCTGCGAACCTGGCTCAATACCCGCCCCTGACGACGGCGCTGCCGCTCCCGGGCGCCTGCGGCCTGCCGGCTGTCCGCACGCCTGGTGCCGCGGCTGAAAGCCAGCATGAGCATCACCGTGCCGGCCCAGCCGATCGCCAGCCCCAGGCTCACCATGCGCCAGGGACCCACGGGCTCGACCGGGGCAGCGGCGTCAAAGGGCACATCGGGCTCATCCAGGAGCGGCTGGTCCGGGTCCGGCGCGACGGCCACGGTACGGCGCGCCAGCTGAGCCGCCTCCCAGCGCTCGGCCAATACGTTGAACCAGGGCACGGCAGCGCCCGGCAACTCAAAATCGCCGGCCCGGGTTGAAATCACCGCGTAACGCTCGGTACGCCGCGCCCGCAACCCCTCCGCCGTCACCGTGTTTTCCAGCTCCGGCTGATCGGGATATTGCTTTATGGGATCCAGGGTGGTGACGGCCAGCTCCGGCAGCTGGGTCGACAACACGCCGTCGGCTATCAAAGTCAGGCTCCGGGTGACGGGGATGCCGGCCACGAGCCCACCGTCGTCGCCGGAAAAGCGCTCCGAAAAGCGCAGCGCGCGGGCGGGCAGCCAGGCGGCGGCGGCGTATTCCGGTGGCGGCGGTACTGCGCCGCGCACCATGAGCTCGACGGCATCTGAGTTGAAGCGCTGAATCCGCGAAAAACGCCGCCCGTCCAGCACCTGGGTTTCAAACCGCATGGGCTCGATGGTCAGATTCCCCGCTTCCTGGGGAAAGATGGCGTAACGCCGCTCGATCACGATGAAGCGCCGGTCGTCGCGTTCCACCTGGAACTGGCGATCATCCCCCAGCTTTTCCACGATGGCCTCACCACCGGTGACCTGGGGCTCACTCAAGCGCGACCCGCGGGTATCGATGCCGAGAAACAGCGACACCGTGTAAACGGTCTGGGCCTGGACGAAGGGGTGCTGGGGCTCGGCGCTCACCTCGATGAAGATGTCGCCGGGTGCTTCCTCACTGCCCGCCGCCAGGACCTCCACTCGGATGGGATTAGCGGTCTGGCCACCCACGGTCACCCCGGGAAGGGTAAACACCCCGATGCGGGTCGGCATCAGGACAATCTGCCACTCGGTGAACTGGGAATACTGACCATTGCTGCCCTGGATACGGGTGCTCTGGGACCGCTGCAGGATGTCAAAGTCCTGCTCCAGGGACGTCACATCGGGTTCGGCGTTGGGCTCACCTTCCAGCCGCAACGTGTAAGTGAAGGACTCGTTCAGACGCACCTGAGCCCGATCGACGCTGGCCTGGGCGGCCGTCGCTGACCGCGCGACCGCCAGCGCCAGCAAACCCAACAGGAACAGCGCCACCGCTTGTCTCACCAGGGTGCCTCCTCGTCACCCGGCCACACGTCGTTGCCGTCTTGATCCCGACCCAGACGCTGATACTGATAGCGGAACTTGCGCCGCAACAGACCTCCGGGGTCGTTCGGGATACGCCGCAGCCACTGGTCCGCCGCCTGCTCAGAGGCCCAGTCGCTCATGGCCTCCTGGTCCTCACTCTGAGCCTGCTGCTGCCCGGCGCTGCCCTCCTGAGGTTGATTATCGCCTTCAGACTGCTCGCCCTCCTCGCCCTGTTGCTGCTCGCCCTCGCCGGGATTCTCTTCGCCCGCGGCCTGTTGTTCCTGCCCCTGGCTTTGATCCTGGGCATCCGGTGGACTCTGCTGGCCCTCCTGGCCCGGCGGCGGCTGGGGCATATTCTCCATCAGCAACTGGCGATTGTAGGCCGCATCTTCGTGGTCCTGGTCCAGCTCCAAAGCGCGATCGTAGGCTGCGATCGCCTCCGGGAAGCTACCCGCACGGGCTAGCGCGTTGCCCCGATTGTAATGGGCATCAGGCCCGTCAATCCCATCCAGGGCAGTGGCACTGGCGGGGTAGTCCTCGGCGCGATACTGGGCCGCCGCGCGCCACTGGAGATCGTCGAACAGCTCCGCCGCAGCGGCCGGCCGCTGTTCGGCAAATGCACGCGCGCCCTGTTGATCGCGCCGCAGCCACAGATCATCCCAGGTCAGGGCACCCGCGGGCGGGGCGGGCAGCAGCACAGCACAGACCAACCCGAGCAGCCAGCCACGGCGAAAGGCCAGGGCGGCCAGGGGTAACAGCAGCAGCACCAGCCAGGCGCCCTGGTCCTGCCAGAGCGCGGTCTGCATCGCGCTGTCGCCGTTGTCGTTCGTCACCTCGCCGATACTACCGGGCGTTGCCAGGTAGGACAGGTCTTCCCGGGTCACCGCCATAGTGGCGTAGCGCCCGCCGCCGGCCACCGCCAGACGCTTGAGCTGGGCTTCGTCCAAGCGGGCCACCACCACCTGCCCTACGGCATCGGTGAGAAAGCCGCCGCCGGGATTGAGGATCGGCCCGCCGTTGGCTGTGCCCACACCCAGCACATTCAGGCGGTGACCGGCGCCGGCCAGAGCCGCCGCGCTCTCAAGGGTCGTCGGATGGACCTCGCTGTCGGTGAGCAACAGCACCTGGCCGCGTCTGACGCCGGCCTGCTCCAAGAGCTGGCGAGCCTTATCCAGGCCCACCTCCGGGTAGCTGCCCTGGCTGGGCATGATGTCGCTGCCCAGGCTGGTCACCAGATTGGCAATGGTGTCGGTGTCCGTCGTCAGGGGCGTCACCGTGAACGCGTGGGCCGAGAACACCACCAAGGCGATCTGGCCGCGATCTCTTTCCTCCAGCAGGTCCAACAGCTTCAGCTTCGCCCGGGCCATTCGGGAGGGCTTCAGGTCAGTGGCATCCATGGAACGGGACAGATCCAGAACCACCACTAAGGCCTCGTCGGAACGAAACGCCGGCGTGCTCTGCCGTTCCCAGGTGGGTCCGGCCAGCGCCAGGACAGCCACCAGGACGGCTGCCGCCGCCAACCACAGCGGCCAGCGCAGGGACCGGCGGCTCAAAGACGCGCCGATCAAGACGTGCTCCAAGAGTGCCTCATCGATCACATCGCGCCAGCTGCCCGCCTTGAAGCGTCGGGCCGCGAGCCGCGACAGCAGCAAGGCCAGCACCGGCAGCAGCAAAAGCCACAAGGGCCGCAGGAAATGAAACTCACCCATGCTGCACCTGCCCATGGGCCGCAGGCTGCTCGCGGCGCCCGGGCAGCACCCCCAGCAACGCCCAGAGACTGGCCAGGACGACGGCGGCACCCAAGGGCCACATGTACAGCTCGGTCACCGGGCGGAACCCGGACTCCTCCTTCGCCGCGGGCTCCAGCTCGTCCAGGATGCCGTAGATCCGCGCCAGCTCCGCCGTGTCCCGGGCGCGAAAATACTGCCCGCCGGTGCCGCCGGCAATCGCCTTGAGGGTTTTTTCATCCAGATCCCGTGACGGGTTGACCCGCCGTGAGCCGAACACCATGGAACGCACCATCATTTCATCGGCCCCGATGCCGATGGTGTAGATCACCACGCCCCGCTGAGCGGCCAGCTCCGCCGCCTTGAGCGGTTCCACCTCCCCAGCGGTATTGGCGCCGTCCGTGAGCAGCACCATGACCCGGCGACCCTCCTCCACCTGAGCGGCATCCAGCGTCTTGATGCCCAGGCCGATGGCGTCGCCGATCGCCGTTTCCTTGCCCGCCAGACCGATAGCCGACTCAGCCAGCAGGGTCTGCACGGTTATCCGGTCAAAGGTCAGCGGCGTCTGCAGATAGGCGTTGCGGCCAAACAGAATCAACCCCACCCGGTCCCCCACGCGACGCTCGATGAAATCACTGGCCACGGCCTTGGTAGCCGTCAGCCGATCGACCCAGCGCCCGGCCAGCTCGAAGTCCCGCTCTTCCATGCTGCCGGACAGATCAACGGCCAGCAGCAGATCGCGCCCGGTCACGGGCACCGACACGGGCTCGCCCAGATATTGGGGCCGGGCCGCCGCCAGCAGCACCGCCAGCCAAATCAGGGACAATACGACCAGCTTCGGCGAAAGCCGCCCACCCCTTCCGGCCGCGACCGCCAGCCCGGCAAAGTCGCTGCCCGACGGCGGCCGCAGCGCGGCCTCGGCGGTCAGACTGGCCGGCGGCAGCAGCCGGCGCACCAGCATCGGCAACGGTGCCAGCAGCAGTACCCACCACCAGGCCAACAGCCACATCTCGTCAGGCCCTCGCTGCCCGCTGCACGCTGAGCCAGGTGCGGGCCAGCTCGACCAACCGCAGAGCAGCCTCGGGACCGACCCGCTCCGCGGGCAGATACGGCCCATGGGCCAGCAGCTTGCCCTCGCCGGCCTGGAAGGCGTCCTGATCCCAGCGGCTGTCCAGGAGAGACAGCCAGGCCTCATCCGTCACCGCTGCGGCGCCGCGTCCTTCCGTGGTCATAATGAAACGCCGCAGCGCCACGGACACGGTCTGCACCGCCGCCAGTGGCTGCGCCTGGGCCTGGGCGGCAGCGTCGTCCAACAGGCGCAGCGCAGCCCGGTTGGCGCGCCGGGCGCGAAAGCGGCGCTGCCACCAGGCCAGGGCCAGCAGGGCCACGGCTGCCAATGCCAATAGAACCCACCAACCTGGCGCTGGCGGCCACCAGCTGACGGCTTGGGGCAAATGAATATCCCGCAGCGGCAGGGTCGCAGGATCCACGGGCGGGGGGTTCATTCAGGGTGCTCCGAAACGATTCGCCAGCAGCAGACGCGGGTCGTCGGTGGTGGCGCAGTCCACCAGGTAGATCCCCAGGCGTTTGACCAGCTCACGCATGCGCTCTTGCCGTTGGGCAAAGCTGTCCCGATAGTGGGCCCGGGTCGGATCATGGCTGGTGTCCACCGTCATCGCGTCGTCCGCTACTTGAATCCGATAGCGGCCGGCGGGCGGGAGTTCCCGCTCCAGCTCATCATAGAGAAAGACAGCCACGAGATCTGAATGACGGGCCAGCTGGGACAGCGCCGTGGCGGCCTCGTCGTCCATGCCGCGAAAGTCGCTCAGGAGAAACACCAGGCTGCCGGGCCGCGCCACCCGGCTCAAGCGCAGCAGCGCCTGCGTGCCCGTATCGGCTGCGCCGGACCTGGCGCGGGGAGCGTCATTCCACACCGGCATGGTCACGATGGTTTGCAGCAACCGCAAAGCCGAACGCCGCCCCAACCGCGGCCGCAGCTCGAAATGATCGTCCTCGGCAAACACCAGCCCACCGAGCCGATCGCCGTGGGCGGCAGCGCTGAAGCTCACCAGAGCAGCCAATTGGGCCGCGCGCACCGCCTTGTAGGCACCGCGGCTTGCGAACATCATGGGTCGACGCAGGTCCAGCCACACGATCACCGGGCGATCCCGTTCCTCGCGAAACACCTTGGTATAGGGCTTGCCCGTGCGCGCCGTCACCCGCCAGTGAATGCTGCGCAGGTCATCGCCAGCCTGGTAAGGGCGCGCCTCGTCGAACTCCATGCCGCGCCCCTTGAAGGGCGACAGATGGCCACCACCCTGCCCGGCCCGCACCCGTTTCGCGCCCAGCACCAGCTGCTCGCCGGCATGGCGCAGCGACAAAAGCTCCGCCAGGGTGATGGCAGCGGGGGAGGCGGTGGGCGCGAGTGCCCCGAAATCAGTGCCGCGAGGACCGGCCATGGGTCAGCCCTAGGGGACTCCGATGCGCTCGATGAGCGCGTCCACCACCTGATCCGGCGTTTGCCCCTGGGCCTCGGCCTCAAAGGTCAGCAGCAGGCGATGGCGCAACACATCGTGGGCAATGGATTGAATGTCGTCAGGGGTGACAAAGTCGCGCCCCGCCAGCCAGGCCTGGGCCCGGGCCGCCCGATCCAGCGCCATGGTGGCGCGCGGGCTGGCGCCATACTGAAGCACTCCGGCAAGCTCCTCCCCATAGCGGGCCGGATCACGAGTCGCCGTGACCAGCTGCACCAGATAGTCTTCCAGAGGCTGGGCCAGGTGCTGCGCCAGCACTTCGTTTCGTGCCGCCATGACATCAGCCTGGCTCAAGACGTCCGCCGGCGTAAACAGCACTTCGTCGGTGGCTGTCTTCAGGGCCTCGTTCCGATTCAAATCCAGGATCGCCCGCTCACCGGCAGAGTCCGGATAATCCACCAGCACCTTGAGCAGAAAGCGGTCCAGCTGCGCTTCGGGCAGCGGATAGGTACCCTCCTGCTCGATGGGGTTCTGAGTGGCCATGACCATGAACAGCGCAGGTAACGGATAGGTTACCGAGCCCACGGTGATCTGCCGCTCGGCCATGGCCTCCAGCAGTGCCGACTGGACCTTGGCGGGCGCACGGTTCACCTCGTCGGCGAGAATCAAGTTGTGAAACAGGGGTCCCTGGCGGAACACGAAGGAGCTGTCCTGGGGACGGAAAATTTCGGTGCCCGTCAGATCCGCGGGCAGCAGATCCGGCGTGAACTGCAGGCGGTGGAAATCGCCCTCGATGCTGTAGCTTAGGACCTTGATGGCCCGCGTCTTGGCCAGCCCCGGCGCACCTTCCACCAGCAGATGGCCATTGCACAGCAGCGTGACCAGCATCCGGTTGACCAGAGTAGGCTGGCCCACCACCAGGCTCTTCAGGTGTTCTTCCAGACTTTGAAACTTGGCCTTGACGGACATAGGCTTGCGGTTCCTGCGGGCAGCGCGGGATTGTAAACGAGAACCCGACGCCGCGCAGATGCGGACTGCTGTGATGAGCCGAATCTTAATCGACCGTTTACTGCTGTGCCTGGTTCCGCTGCTGTTGCTGGCGGCGGGCCCGGCCCAGGCTCTGCGGGCGTCCGACGGGCGCGTGCTGGAGGATCTGTTCCGCCAGTCTGTACTGAGCTTTGATGAAACGGCGGAGTTTGGCTGCCCCATATTGCAGATCTATGTTGCTGAAAACCCAAGCCAACGGGCCCGCGGCCTGATGTTCGTGCGGGCTCTGCCTGTGGACTGGGGGATGCTGTTTCTGTATGACGGCCCCCGCACCATCTCCATGTACATGAAGAACACCTTTATTCCGTTGGACATGGTGTTTATCGACCAGAGCGGTGTCGTGGTGGACGTGGTGACGAATACGGAACCCGGCAGCTTGAAGAGCATCACCCCCCGGCGGCGGGCGGCCGCGGTGCTGGAGATTAATGCCGGGCTTGCGGCGCAACTGGGTATCAGGCCGGGCAGCCGGGCGCGCCACGAGGCCTTCGGCGATACGTCCCAGTAAACCTGACGACCCCCTGGGCGGGCTTTGCTGGCTCTTTCCCGCAACGCTTCATGGTTGAAAATCTGGCGCAGGCGCGTCCTTTGAGCCCGTTTCACTGCTCGGTGAATCACCGGCCGTATTCACTTCGGCGGGCGGCATTTACCCCTGCTATTCAGGTGATGAGAAGGACGGGCAGAAAATCCATGGCTCGGCCGCGGGCCCGATCATGTTGGCGGCATTCATACTGATCCCCTGCCGCAGCGGGCTGCTCCCGGTGATCCCATTCATGATCCACGCCGCGGTCACCAGCGGCGACGCCGCCGCGCAGCCTGGGCCGGCCCCGGTAAAGTTTGAGGCTGACTTGGAAGGTGCCCTGCGGGCATCGGCCTGAGGAGATCAACCATGTACATCAATTTCTGGTACGCAGCCGCCTTGAGTGAAAAACTCACCGAAACGCCCATGAAGGTGCGCATGCTCAGCCACGATTTCGTGCTGTTTCGCGACTCCAGCGGGAAAGCCCATTGTCTGAGCAATACCTGTATTCACCGTGGTGCCGCCCTGTCCGGCGGCAAGGTGCGGGATGACTGCATCCAGTGCCCCTATCACGGCTGGCAGTTCGCCGGCGACGGTGCCTGCAAGAAAATCCCATCCTTGGGTCCCGGCCACAAGGTGCCATCCCGGGCCCGCATCGACGCGTACCCCACCGAGGAGAAATACGGCCTTGTGTTCGCGTTTTTAGGGGATCTGCCGGAAGAGCAGCGGCCGCCCATTATGGATGTGCCCGAGTGGGGCCAGGAGGATTGGCGCGGCACGGCAGTGGATTATTACTGGGAAGCCAACTACGAACGGGCCATCGAGAACGGTCTGGATCCCGCCCACAACGAGTTCGTGCACCCCACCCACGGCTATTCCGGCGAGGACGACAGCTACAAGGTGGGCGAACTGGATATCGAGCATACCGAGCACGGTTTCGGCTTCATGCACACCTTCAAGTCGCCACCCTTGAAGAACTGGATCATGAAACGGATCCGCAACTACGACGGCGATCTGGAGGCTGGCTCCGGCCACCATGGACCGAACCACATGTGGACCCGGATTCATTTGACACCCACAAAGTGGTTTCATCAGTATGTGTTCGAAACGCCGATCGACGAGCGGCATCTGCACACCTTCCTGATTTCCATGCGCAACATGATCCTGGGCAAGTGGGCGGACAAGACCATCAACGGACGCAACTTCGTCATCGCCGAACAGGACCGGGTGGTGATTGAGAAGCTGGAACCGGTGCTCACGCCGCCCAGCCGCACCAAGGAACTGCTGATGCCGGCGGACAAAGTCGTCGGGCTTTATCGGGACAAACTCGACGAGTGGGATCGGGCCGGCTACCGCATCGACACGGAGGCCTTGAACGCAGCCCATGCCCGAGGCGATACCGTATTTGCCATCCCATCGCCGGCGCGGCGGGAGAACAAGGGCTGGGTGCTGGATCCGGTACCGCTGATCCCCGGTTCGCCCACCGAAACCGCCACGGTACGGGCCGTCAGCTAGCTTAAGCTTGCGTTCGCGCAGCACGGAGGAAGCGCCCCTGCCGGGGCGCTTTGCTTTACTTTAGAATTGGGCCCATAACAAGCAATAACAACGCGGGGGAACCATGAGCACTCACGATTTCTTTATCCTGCTGCACCTGGTGCTGTTCTGCTATTGGCTGGGTGGCGACCTGGGCGTGTTCTATTCCTCAAGCTTCGTGGTCAACGACAAGCTGAGCAAGGAAACCCGCATGGTGGCGGCCAAGATCATGCTCAACCTGGACCTGGTGCCGCGCATGTGCTTGAGCCTGATGCTCACGGTAGGCGGCATCCTGTCCGAGTTCCGCGGCCTGGAGCATCCTCTGTGGCAGATGGCGGCCATCATTCTGCTCGGCCCTTTCTGGCTGGCCATGGTCTTGACCATTCATTTCAAAGAAGGCACCGCGCTGGCCAAGCGCCTCACCCAGTTCGACTTCTGGTTCCGCTGGGCCATGATTGTCGGCATCCTGGGCTCGGTCACCTATTCCTTCAGCACCGGTCGGCTCGACCCGGCCCCCTGGATCGGCGGCAAGCTGGTGGTGTTCGCTCTGTTGATCTTCTGCGGCCTGATGATCCGCATGGCCCTGGTGCCTTTCGTGAAAGGCTTTCACAACATGGCCGTGCAGGGCGCCAGCAGCGCGGACAACCTGGCCATGCGCAAGAGCCTGGCGCGGGTGCGCCCGTGGGTACTGGTGATCTGGGCCGGCCTCTTGGTGGAAGCCTTTCTGGGCGTGGTGGAACCCGGCGGCACGGAGCAGCTGGCGCTGTTGTTCGGGGGCTAGCCGGGCTGTCACGCAGCCGAGCAGGCGGGTTCCCTTAGGGCCCTCGCCGGGTCTCAAGACTCGTAGAAGGCAAAGGCGCCGTAGCCCACCACAGTGGCCTTGTCCCCGCTGGTGTCGCCGGAGTTGCGCAGGTCGAGCAACTCCGCGTGCAGGCCTCGGCGGTGGGCCACACGCAGCAGGCCGTTGATGGCGCCACAGCCACAGGCCTCATCGCCCGACAGCGGACCCTCAAGCTTAAGGATGCGCTCGCTGGTCGCCCGGTCCATGCGCTGGGCCTGGCCATACCTGTGGTAATGACTCAGGTCGGAGCTCACGACAAACAGGGTTTCCGCACCGCCCCACACCTGCTCCATGACGCCGGCCACCGCGTCCGCGCCGACCGCGCCCAGCACCAGCGGCACGATTTGCGCCTGGGGCAACAGCACCTGGATGAACGGCAGCTGCACTTCCAGGCAGTGCTCCCATTGGTGGGCGGC
>JBFFHS010000002.1:0-105435 GCA_041556855.1 Gammaproteobacteria bacterium
GATTTTCCTGTTCCAAATCCTCGACGAAATGATAGATACCGACACCCGTTCGAACTCTGCCCCAGCTTTTTGTCTTAGCACTCTCGGTTGGTTGCTGGGCGTTCAACCAGTTATCTAGTTCTTCTAGTAGTTGCTGCCCTTTTTTTCTCAGCAACTTGTCAAAGGCTGGTAGTAGCTCTCTTCTCAGGCCATCGTCCGCGTAAACAATCCGCTAAAAACGACCCGCCCCCGCCTTCGGTTTTTCTAAGTTGAATTCCACTGTGTTAACGAAGTTGCTAACCACATTCCCAAGCCTCTCAAGCGCATCGGCGTGCAAGCGCTCGGGGATATAGGATCTTGTCAGCACTTTGAACCACCCCTTATCAACCTGTTCGACCGCGTTTACTCTCAGCAACTCTTCGAGCATTGCTTTTGCGGCCATGTCACCGCTGTGCTTTCTAACAAGAGCTGAAAAACTCACCCCAGAGCGCGCTTCAAACGGCAGCTCCAAGGGCATCCCATACGGTCCGGTGTAATCCGAATCTGTATGCCAGCCCAACAGCACGCGGGTAACGCGATTAAGGTGGCTCTCCTTCGCCTCCTCGCCAGTTGTGCGCAATTTGTTTTTTTGTTCGGCGACCTCCTTTTTTGTTAGTCCTGTGAGGATCGCTATCCGAGATTGCGCCGACCTCCGCCCTGGAATGCTGAAATCGCGCTCAGCAACTTCTACGTAAACCGACCGCAGGACCTCCGCAAACTCACCGTAGGAAACCCCATGTCGGATCAGGATTCTGACTAAGGGCTTCATGAGTACTCGGTAAGCCGCGAGCAGCCCTGGTTTTACAGAATCCGCCATTACCTAAAATATTTAACATAATTGAGGATTCTCTTCCCATTTTCGACTTGCGTCAAGAAAAGTTCGTTAGAAAGCCTTTAGAAAACCCGGGGTTATAGGTGGTTTTTTATAGAATTTCCGGGTTAGAATCTAAGATCATTTCGATGGATTACCCCTAAGATGCTGTTTTTTAGGCTAATTTAGTCAAATGCGGCCACTAAGAACTTCCCTGCCAAAGGCTGGCCTGTTGCAGCGTCTCCCAGTGGTCACGGCCCGGCTTTGCCTACGGCCATTCCGCATGAACGACCATCTGAGCCTGTATGAACTCCATCGCGATCCGGCAGTTACGCGCTTCGCCGGCGGCTCAAAGAATCGCCAAGAATCACTGGCGTCGCTCGAAAGAATGATTGAACGAGTTGATCAGACAGGCTTTGGGCCGTTGGCGTTAACAGAGAGACAAAGGCCAGATTCAACGGCGGGGGACTCGGTAATCGGTTGGTGCGGGGTGCAGCCTCTGAGAGGCACATCTCACTACGAGGTAATCTACGCTCTAGCGCCTCACTTCTGGGGACGTGGTTATGCGACTGAGGCCGCGGCAGCGCTGATGCATACCGCCTTCTGTTCCGAATACTTGCCGCAAAAAGAGCTAGTCGGGCTAGTCTATCCCCAGAATATCCCGAGCATCCGTGTTCTACAGAAGCTCGGCATGGACTTTAAAAAGTATATTTACGTCAGTGAGAGCCGGCGCCACGCTTCGCTCTATTCGTGCGGCGAAAGCAGTTTCCTGGAGGCCTACGCTAAACTCTTAACCAATGAGGCACTCGACATCTCCACCGTTTAGTCTTCGCGGAAGAAATAGACGCCCACTCCTACAGCTCGCTGAGGGTTCGAATCCCACTCGTCGCGCGGAAGTTCCTCACGCCCAATCCAATCATCAACTTCTTCCAAAAAACTCAATCCTCGCACCGTAACTAGACGCTGCAGAGCAGCGACTTTCGAGTCGGGAAGGTGTTCCGTCCATGCAAATCGCTCAAATCGCAAAAGTTCGTGGCTGCCGGAAGCCACGACGCGAGCGTTATGAGTAACGGTCTTAGCCAAATTTGACATTGAAAAAGCGATATTAGCAATGAAATCTTCGTCGAGTTCCATTGGATGAAAGAAACGCCTAACAGCAACTAGTTGACCATCCTCCCCTTCTTCAATCACGCCCGCACGTCGAAGTTCAGTCTTCATTGCACCAGGTGGCAAATCACCGCCATATTCACTAACCAGCTCTGTAAAGCTACCAGGGCCTGAAAATGAGAGAACTCTCGGGACCCCCTCCGCCTCACAATAGCGGCGATCGTAGTGCCAATAGTGCAGGATCGTGTTCGCGGGACTGGCCTTCATGTCGGGAGTCCAACGCGATAACGAATCGACATCCCTAAGTCTGGCAACTTCCTTTCGAGACATCCCCGTAAGAACTGCAACGCGAGAAACATTTGTCGGTCGGCCGCGCACTCCGTGTTCTTCCGATGCGACGTCAACGAAAACGCGCTTGGCAATATCTCGGAAATCTCGGTACCCAATTCCCGCCTGGATTAGAAAGCTGATCAGCGGGTGCAAGACCCGTGCTGTGGCCTCCAGCAAAGCCAGTCGCAGCCGAGAATTAGCTGAGTTCAAGATTGCTCACCCAAAGAAGAAAATCAGCCTCGCTCAACACGTCGATTCCCAACTCCCTCGCCTTTACTGCTTTGGAGCCCGGCTTTTCGCCCACAACAACAAAGTCTGTCTTACGTGACACAGTCCCACTAACCTTGGCACCCAAAGCAGCCAGTCTATCTTTTGCTTCGTCGCGGGTCATCGCGGTCAGAGTACCGGTGAGAACAACTGTCTTGCCAGCCAACGGGCCGCCGGCGAGGGGGTCACTTGTCGTTTCCGGCCAATTCACGCCGTTGGCAACAAGTGCCTTGATGACCGCCCGGTTGTGCTCTTCGGCAAAAAATGCCCTTAAATTTGCGGCCACTACAGGCCCCACATCGGGAACCTCCTCCAGTGCCTCGCTGGTGGCGCCCATGAGTGAATCGAGGGATCCGAAATGATTCGCCAGGGAACCGGCAGTCGCCTCGCCCACTTCGCGGATACCCAGTGCAAACAGAAATCGGGCGAGGGTTGTGTTCTTGCTACGCTCCAGCGATGCGAGCAACTTGGCCGCCGACTTCTCAGCCATGCGCTCCAGTTTCGCCAGCTGGGCCTGCTCCAATTGATAGAGCTCACTCGCATTGCGGACTAAATCCCCTTCAACCAACTGATCAATCACCTTGGTTCCAAGCCCTTCGATATCCATGGCTCGTCGTGACGCGAAATGACGCAGGGCCTCCTTTCGCTGAGCGGCGCAAAAAAGTCCTCCCGCGCAGCGTGCCACAGCTTCCCCGTCCGGCCGCACCACATCGGAACCGCAAACAGGGCACTTGTTGGGAAGCTTTACGCGCCGTGCGCCCTTCTTCCGGCGCTCAGGCACAATCTTGACGACCTCGGGGATAACGTCGCCGGCCCGGCGGACGAACACGGTATCACCCACGCGAACGTCCTTGCGCGCGAGCTCGTCCATATTGTGCAAAGTGGCGTTGCTGACCGTAACGCCGCCGACGAATACGGGCTCTAGACGCGCAACCGGCGTCAGAGCACCGGTCCGACCGACCTGAAACTCTACGGCGCGCACGACTGTGAGCTCTTCCTGAGCCGGAAATTTATGGGCGAGCGCCCAGCGGGGAGCGCGGGAAACAAAGCCGAGCTGGGCCTGCCAGTCCAGCCGATTCACCTTATAAACGACACCGTCGATCTCGTACGGTAGCCCGTTGCGCTGCTCGCCAATAGAAGCGTAATAGGCCAAACAGCCCAGAATTCCGGCTACCACTTCCGATTGGGGGCATGTCTTCAGTCCCCAGGCCCGCAGCCACGCCAGGGTCTCGCTTTGGGTTGCGGGCAGGTCCAGCCCCTGCAAGTCGCCAATTGAATAAAAAAACACGTCCAGCGGGCGCTCTGCTGTCAACCTCGGATCCAGCTGACGGAGGCTTCCCGCCGCAGCATTGCGGGGGTTCACAAACTCCTTCTCGCCCCGCTGCCGGGCGCGCTCGTTATACGCCTCGAAGCCTGCCTTGGGCATGAACACCTCGCCCCGCGCTTCCACCACGGGCGGCGCATCACTGCGCAAACGCAAGGGAACGCCCTTAATCGTTCGTATGTTGTGGGTAATATCCTCGCCCGTGTAGCCATCTCCCCGGGTGGCGGCAAGGCTCAAGACGCCATTCTCGTAGCGTACGCTCACGGCGGTGCCGTCCAGCTTCGGCTCAGCCGCATACTCAACGGCGCCACCGGCGTCTATGTTCGCGCTCTTCAGCCTTTCCTGCACCCGTCGGTCGAAATCCCGCAACTCCTCTTCGCTGAACGCGTTATCCAGCGACAGCATGGGCTGGGTATGAATAACCTCACCGAACTCGGCAATCGGGGCAGCACCGACCCGCTGGGTCGGGGAGTCAGGTGTTATCAAATCTGGATGCCGCTGCTCCAACTGGTTCAGCCGACGCATGAGCCGATCGTATTCCGCGTCGGGCACGGTCGGCTCATCGAGAACGTAGTAGGCGTAATTATGCTGCTCGATGGTTTCCCGGAGAGCCCTGATCTCGGCTTCCTCGTCACTGAGCTTACGTTTTGGGGAGGCCATCCTGGTACGGTCAGCCGAACTCTTGCTGCCGTCGGTATTCGATGATTTCCTCGCGCAGGTATCGCTCCCGTTGAATGCTCCAAGAGCTACCCCGATCATCAAACAGATCGCCGTTGAGTTCCTGGGCCAGCCGGCGTGCAGTCTCAACCATATCGTCAAAGGCCGCGACTGCGTCGCCGGGACAGGGCAGAAGAAGGAAAAAGCTTACTCCTGGCAAGGTAGTTTCCTTCATCTTTTTCAGATCGAACGATCCGGGTTCAACGAGATTGGCTACGCTGAATAGAGGCTCGGTGGAAGTATCGTCGCTGCCGTGACGATGAAAAATACCGTAACGGCCATGGCGCAAGCCGGCCTCGCGAAGCCCGACCACTACCTGCTCACAGTTAAGCTCCTGACCCTCTCCCGCAATGAGACGCAGAGAAATGATGCGGTCCGGCTGCGGCGAAGGTGCCTTACTCCGTTCAGCGGGTTCCGGGGTGCCGACCTCGTCCAAGTCCTCGCTCAGCCCGGGCTCCGTGCGTTGCAGGGGCTGCTGTGCGATGCGCTGGCGACGACGTGACCACGCATACACCACCGCGATCACTAAGACACCCAGACCAAGGAGTATCCAGCGCAATTCCGGCATGTCTGCTCACATAGCGGCGAGCTGCACGGCCTCGTCAATATCCACGACCACGAGTCGCGATACGCCGGGCTCATGCATCGTCACGCCGGACAGCTGGTTGACCATCTCCATGGTGGTTTTGTTATGGGTGATGATGACGAATTGCACCTGGTCGGACATTTCGCGCACGATGTCGCAAAAGCGACCCACGTTGGCGTCGTCCAGCGGCGCATCCACCTCGTCCAGCAGGCAGAAGGGCGCCGGGTTCAGATGAAAAATGGCAAACACCATCGCCACCGCAGTGAGGGCTTTCTCCCCGCCCGAGAGCAGATGAATAGTGCTGATGCGCTTGCCGGGCGGCCGCGCCATGACGGTAACCCCGGAGTTGAGCAAATCGTCTCCATCTAACTCGAGATATGCATGCCCACCGCCGAACAACCGCGGAAACAGCCGCCCGAGACCCGCATTGACATTGTCAAAAGTCTCTTTGAAGCGGGTACGGGTTTCCCGGTCGATCTTTCGAATGGCGCTCTCGAGGGTCTCCAGGGCATCCGTCAGATCAGCAAACTGCGCATCCAGATACTCCTTGCGTTCGGACTGCTCCTGGAACTCGTCAATGGCTGCCAGGTTAATCGGGCCAAGCCGCTGGATGCGACGCTCCAATTTCTCCAGGGATTCCTCCCCGGAAGCCACAGTCGCATCCTCCGGCAGCGCCCCGACCACCTCCTCGAGCACAAAGCCGGTCCGGGCAAACTGCTCAGCAACCGTCTCGGCCCGGACCTGAACTTCCCGGACCTTAAGCCGCAGCGTGTCCAGTTGCTCACGGGCGGTATTAACGGCCTGCTCTTTTGCCGTCCGTTCCGTCTCCAGCTCCCGGAGCAGCTCGTCGCAGTTTTCCACGGCTCTGCGCGCTTCATTCAGCGCCTGCTCCACCAGCAGGCGGCGCTCAAGAAGCACCTCCAGCTCGGCGTTCTCTCTGCCCAGGGGTTCGCCGGCGCCTTCAATCTGGGTTAACAACCCCTGCTCCCGCTGCTCCAGCTGGGAGCGCTGACTCGCCAAGCGGCTCAAACTCACGGTCGCGGACTGCCGTGATGTGCGCCGCGACTCTACCTTGATCGCCATCTCTTGAACCAACTCGCGATCCGCAGTCGCCCGCGCTCGAGCACCTTCCAGCTGGCGGCGATAATGAGTGCCGGATACCTCAAGCTGCTGCCGCTCTTGCTCAAGCTGGGCGACATGCTCCTCAGCGCCGTTCAAGCGTTGCTCGGTCTGTTCTACCTGGGTCTGGTTAGCTCTAAGCTCCCCGGCAATCGCCGTAATGGCCCGGTCCAACTCCGCGGCGCGCTCCCGGGTCTGCTCCAACCGACTCCGGCAGCGATCCAGCTCAGCCTTGGCCTCTGCATAGGACTCCTGACGCTCCCCAGCCTCCAACTGCGCATCAGAGCGTTTACCTTCCAATTCATCCAGCTGGCTACGAAGCGCTGCCAAACGCTGTTCCGCCGTGGACACCTCACGGCCGCCCGCGTCTACGGCAGCTCGCAGGCGCGTGATTTCCTCGCCGCGCGCGAGAACGCCGCTGCGGGGATCATCGCTGCGGTTGACCCGCAGCCAGCGAGCACCCACCCAGATCCCCTCACGGGTAATGACAGATTCATGGCTATCCAGCTGTCGGCGCATGCTCAGCGCCTGCTGCAAGGATTCAGCGGTCCGCACGTTGGCCAACAGCTCCTTGGCCGCCTGCGGTCCATCCACCATAGCAGCCAGACCCCTGCCGGCGGCTGGCGATCGGGCCGAATCCACCTGCAGCAACATGATGCCCGCATCGCCCAGCGACCCGAGAGCGCCCGCGACCTGGTCGATACCCTCCACGCACACCGCTTCCAGATAGCTTCCGAGCACCGTCTCGACAGCACGATCCCAGCCATCTCGCACCGCCAGCGCCTGGGCTAATCGCGGTCGCGCGGCCAGATCATGATCCGCCAGCCACGCCGTGACGTCGCCACTGACCTCGCCCAGGGCTGCCTGCTGCAATGCTTCCATAGACGCCAAACGGCCGCGGTCGTCCTGGAGCTGGCTGCGGGCCGAGTCCAGCGCACGAGCCACCCCCGTCTCCTGCTGCCGGAAGCTCTGTATGCGGCCCCATAGCGCATCAAGACGCTTGGCTGCCTCGTCGCGGGCAGCCCGCAGTCGCTGTTCCGAGGCAACCAGACCGCCCAGTTGCTCCTCCAACTCCGCAGCGGTCAGGGTAGCCCGCTCGTCGGTGAGTCGCTGCCGCTCTTGCTCGAACCGGGCGGCCTGATGCCGGCCGTGTTCCTGACGGGCGCGCTCCACGCCAATGGTCTGCTCAGCCTCTGCCAAGCGCTGATTGAGCTGATCTCGCCGCTCACGCCAGGCCTCTATGGCCGCTTCCGCGGCCGCGAGCGCCTCGGCGGAGGCCCGCTCACTCAGCTGGGCCTGCTCCAGACCGGGACCCAACTCATCGAGCACCTGCTCAAGCTCGGTGAGCTCGCCGCGGTCTCGCTCCATGTGCTCGATAATCTCGGCCAGGCTCGATCGGGTAGCCTCCAGGTCCTGCTCCTGGCGACCCCGCAGCTCTTTGCGATGCTGGATAGACTGTTCCAGGCGGGCAATGTCCGCGCCGACCCGATAGAACCCACCCTGCACTTGATTAAAGGCATCGTTTCGCTCGGTCAGATCGACGCGGACCTTTTCGATCGACGCCTCCACCGACCGCTGCTCTGCCAGGGCCGCATCCAGGCCCGTTTGACTGGACCGCATGGCATGCTCTTCAGCGTCCACGGCGGTGCGCAAATCGCGCAGCTTGAGCGCCAGTACCTGAGCCTGGAGCTCGCGCTCATTGGCCTTGAGCTCCTTGAAGCGCTCCGCAGCGCGCGCTTGCCGCTTTAGATGGGCCAGTTGCTTGTCCACCTCCTCGCGCAGATCCGCCAGGCGCTCCAGGTTCTCCCGGGTGTGGCGCATGCGGTTTTCCGTCTCGCGGCGGCGTTCCTTGTACTTGGAAATGCCTGCGGCTTCCTCCAGGAAGGCGCGCAATTCCTCGGGCCGCGCCTCCACCAGCCGGGAGATCATGCCCTGCTCGATAATCGAGTAACTGCGCGGCCCCAGCCCGGTGCCGAGAAAGATGTGGGTAATATCTTTGCGCCGGCAGCGCGTGTTATTGAGGAAGTAGTTCGACGTGCCGTCCCGGGAAAGCACCCGGCGGATGGACACCTCGGCATACTTCGCATACGCACCGCCGATGGCGCCGTCGGCGTTGTCAAAGACCAGCTCAATACTGGCCTGGGCCACCGGTTTGCGAGCAGCGGAACCGTTGAAGATGACGTCGGCCATGGATTCGCCGCGCAGGGTCTTGGCGGAACTCTCGCCCATGACCCAGCGGATCGCATCGATAATGTTGGATTTGCCGCAGCCGTTGGGGCCAACCACTCCCATCAGGTTACTGGGGAGCGGCACCGTGGTGGGGTCGACAAAGGACTTGAACCCGGCAAGCCTAATTTTGCTGAGTCGCATGAGCTCCTACGCGCAAGCGTGACCTGAAACCGCATCCGGCAGCCCTCCGACCGGCCGCCGTTGCCGCGTTAGTTTAATGTAAAACGGGCGCCAAGACGAACGGTTCCTGCCAGCCCCCCAGGGCTCTGCCAGGCTGAAAAGCAAGGGGTGCCGGCGCTGGGCCGGGGGGCGGCGCGGACGCCGGCGCAGCCCCGGGTGAACAGGTCAGCAAACCCCGGTAAAACCCCCTTCCACCCCGGGTCGGGGTATGTATAATCGCCGGTCTCTTCACGGGCCTTGGAGGCGAGTGGAATGCCTGCAAAGAAGAAATCAGCCACCAAGAAAAAGACCAAAAAGGTGGCCAAGACAGCCGCCAGCCGGAAAAAGACGGCTGCGCGCAAGAAACCCACCAAGGCGGCTGCCAAGAAGGCGGCCCGCAAGGTGAGCAAGAAGAAAGCGTCGGCCACAAAGAAGGCCAAGAAGGTCGCGAAAAAGAAAGCGCCCGCGAAGAAGAAGGTGAGCAAGAAGCCGACTACCAAAAAGCGCAGCGCGAAAAAGGCGTCTGCCAAGAAAAAAGCTAAAAAAGCCGCCAAGAAGCCGGCCTCAAAGGCAACGTCGCGCAAGCGCACTGCCGCCAAGGCCAAGCCGGCCGCCCGCAAGACCAGGGCGGCGAAGAAAAAGCCTGTCCCACGCAAGCGGACGCAACGCCCGGCAAGCGCTCGGCCCGCAAGGCGTCGGCCGGTGCGCACGGCGGGCCGCTCGGTCCTCTCGGGACCTCTGCACGGCTTTGAGCCTTACCAGCCGCGGAAAGGCGAGGAGTACATGAGCGATGACCAACTGGACCACTTCCGTGACATCTTGACAGCCTGGAAGCGCGAGCTCATGGAGGAAGTGGACCGTACCGTCCTGCACATGAAGGACGAGGCCGCCAACTTCCCCGACCCGAATGACCGGGCCACCCAGGAATCCGAGTTTGGCCTGGAACTGCGAACGCGCGACCGCGAACGCAAGCTGTTGAAGAAAATCGACTCAGCTTTGGCCCGAATCGACGACGGCAGCTATGGCTTCTGCGAAGAAACGGGCGAGGAGATCGGCCTGAAGCGACTCGAGGCACGCCCCGTGGCCACCATGTGTCTGGAGGCCCAGGAGCGCCGCGAGTTGGCCGAGCGACAATTCCGCGACCGCGAGGACCGCTACCGGTAGGGATCGCTGACCGGTTTGGTGTATCGCGGCCGCTTTGCTCCCTCCCCCACAGGCCCACTGCACATGGGATCGCTGCTGGCGGCGGCCGCAAGCTTTATCGACGCACGGCAAGCAGGCGGTGAATGGCTGGTGCGCATCGAGGACATCGATCCGCCGCGCGAAGTCCCTGGCGCCGCCGACGCGATTTTGAAAGCCCTTGAGATGCTGGGGCTGGGCTGGGATGGCCCTGTTGTCTACCAGAGCACGCGCCGGCCCGCCTATGCTGCGCTGGTGGACGACTTGCTGGCCCGGGATCTCGCCTTCCCATGCTCCTGCAGCCGCAAGCAGATCCGCGCCCATCCGGATTCCGGGCCCGCCGGCACCCGCTACCCCGGCACCTGCCGTCAAGGAACCGCCGCCAACGCCGCGACTGCCGTGCGGGTCCGCACCGATGCCAAGCCGGTCCACTTTGACGATCGGTTCCAAGGGTCACAGCGTCGCGATCTGCAAGCTTGGGTTGGCGACTACATCATTTTCAGGCGCGATGGGCTGCCCGCCTACCACCTGGCCGCGGTCGCCGATGACGCCGCCCAGGGGATCACCGACGTGGTTCGTGGTGCCGACTTGCTGGAGTCTTCCCTGGTGCACTGTCATCTGCAGCGTCATCTTGGGCTGCCCCAGCCCCGCTACGGCCATATCCCGGTGCTGCTGAACCGGCAGGGTCAGAAACTCAGCAAGCAGACCGGCGCCGCCCCGCTCCGGCTGGAGGACCCCAGCGCCGTGATCAGCGCAACGCTGGCTTATCTGGGAGCACGCCCGCCGGACGACCTCGCCGGCGCGCCCCCCGCCGCTCTCTGGGAATGGGCGATCGGCGCAATCAAGCTGGAAAGCCTCACCGGCCAAGCGAACCTCCAGCCCCAGTAGGCCGACCGTTCGCCACCGCGCTGGATGGGACGGAATTTGAAATTCTGGACAAACAGACGGGCGAGGACATCACCCGATCTATTCTCCTGCAGGTCATCGCCGACCAGGAGCAGGGCCAGGAGTCCGTCATGAGCGAGGATTTTCTGGCTCAAGTCATCAGGTCCTACAGCGGTAACATGAACGCGCTGGTAGGGGGCTATCTGGAACGCAGCCTCAATCTGTTCATCGCTCAGCAGCAGAAGATGTCCGAGTCGTTCCAAGACGTGGCGGGGATGGAGCCCTTTGGTGCCATAACTGAGTTGGCGCAGCGCAATCTCAACCAGTGGATGGAGATGCAAAAAGAGACTCTCGAGGCCTTTGCGCTGTCAAAAGCCAAGGGTCGCCAGGGCCGCGCGGACAAGGGCTGAAACCTGCCCGCCGATCGTTGACAGCGGCACGCGGTAAATCAACCCTGCACCGCAGCAAAGCGTGGCCTCCCTCCGACGCTGCGGCGCCGGCGCGTCCCGTCTAACCGGTTTCAGGAAGCCCCCGGCGAACGGGGGCTTGCCACGTGATGGGATTCTCGTTCGGCCGCTGTCAGGCGGCGTCCAGGTTACGCATGCTCAGCCGGATCCGCCCCTGCCGATCCACCTCCAGCACCTTGACCTGGATGACGTCCCCCTCAGCCAACTTGTCGCTGACCTTTTCCACGCGTTCCTCTGAGATCTGGGAGATGTGCACGAGACCATCCTTACCCGGCAGGATCTGCACAAAGGCACCGAAATCCATTAAGCGAACTACCCGCCCTTCGTAAATCCGGCCCACCTCGACCTCGGCCGTAATCAACTCGATACGGGCCTTGGCGTCACGCCCCGAGGCCGCGTCCACCGACGCAATTTTCACGCTGCCGTCGTTCTCGATATCGATGGTGGCGCCGGTCTCCTCGGTAATGGCGCGGATCACAGCGCCACCCTTGCCAATCACATCCCTGATCTTCTCCGGATCGATCTTCATGGTGATGATGGTGGGCGCCCAGTCGGACATCTGCTCCCGTGGCCGATCAATCACTTTGTTCATCTCGCCCAGGATGTGCAGGCGACCATCGCGCGCCTGGGACAACGCCTTGGACATGATGTCCTGAGTGATTCCATCGATCTTGATATCCATCTGCAGGGCCGTAATACCCGCTTCGGTGCCGGCAACTTTGAAATCCATATCGCCCAGGTGGTCCTCGTCACCCAGAATGTCGGTAAGAACCTGGAACTGATCCCCTTCCTTGATCAAGCCCATGGCGACGCCAGCCACAGGCGCCTTGATGGGCACACCTGCATCCATCAAGGACAGGCTCGTGCCGCAAACCGAGGCCATGGAGCTTGAGCCATTGGACTCCGTGATCTCGGACACCACGCGAATGACATAGGGAAATTCTTCCATGTCCGGCATCACGGCCTGGACGCCCCGCCGGGCCAGCTTGCCGTGACCAATTTCGCGCCGCTTGGGACCACCCATGAACCCCGTCTCGCCCACACAGTAGGGGGGAAAGTTGTAGTGCAGCATGAAGGGATCGCGCCGCTCGCCCTCGAGGGCATCAATAATCTGGGCATCACGCCCCGTGCCCAGCGTGGTAACCACCACGGCCTGAGTTTCCCCGCGGGTAAAAAGGGCCGAGCCGTGGGTGCGGGGCAAAAGCCCAACCTGCACATCGATGGGTCGCACGCTACTGGTGTCCCGACCGTCAATTCGCGCCTGGCCGCTCAGAATGCGCTGCCGAACCAGTCGTTTCTCAAAACGACCAAGCTCGCCTTTAACCTCGTCCGCCGTCCAGTTAGACGATTCCTCGTCGGCCAACGCGGCAATCACCTCTTGGCGGGCATCAGCCAGCTGGGCGGAGCGCGTCTGCTTCTCGGCCACCTGATAAGCGGCGGAAATGGTCTCGCCCGCTGCCTTCTCCACGGCCTTCGCCAATGCGTCATCAGCAAGCGGCGGCTGCCAATCCCAGGCTGGGCGACCCGCTTCCGCGGCCAGCTCCTGGATCGCGGAGATGGCCGTTTGCATCTGCTCGTGGCCGTAAACCACTGCGCCCAGCATGACGTCTTCAGGCAGCACGTCAGCCTCGGATTCCACCATCAGCACCGCGTTCGCGGTGCCGGCCACGACCAGATCCAACCCCGAGGTGCTCAGATCACTCATGCTGGGGTTCAGTAGATACTCGCCGTCGCGATAACCCACCCGGGCCGCCCCGATCGGACCCTGGAACGGCATGCCGGACAGCGTCAGCGCTGCAGAAGCGCCGAGCAACGCCGGAATGTCCGGATCCACTTCTGGGTTTACGGACATTACGGTGGCGATAACCTGAACCTCGTTCTGAAATCCTTTCGGAAACAAGGGTCGAACCGGTCGATCGATCAATCGGGAAGTCAAAGTCTCTTTTTCCGACGGCCGCCCCTCACGCTTGAAAAATCCGCCCGGGATACGACCGGCTGCGTAAGTCTTCTCCTGGTAGTTCACGGTCAACGGGAAAAAGTCCCGCCCTTCCGCTACACCTTTCTGGCCGACGGCCGTGACCAGCACAACGGTGTCGCCCATATTGACGATAACGGCGCCATCAGCTTGGCGAGCGACCCCGCCGGTCTCGATGGTTACCTCATGGGCGCCATATTGAAATGATGTACTTGCTTTCACATGCTTTTCCTTTCGAAACAATACCCGGCTACCGCGCTGCAGTTGCGTTGCGCTGGTGAGCCGCGGGGTGAATGGAATACCTTTAAATACGAACAGAGCCGGGTAACCGGCTCTGAATTTGGAAATCAGCAGGATTCAACGGCGCAGGCCGAGGCGGCCAATCAGCGACCGATAGCTTTCCTGGTCGTTGCGTTTCAGGTAATCCAGCAGCTTGCGACGCTGGTTCACCATCTTCAGCAGACCTCGCCGGGAGTGGTGGTCTTTCTTGTGATCAGCAAAATGCCCCGACAGCTCACTAATCCGGGCAGACAGCAGCGCCACCTGCACCTCGGGCGATCCGGTATCGGTCGGGCCGCGCCCGTACTCTGAAATAATGTTTGCTTTCTGTTCTGCAGTTAATGCCATGCCTTGTCTCTCCAGCCGTCGCCCCCTTGGGCGACCCTCTAACTTCTAAGCCCCTTCTCGGAAAGCGCGGTATTGTACCGGCAAAGGACGGCTAACGCGAGCCGCCCGAAGCAGCAAAAAGCCGCCGCGGGACAAGCTCTTCCGCGACGATCTCGCCGATTCCCAGGAAGCCCCGACCCGCTCCATAGACACGCACCTGACCGGCCGGCCAAGTCGGCTCCGCGGGAACCCGCTGGCCCTGCCCAAGCTTTCGCGCAGCGTCTTCTGCAAGATCCACCCGGGCCCACTGCATCAGACCTCGATCCGCAGGCAGCAGGTAATCATCGAGCGCCGCCAAGCCCTCCTGCGCACGTGCTCGCAGTGCCTCGAGCGTGTGCATAGGCTCGGAGAGAAACGGCTCCACACCCGAGCGGCGCAACTCCACCACGTGCGCCAGCGTGCCCAAGGCCTGCCCAATATCCTGGACCAGAGAACGAACATAGGTGCCCTTGGAACAGGTCACGGTAAAGCCTATGACCGGCGCCTGGTACCGCAACAACGTAATCTCGCTGATATGAATATTGCGCGCTGGGCGTTCCACCTGCTCGCCGCGTCGGGCGAGTTTATAGAGCCGTTCACCCTGGTGCTTGAGCGCCGAGTACATGGGCGGCACCTGTTGGCTTGCGCCGCGAAAACCCGCCAGGGCACCAGCCACCGCATCCTGGTCCAAGGACGGAACCGGGGCGCGCGCGATGACCTCGCCGTCGGCGTCGCCCGTCTCGGTCGCCGCACCGACTTGGGCGGTGACCTGATACCGTTTGCGCGCCGCCAGCAGATAACGAGAAATCTTGGTCGCCTGACCGAAGCAGATGGGCAGCATGCCGGTGGCGAGCGGATCGAGACTGCCCGTGTGACCCGCCTTCTCCGCTGCGTAGAGCCGTTTCACCAGCTGCAGCACCCGATTGGACGTCATTCCCGACGGCTTGTCCAACAGCAGAATGCCGTCAATCGAGCGGCTCATCGTGTCCGCCCCCATCCGGCTCAGCGATGCCTTCTTCGGCCGCTACGGTATCGATCAAATGGGTCAGCTCGAGACCCCGGCCAGCGCTTTCGTCATGACTGAAACGCAGCTGGGGCACTTTGCGCAAACGCAGCTCACGGCCGAGGCGACCACGAAGAAAACCCGCGGCCTTTTCCAGCGCCACCAATGGCGGTTTTGGGTCGGCATCCGGTTCCAGCGAGCTGAAAAACACCCGCGCGACGCTCAGGTCACCGCTCAGTTCAACGGCGGACACCGTAACCCCTATCAGCCGAGGATCTTTCACCTCCGTCTGCAGCAGCTCGTTGAGGGCGCGGTGCAGTTCGCCCGCCACCCGTAAATGACGTGGATACTCGCGTGGCATGAACGGCCTAGTCGAGCGTCCGGGCGACCTCGGTGCGCTCGTAGCATTCGATCTGGTCGCCCACCTTGACATCGTTGTAGTTCTTCACGCCGATACCGCACTCGGTGCCCGCGCGCACCTCATTCACGTCATCCTTGAAACGCCGCAGCGACTCCAGCTCACCCTCGTAAATCACCACGTTGTCGCGCAACACGCGGATTGGATTACTGCGGCGCACGTAGCCGTCCGCGACCATGCAGCCGGCCACGTTGCCAAACTTCGGTGACCGAAAGACTTCCCGCACCTCCGCCAGACCCACGATCTGCTCCTTGATCTCGGGCGACAACATGCCGCTGACGGCCGCTTTCACGTCATCAATGGCCTCGTAAATGATGCTGTAGTATCGGATATCCACACCGGTATCCTTAAGCGCATCACGGGCGGATGCGTCGGCGCGAACGTTGAAACCGATCACGATCGCTTTTGAAGCAGCCGCCAGTGTGACATCCGACTCTGTGATGCCGCCCACGCCGGAGGCGATGACCTTGACCTTCACCTCGTCGGTGGAAATCTTCTCCAATGCCTCGCGCAACGCCTCGGCGCTGCCGTTAACGTCTGCCTTGATGAGCAGCTGCACGCCCGCCATCTGGCCCTCAGCCATTTGCGAGAACACATCCTCCAGCTTGGCGGCCTGCTGCTGGGCCAGCTTGACGTCACGCTCCTTACCCTGACGGTATTGGGCCACCTCACGCGCCTTACGCTCATCAGGAAGCACCAGCATGTCGTCGCCGGCCAGAGGCGTTCCGGATAAGCCCAGCACAACGGCAGGCATGGAGGGCCCGGCGCTTTCGATGGGATTGCCGGCTTCATCAAACATGGCTCGCACGCGACCGTATTCCTGCCCCGCAAGCATCACGTCACCGACTGCCAGGCGACCCTTGTTGACCAGTACCGTGGACACCGCGCCGCGGCCCCGCTCGAGACTGGATTCGATCACGACGCCAGAGGCAGGCCCCGTCGGCACCGCCTGCAAATCAAGAACCTCTGCCTGCAGCAGAACAGTCTCCAGCAAGTTGTCGATGCCCTCACCCGTCTTGGCTGAAACATTGACAAACAGGTTCTCGCCGCCCCACTCCTCGGGAATCACTTCGTGCTGGGACAGTTCGTTACGAACTCGATCGGGATCCGCATCCTCGCGGTCTATCTTGTTGACAGCAACAACGATCGGGACCTCGGCCGCCTTGGAATGCTGAATGGCTTCGATGGTTTGCGGCATGACGCCGTCGTCTGCAGCGACCACCAGGATGACGATGTCCGTGACCTGTGCCCCGCGTGCGCGCATGGCAGTAAAGGCCGCGTGGCCCGGCGTGTCCAGAAACGTGATGTCCCCTTTTTCCGTGCCAACGTGGTACGCACCAACATGCTGGGTAATACCTCCGGCCTCGCCGGCTGCAACCCGCGTGGCGCGGATGTGATCCAGCAGCGACGTCTTGCCATGGTCTACGTGGCCCATCACCGTGACCACCGGAGGCCGCGGCTCCGGTTCGCCCTCGGCGCTGGGTATGGCGGCCTCGAGAAGCTCCTCCTCGATCTCGGTCGCCTTGACGGGCTTGGCAATATGACCCAGTTCCTCCACGACCAGGGTGGCGGTGTCCTGATCAATGGGCTGGTTGATCGTAACCATCAGGCCCATGCCCATCAGACCACGGATGACCTCGTTCGACTTCACGGCCATGCGCTGGGCTAGCTCACCAACAGTGATCGTCTCGGGAATCTCCACCTCCCGGATAACTGGGGCGGTGGGCTTCTCGAAGGCATGCTGGGTATCAACGCTCACCTGGACAGGGCGGCGGCGCTGCTTCTTCTTCTTGCGTCGGCCACTCTTCGCCTTGTCCACGTGCAGCGTATGGTCGCTCTTGGTCCGCAGCGCCTCCTGGCGGCGCCGCTCCTCTTCCAGTTTCTGCTGGGCGGCGCGCTCCTTGGCCTCCTCGGCAGCCAGACGGCGCGCCTCCTCGTCCGCCTTGCGCCGGTTCTCTTCCTCCTCGGCAAGCCGGCGGCGATCCTCTTCTTTGAGGCGCTCCTCAGCAGCTTGGCGCTCCTGTTCTATGGCAGCCCGTCGCGCAGCCTCCTCGGCCTCCCGTTTCTCCTGCTCGGCGCGAGCCTCCGCCTCCGCAGCCCGCCGCTGGGCGTCCAACTCCTCCTGCTGTTGGCGGGCCTGCTCTTGCAAGACGTCCCGCTTCACGTAGGTGCGTTTCCGGCGGACCTCAACATTGACTGTTCGCGACCGGCCCTGCCCGCCGGACAGGCGCAGCTCGCTCTGCGATTTACGCTTCAGCGTAATCTTTTTTGGCGCGCCGGCAGCGGGATCCTTGCGGCCGTGACTGCGGCGTAAGTGAGTCAACAGCTCAAGCTTGGCGTCTTCGGTAATGGTGTCTTCAGCCCCAGCCACCTCGATGCCTGCCTCACCCAGCTGGGCCAGCAAGCGCTCTACCGGCACCTTCAGCACCTTGGCAAATTCGGAAACGGTTACGTCGGACATTTACGCGCCTCCGCTTTCGGCCTGCCCATCGCCCTCAAACCAGTGGGCACGCGCCGCCATGATCAACTCGGCCGCCCGCTCCGGTGCCAAATCTTCAATGTCATCCAGATCGTCAACAGCCTGCTCGGCCAGGTCTTCCCTGGTCACAATGCCTCGACTGGCCAGCTCGAACGCCAACTCCTTATCCATACCTTCTAACTCGAGCAGATCATCGGCAGGCTCCGCCTGATCAATCACTTCCTCGGACACGATTGCCTGAGTGATCAGCACATCGCGGGCGCGGGCACGCAGTTCCTCCACGATGTTCTTATCGAATTCCTCAATGTTCAGCAGCTCGCCGGCCGGCACGTAGGCTACCTCTTCTAGCGAGCTGAAACCCTCCTGGACCAGGATGGTGGCCACCTCTTCGTCCACATCCAAGTCACCCATGAAGGTTTCCGCCAGCGCGCGCGCTTCTTGCTCGCTTTTCTCCTCCGCATCGGTCTCAGTCATGACGTTGAGCTCCCACCCCGCGAGCTCGCTGGCGAGGCGGATGTTCTGGCCGCCACGGCCAATGGCCTGTGAAAGCTTGTCTTCCTCCACGGCGAGATCCATGCTGTGGGCATCCTCATCCACCACGATAGATGTCACGTCAGCCGGCGACATCGCGTTGATCACGAACTGGGCCGGATTTTCGTCCCACAAAATGATGTCCACCCGTTCCCCGGCCAGCTCATTGGACACCGCCTGCACGCGGGAGCCGCGCATGCCCACGCACGCGCCCACAGGATCAATACGGTTGTCGTTGCTCTTGACGGCGATTTTGGCTCGCAGGCCGGGATCGCGGGCCGCACCCAGAATATCGATCAGGCCCTGACCCACTTCCGGGACCTCGATCTTGAACAGCTCGACAAGAAACTGTCCCGACGTTCGGGTCAGAAACAATTGCGGACCGCGCAGCTCCGCGCGAACCTCGCGCAGCAACGCCTTGATGCGATCCTGAGGTTTCACCGGCTCACGCGGAATCATGTCTTCCCGCGGCACAAAGCCCTCGGCATTGCCCCCAAGATCCACGTAGACGCCATTTCGATCCACGCGTTTGACCAGACCGCTCACCAGCTCGCCGACCCGGTCTTGATACTCCTCAACGACCTGGGCCCGCTCGGCCTCCCGCACCTTTTGCACGATGACCTGCTTGGCGGTCTGCGCGGCAATGCGGCCGAATTCCACCGATTCCATCGGCACTTCAACAAAACCGCCAGGCTCGGCATTGGGATCGATGTCTACGGCGTCGATCATGCGCAGCTCACGATCCGGGACCTCCAACTCATCCGAGTCATCGGCAAACACCGCCCAGCGGCGGAACGTGTCGTAGTCACCGGTTTGCCGATTAATACTGACGCGCACGTCGATATCATCGCCGTGGCGTTTGCGGGTAGCGGACGCCAGCGCCAGCTCCATGGCCTCGAAGATAATCTCCTCGTCCACACCCTTTTCGTTGGACACGGCCTCCACGACCATCAGAATCTCTTTGTTCATCGTGCCAGTCATCGCTAACCTTGCCTGCTGTTACGCTTCAGCAATCAAATTTGCCTTGGCGATCTCGTTGATCCGAAGCCGCCATGACGCTCCTTCCACATCGACCACAACCCGGCCGTCCTCGACGCCGAGCAACTCACCGCGCAGCTTGCGGCGGCCGTCGGTCTTACGTTTCAGCTCTACCTTGATTTCGCTCCCTGCAAACCGGGCAAAATGTTCCAGCGTTCGCAGGCGCCGTTCCACGCCCGGCGACGAGACCTCCAGCACATAGTGCCCCGGAAGGGGGTCCTCCACGTCCAGAAAGGCGCTGATCTGCCGGCTCACGACCTCACAATCTGCCAAGGTAATGCCGTCCGCGTGATCGATATAGACCCGCAGCAGGCCCTCGCCGCCCACACGAACATCCAGATCCACCAGCTCGTAGCCGAGGGCTTCAACGGGCCGCTGCAGCAGCTCGACCAGGGCCTCGCGATCAACTGCGCCGGTCACCTTCGCCTTTCCTATAAACAAAAAATGGGCCCAGGGCCCATCGTTCGTTTGCTCCTCCGTTGTACCGGCTGCCGCGGCAACCGGATCCAAACAAAAGGCCCCAACAGGGGCCGTCGATAAAGCCTAACGCTGCTACCCAAAAAACGCTTGATTTTCAAGCAGTTACAGTATGGAGACCGAAGCCCCCTCAGCTGCGTGCGTATCTTAGCGCAAAACCGGTGCTCTTGATAGGTCCGCGAGCGTATGGTGTTGTTGACGCAGCGGCATGACAGCACCCGACGGCGCGATATGAAAGCGTGCCCATGATGCCCGCGGGGCAGATCATGGGCCGCGGGCCCTGGGTGCACTGAACACCACGCCGCCCTGGATGGCAAAGCAAACCGAGATGAGCCAGATCCCGGCTAACCTACCGGAAGCAAACCTGAAGGACGTGGCCCGTTTACTGGCCAGTGGCCAATTGGCGGTGACCACTTACGCGGATGCTGTGCTCAGCTCGGCCAACCACCAGCGCGCCCTGAACGCCTTCACCGGCCTCGACCCAGACCAGCTCATGGCCGCCGCCGAGCGCGCCGATAGCGCTCTCAGAAATGGCGAACGCACTGGAGATTTAATCGGTATACCACTGATATTTAAAGATAATATTAATACCGCAGCACTGCCCACCACGGCCGGCACGCCGGCGCTGCAGGGCAACATGCCCGCTGCCGACGCCCCCGTGGCGGCGGTGCTGTTCGCCGCCGGGGCGCTGCTGGCCGGCAAAGCCAATCTCCACGAGTTGTCTTCCGGGGGCACCAGCAATAACCACGTCTTTGGCACTGTGGCAAACCCCTACGCGCTCGACCGGGTACCCGGCGGCAGTTCGGGGGGCACCGCCGCGGCGGTTGCGGCGCGACTGGTTCCCGGTGGCCTGGGTACGGATACCGCAGGTTCCGTGCGAGTTCCCGCCGCCCTCTGCGGCATCGTTGGCCTGCGCCCCACCATCGGCCGCTATCCCTCCGATGGGATCGTGCCCCTCAGTAGTTCCTTCGATACCGCCGGACCCATGGCGCGCACAGTTGAGGATGTGGCGCTGCTGGATGGCGCGATTACCGGCGAAGGGACGCCGCCGCAGGGGCTGCCGCCCGAGCAACTCCGCCTGGGCGTTCCCTACGACAGCCTCGTTGCCGCCGCGGAGCCCACGGTTGCGACAGTCTTTGAACAGACCCTGCGGCTGCTGGAGACGGCCGGTGTCAGCCTGGTGGCCATTGATCTGGCTCACATTCGGGACCTGACCAGCGCCGCAGCGGCTGCGGTGATCGATTACGAATTTCCCGACGTCATGGGCGCTTACCTCAAAACCTACGCCCCAGGAATCAGCCTCGAGACACTCGCTGAACGAGTGGCCTCGCCGGCGGCGCGCAAGCTGACGCTGGAACGCCTGGCGAAGACGCGCGATCCGGCGGATTATCAGGATGCCCAAAACCGCCGTCTGCCCCTGTTGCGCCAGGCCCATCACGCGCTGTTTCGTGAAACAGCTATTGACGCCCTGCTGTTCCCGACAACGCCGGACGTGGCCTTGCCCCACGGCGGCGACGACAACGTGCTGCGCAACGGCGAAACCCTCTTCTCATGGTTCTATTTCAGCCACACGTCCCTTGCCAGCATCGCTGGAAACCCCAGCCTGACGTTGCCGGGTGGCCTATCAAGTGAAGGCCTGCCGGTGGGTCTGTCGCTGGATGGGCTTCCCGGTGGCGATCGCCGTCTGCTCAGCGCCGCCCTCACCGTTGAACGCCTGGTGGGCAGGCTCCCGCCGCCCGCGCCGCCCATCTAAAGCTCGCGCAGAACGCGAATGCCGATGGTGTTATAGCGGCGCGCCGCGGGCACCGCCAGGCGATTTCCAGACCGCAGATCTTCATGCTCGTCATCCCAGGCCCCGCCGCGGATGACTCGTCGCTCACAGTTGCCGTCAGCGCGGGCGGAACCGTCACCCGGCGCGCCGTGGTGACTCTCCACCCAGCAATCGGCCACCCACTCCCAGAGGTTGCCCGGCATGTCGAACAGACCCAGGGGATTGGCTGCAAACCGACCGACCGGGCTGGTGTAAATGTAGCCGTCCTCGCAGGGCGCGTACTTCCAGCCGGGGAAAGTCGCCCGGGCCGTTTCATCTACCGCATTCGCGAAACGGCAGCTGTCCTCCGGGGAATCACCCCAGAAACGGCTGCTCTGCGTGCCCCCGCGCACCGCATATTCCCATTCGGCTTCCGTCGGCAGCCGGTAACGCCTGCCGGTGCGCTCCGAAAGCCAGGCCGCGTAAGCCTGGGCGTCGGCGAAACTGACACAGGTCACAGGATGATCCTCGCCCTGGAAGAACCCGGGATTGCGCCAGCTCAGCGCGGCGTCATCCACCCACTGCTGAGCCTGGGGGTCAATATAAAAACAGCCCGGCTCGACTCGATAGCCGGCGGCTTGCGTAAATGCGGCAAACTCCTGGCGGGTGACTTCGAAGGTGCCAAGCGCAAAGTCGGCCGCCAGTGTCACGGCGTGTTGCGGCCCCTCATCGGGCTCTCGACCCGCCTCGGTTTCCGCTGTGCCCATGGTAAAGCTGCCCGCCGCTATGACGAGCAGTGGCGGGCATTCGGGACAGTCCTTGAGAGTCTCCCCAGCGAACCCCAACTGGACGCCTGCCAGGCTCAGGCAAAGGCCCAGCCAGCTACGCAGCACCCGCGTCCTCGAGCGGGCGGGCTGCAATCAGCGCCAGCATGTCGTCCGTACTCAAAACGTCCGCAAAGACCTGCGCGACGGTGGTTAATCCGGCCACGTGCTCCGCATCGCTGAAAGCCGCGTTGGCGTCTTCCACCATGAAGGTTTTGAAATCCAGCATCATCGCGTCCCGGGCGGTGCTCTCACAGCACACGTTGGTATTGGTGCCGGTAATAATGACGCTGTCGATGTCCCGCGCGCGCAGCTCAGCCTCCAGATTTGATGCGCCCTGAATCAACGCGCTGAAGCGATCCTTTGGCACGATCAGATCTTCGTCCCGCACGTCCAATTCCGCAAACAGGGCGTGGCCCTCGGCGCCGGGCGCCAGCTTGCGGCGAATATTGGCCGCCACCTCGGCACCGACGAAGTGCTCGAAAAACATGGGCCAGGCGCTGCGCCCGGTATCGGTGTGGGTCGCCTGAATCCAGGCCACGGTTCCGCCGGCGGCGCGCAGCGCCTGGGCAAGGCGGTTGATGTTGGGCACGATGCCGCGGCAGGTGGGAATCAGATCCACAAAATGATTCTGCATATCCACGACGATAAGCGCGGCGCGGCGGGGGTCGAGACTGTCAAACACGTGCTGGCGCCCGCGTCGCTCGCGAATCCGCTGCCTTATTTCTTCCGGGAGGCCTACTTTATGCATCACTCGTCACGTCAGTCGTTTGCCACCATCACAGGGTAACACCACACCGGTAATAAAGCCGTTGGCCACGCAGCTCACCACGGCGCCGGCCACGTCCTCGGGCTGCCCCACGCGCCCGGCCGGTGTTTCGGCGGCCGCCCTGGCATACATGTCCTTCCGAATCTCCGCCGGTACGCGCTGCCAGGCAGCCGTGTCGGTTAAGCCCGGCGACACAGCATTCACGCGACGCGGTGCCAATTCCACGGCCAGCGTGTTGACCATGCCCTCCAGCGCGCCGTTGACGGCCGCGAGGCTGGCTGCGCCAGGCGCAGCGGCAATGGCCGAGGCGCCGGTAACCAGCGTCAACGAACCTTGCTCAGCAAGATGCCCCGCTGCAGCGGCCCGAATCACGTTCACATAGGGCCAGAACTTGCCTTCGAACGTCTCACGCAGGGCCTCATCCGTCAGCGTCGCAAAAGGACCGAGGGCTGCATTGGCGGCCATTGAGATGACAATATGGTCAAAGGGCGGGCGGGCCGCGAAGAAATCCGCCACGGCTTCCGGATCTGCACAATCCAACCGCGCCGTGGTGACGTCGCTCCGCTCGGCGCGGGCGGCTTCCAATCGCTCCGGCGTGCGCCCTACGATTGTCACCAGTGCGCCCTGCCCCAACAGGGCGCGTGCGGTGGCCAAACCAATGCCGCTGCTGCCGCCGCAGACGACGGCGCGCTGCGCATTCAGGACTCCCGTGCTCATGTCATCTTCTTTGGCGTTGTTGTGTTGATGATAACCGTTATGCTTGAGCGAATGAGAGCATGGGTCCTGGCCGTTTGCCTGCTGACCGCGCTGCCGCCGGCCGCATGGACCGACGCTACGCTGCGCATCGGCGTCTATTCGCTGCCGCGCGGGCTGGGCAATCCCCACAGCTCGACGGCGGGCTCGGAGATGAACACCTGGGCAGCTATCTTTGACAGCCTGACACGCATCGATGCCAATGCCCAGGTCGTGCCCTGGCTGGCCACGCGTTGGGAGCCCCTGAATAAGCTGACCTGGCGCTTCGAGCTGCGCCGGGACGTGACCTTCTCCAACGGCGAGCCCTTTGATGCCGGGGCAGTTGTTGCAGCTTTGGACTATCTGATGTCCGATGAAGCAGCCGGGGAATCGGTCGCCCGCGAATTCGCCGTCGTCGCCGCGGCCCGCGCGGTGGACGAGTTCATTGTGGAAGTGACCACCAAGAGCCCCGTCATCATTTTGCCGGCGCTGATGGCGAGTCTGCGGATTCCGGCACCGGGCCAGTGGGCCCGCCTGGGACCCAGGGGCTTTGCCCGAAATCCCGTCGGCAGTGGACCGTACCGAGTAGAGAACTGGACGGCGGCGCGAGTGGACCTGGTTCCTTTCGCCGATTCCTGGCGCGCCCCCATGATCGGGCGAGTCGAGATCAACGAAATTCTGGATCCATCCGCGCGCCTGCAGGGCCTGCAGGCAGGCCAACTGGATATTGTCCTGGCGTTGACCGCGGACGATGTGCCCGTCATCGAAGCCAGCGGCGCCACAGCCTACGTGGACAGCGGCGCCGGCGTATCCGGCCTGTCCTTCATTACCGTTCGGGAGGGGCCACTGCAGGACGTGCGCGTCCGTCAGGCCCTCAACTACGCCATCGACAAGGAAGCGATCGTCGACATTCTGCTGGGCGGCCACACTCGGGCGGCAGGTCAGCCGGCACCCCACAACGGCACCGGCTATAACCCCGCTGTGACCCCCTACCCCTACGATCCGGCCAAGGCCAAGGCGCTGCTTGCTGAGGCCGGTTACCCGGACGGCTTCGCGTTCGTCGCCGAGGTGGTGCCCAGCGGACCCACGGTCCCCGCGCCCATGTACGGCATCCTGGCGCAGCAGTTGGCACAGGTGGGTGTCAACATGGAGGTGCGCGCCATCCCCACCTCTCAGATCATTATCAAGGCCGTCACTGGCACCTTCGACGGCGACGCATTCAGCATGGAGTTCGATTTCGCACCGACTCTCGACCCCCAGCGTGCTCTGGGCATGCATTCTTGCCTGCGGGCGGTGCCCTGGCACTGCGACCAGGCCGTCATGCCCCTCATCCAGGCATCGCGCAATGAGTTTGATGCGGCGAAACGCCGGGAAATCCTCCGCCAGATCATGCAGGTTTACCATCACACGGCGCCCATGCTCTATCTGTACGAATCCGTGCATTTCGACGGCGTGAGCACGCGGGTGAAAAACTATCACCCCATCAACCGGGTGATTCCTTACGATCAGCTGGAGCTGATCGAGTAGCCACGCTGACGACCTTGGCGCCCAAAGTGGGTCTGGCCATCCTGCTGCGCGGCGGGGTGACCCGGCGGGGCCGGTGTTTGATGGTCGCTCCCCCCATCACCGCCGGCCAACAACGGCACCAGCCAAACCCACTGCAGAAGGCTCGCCAAGTCCGGAAAGCGCCGATTATATTGAGCTAGGGTAACGCCACGGGGGGAAACGACTATGGAGCGGCGCAGATTTCTGAAGGGCCTGGCTGCCGGTGCGGCCGGCGCGGCGGCCAGCGGCATGGGGACCGGCGGTCGGGATGCCTGGGCCAATTGGGGCTTGATAGCGCCGGGCGCCACCCCCGGCGGCGACTTCGATGGCAGCCTGCTGGTCAACAAACCCCGGGCCTACGAGATCATGGACCAGGCAGGCCTGGACGGGTTGGTCGCCTTGACCCCCGTGAACGTCTTTTACCTGGGAAATTACGTTAGTTATCAACTGCAAAAGCTGGTTACTTACCCTAGTTTCGCGGTTATGCCCCGGGCCGAGAACAAGCCCTCTATCCTGGTCGTGGCCAGCTCGGACCTGTGGAATATCGCCAACGCGGATCGAGAGCATCCCGACATCATCGCCTATGGCTTTCCGGCCAACTGGCAGGAGTACGTGGACAACCCGGACATCTGGGGCCAGGAGCCGGAAGCCGCGGGTGGCGGCCTCTGGCCCTTCGGCGAGGACACCTTGGTCGCCCGGGAACAGGGCTGGCTGAACATCGAGGATCAGTTCAAGGGCGAGAAGGCGCCCACGCCCGAGTGGGGGCTGGTGTGCGCGCTCAAAGAGGCTGGACTGGAAAAGGCCACCGTCGGTGTCGACGACCTGCGCATCGGGCTCATCCTCAAGCAGCTGGGCCAGAACAGCATCACATGCGTAGAAGGCGAGAACGTCTTTCGCAAGATTCGCGTGGTGAAGTCAGCGGTGGAGCTCAAGCACATGCGCGCTGCCGCGCAGGCCAACCAGGCCGCCTGCCTGGCGACCCTCAAACAGCTTGATCGCGGCGCCACACGGGCCGATATCGAGCGCTTGTTCATGGTCGAAGCTGCCCAGCGCGGCGCAAAGGCCACCTGGATCGCTGCCGGGACCGTGGGCGGGCTCCCCGATGCGGAGCTGGTGGCAGGACGGCCGCTGTTGATCGACTCGGTTTGTCAGATCAACTACTACCACGGTGATTTTGGCCGCACCTACGTCCTCGGCGAGCCCTCGCGGGAAATCGAGAAGCGTACGCGGCTGCTGAAGATCGGCTGGGAGGCGGCATTCGAGGCGCTCAAGCCGGGGGTGCGCTATTCGGAGATCCGCAAGATTGCCTCAGATGCCATGGCCAAGGCCCGCGGCGGCCCGGCCACAACCCGGCAGGTGGTCGGGCCCCATTCGGTTGGGCTGCAGCACACGGATCAACCTTACCGGGACGGTTTGCCCTTTGCGGTCGGCGATGATCTCGTGCTGGCAGAAAACATGACGCTGACGGTGGACTTCCCCAACATGGAGCCGGGCTGGGGCGCCACGCATCTGGAGGATCTGGTGGTGGTCACCCGCGATGGGGCGGAGCCCCTGGCCACCATGGATGACCCGTTGGTGGTGGGCGGTTCAGGCTAGTCGGCGTGCGGATCCACGGCCGCCTCATAGTGGCGGCGGCCCCACAGCAGCACAAAAAAGCTGATAACGCCGAAGCCGCTGGGCACGATGGCCATGGAGTAGCGCAGCGCGCTTTCATCACGGAAAACGTAATCCGTAAACATGGCGACCGAGGTGGGACCGATCACCAGCCCCACGATGCTGATCACCAGCAGGGACACGGCGGAGATCTGGGCGCGCACTTCGTTGGGAGTCACGATCATCAGCGCCGCGTTCCCCGTGCTGGAGGCCGCCGCGGAGGCGACCATCCCCGGGAAGAAAACCAGCAGCGCCAATGGAGCCGAGGGCATCAGCGGCGCCAGCACGAAACAGGGCACGCTGACAGCGATACAGACCAGCAGCGCGCGGACCATGGCATCCCGGTAGCCCCGTTGAAATAGATAGTCGCCGAACCACCCGCCTAAATTGGTGCCCAGCGGGCCGCCAATGAGGACCACCAGCCCGAAGTACAGGCCCACGTCCGGAATGGACCAACCCCAGGTGCGGCCAAACAGCGCCGGGATCCAGAACTGGGAATACCCGGTGATGGTCAGCACGGTCTTGCCGACAATGAGGCTGCCGTAGACGCGCCAGCGGTCCACCAGAAACCGGGCCGCTTCGGCCACGCTGATCCCGGCGGCCCCGGTCTCGATGCGGCCGCGCCTGATGGGTTCGCGGACCGTGAACATGAGCGCAGCAATCAGGAGCCCGGGCAGTCCCACGGCCAGAAACGAGGTCTGCCAGGCACGCAGTTCCCCCACCAGCGGCAGCACCAGGTTTGGGGCGCTGCTTACAAAACCGATTACCTTGCCCCCGACAATGTAGGCCAGCCCCATGCCCAGGCTGATGCCCATGGTGTAAAAGCCGATCGCCCGGCCGACCTGATGTCGTGGGAAGTAATCGGTAATCATGGACAGGGCGGCCGGGGTGAGAGTGGCCTCGCCAACGCCGACGCCCACCCGGGCAAGAAACAGCTGCCAGTACCCTTTGGCCAAGCCGCACGCGGCGGTCATGGCGCACCAGATCGTGATACCCACGGCAATAATCGTGCGGCGGCTGCGGCGATCCGCCAACCAGCCGATGGGAATGCCCAGGGTGGCGTAGAAGATGGCGAAGGAGAGGCCCATGAGCCAGCTCATCTGCACGTCGGATATCTCCAGATCCCGTTTGATGAGCTCGGCCAGTAACCCGAGGATCTGCCGATCAACGAAGGAGATGATATAGGCCAGGGTCAGCAGCACGACCACGTACCAGGCGTAGCCCCGCGGTGGATACGGCTCGGCCTGGGAAGATGCCGCCGCTGGCAACGTATCGGATCGCCTGCTCATCGCCCTGGCCTCCTTAAAGAATCCCCCAGCACAGTGTCCCGAGCGGCTGGCTCATAGCTGTCCATCGAATGTTGGACGCGGGCCTGGTTCGGACGGAACGACTCGACGGCCGCAGTCCTTTTAATTTCTGAAATGACGTTAGGAAAGTACTATATCGCTCTGATAGTAAGGGCTTTTCAATTTGAGAAGAGCCGATCCAACGTGGCCCGTACCTCACCGTCCCACTGCTGTGCGACCTTGGCGCCGGCGGGTAGATCGGTCCAACCGCGCCGGTATGCCACCATGCCCTTACCATCCACCACCATCAGCCCGGGGATGAACTTCACGGCATAGTCGTCGGCAATGTGGTCTGCTTCAGCGACGGCTACCATGGGAAAGCGCAGGGATTCGACGTAGGCCTTGGGATCTCCAACGCCGCGCTCCTTGGCGTTGAAGGTCACGATCTGCACCCCCCTATCGGCGTAGTCAGCTTGAATGCCTCTGGCGAAGGGCATGAAGGCCCTGCAGTAGGGACACCAGGTGGCCCAGAACACCAGCACAGCCGGTTTACCGTCGGTTACCGCCGGAAAAGAGACCGTTCGACCATTTACCAGATCCGTGCCGGACCAGGGGGGCGCGAGATCCCCCTGCTCCACCGCAAGTGTCGCAGGCGTTGTCAGCCCCGCAATCATCAGGGCCGCAAATATTCGCCTCATCATGAACTCCTCCCCAGTCGGCACAACGTCTCGTGACAGCAGACCCGTTGGACCGGTTGCTTATTTCATTCCGTTAGCTATCCATGTCGCCCGCCGCTGCCCAGCAGCTGTGGAACCGGGGCGGGACTCGCCGTGGCCGCAAAACCCTGGCTACGGGTCCCCCCAACAGCCCCGCGCGGTGAAGTCCTGAATCTTTTTCGGTGCGATCAGCTGCATGACTTACCCCTGGGCACCACCGCGCGCAACCTGCGCGTCCAGAAAGGCCATGAACTCATCACTCGAGCATAGCGGCGTCCGCGTCATGGCGAAAGCGTGGGTGGCTCGCGGCTTGCGATCAAACCAGATCACCTCCTCGTCCTCATTCATGGTGGGACGCTCTGCAGCAAGCCACAAGGCCGTATCAATACCCTGCCGCGGCGTGCGGAGGATGATCTGTTGAATCTTATAGAACGTGGGCAGAGCATCCTTCACCCCCTGGGTCCGCGCCCAGCCGGGATGCATGGTGTAGCAGCCGACGCCGCGAGACGCGTACCTCGTCCGCCAATACTCGGTGAGTGTCACCTGAGCACGCTTAGCGAACGCGTAAGCGGCCTCGCCCTGATAGCGGGCCGGGTCAGTCACGTTCAACCCCCGGATGCTGAGCGGCACCGTGTAGAGCCCGCCCGACGACACGTTGACGATCACGCCCGACGAGCCCATCCGGTCTGCCGCCAGTATGCCTTCAGTCAACACGTAATGACTCAACAGATTAGTCACGAAGGACGCCTCGTGACCTTCCCGGGTGACCACCAGTTCGTTGAGCAGCACCCCCACGTTGTTGATCAACACGTCAATCGGTGGGCCAGGCTGCACCACGTTTTCCAGCAGGCCCCGGGTGGCGGAGAGCAGGGACATGTCGGCCACCAGAGTTTTCACCTGGGGGCGCAGGGTCGCCGGCAACGACTGGAGCAAGTCATCCAGCTTGGCGCGGCTGCGGGCTATCGCCAGCACGTCGGCACCGGCCGCGGCCGCGCCTAGCGTGGCCGCGCGCCCCAACCCGCCGGAAGCACCCGTGATCAGCCAGGTCTGCCCGCGGAAGTCGAAGGGCTTTTTTGTCCAGGTCAGTCGGCGGGTCAGGTAGCCCAGCGCCGTGTAACTGGGCGTTCGGCTGGCATAAAAATACAGCGCTCCCAATAGCTGACCCAGGGCGTGGCGTCTGCTCATGCTGGCGTCCGTCAGGGCGACCCCTCAGCCTGAAGCTGCCGCATCAGCGTAGCCCTGCTTCCACGTATTGATCAGGTCGCCAATGGCTGCACGTTCCGCGGGGCTGCCACCAACCCAGCGACTATCCGCCGTTACCAGCGGGCCACCAAGGAGGACCAGCGCCATGCTGGCCAGGAGTTGTTTCATGGCCTGTCCACCTTAGTCATGTCCTTGTCACCGTACCGTGCCCGGCAGATCTCTGAAAGAGCCGCGCGCCGCGATGTTAAGCGGCCAACAGGGCCTCGACCAGTTCCTCTTTCTACGCTGTTGGGTACCCATGCCGGCTCCGCGGGGCCAGCAGATCAAAGGCTCTGGACTCAACCGGGATCGGTCGACCGGCAAATAGACGCCCTTTAGACGCGGCGTTGACGCACCGGTGGATCCCACGCTGACGCGGCAACAGGAGAATCAGAACCGTTGCTTGACTGACACATTCTCAAAGAGGAGCTCAAGACATGAAACACACAGACACAGTCATTATCGGCGGCGGGCAGGCTGGCCTGGCCATGAGTCGTTGCTTGCGCGAACGTCAGATCGACCACATCGTCCTGGAGCGCGGCCGCATCGGGGAGCGTTGGCGCAGCGAACGCTGGGACTCCCTCCGGCTGCTGTCGCCGAACTGGATGGCAAGGCTGCCCCACTATGCCTATCAGGGTGAGGACCCCGATGGGTTCATGACGATGCCCGCGTTCATCCGCTACCTCGAGGCCTACGCGGACTCCTTCGAGGCTCCCGTGCAGACCGGCACCACGGTGCACTGTGTTGAAAGGGCTGATCCGGCTCGCTTCCGTGTCAGTACAGACCGCGGCACCTGGTGCGCGCGCAACGTCGTCGTGGCCACCGGCTTCTGCGACCGACCGCGAGTCCCGTCTTTCGCCAGGGATCTGGCGCCTCACTTTCATCAACTGGTGCCGTCGGACTATCGACGCCCCGACCAGCTGCCGGCCGGTAATGTTCTGATCGTTGGTGCATCCGCCACGGGGATCCAACTCGCCGACGAATTGCAGCGCTCCGGCCGCGAGGTGACCCTGGCGGTTGGCACACACGTGCGTCTGCCCCGTCGCTACCGGGGACGGGATGTTCTCAGCTGGCTGGTAGACATAGGCGCCTTCCGCGCGCCGGCCGACCCTGCTGAGGAACGCCGCTCGCCGCCGCCTCAGCTGGTGGGCGGACAGGACAACCTGGACCTGGATCTCGGCACGCTCCAGAAACTTGGGGTACGGCTGGTGGGGCGCGCTACGTCCGCCGGTCCGGACCATGTGTGTTTCGCGGATGATCTGCGTGCAACACTCAACGAAGCCGATCAGCGACTCCGCGCTACCTTAGGCAAAGTTGACGCGCACATCGCGGCCGTCGGTATTAGGCCCACACCTGCACCGGAATTGATCCCATCCGTTCCCATTCCCAGCGCGCCCCGGCAGCTGGCGCTGACGGACGCGGGAATCCGCAGCGTGATCTGGGCAACCGGCTACGAAAGACATTATCCGTGGCTCAAGCTACCGGTTCTCGATGAGCGGGGCGACATCCGGCATGACCGGGGCGTGACCGACGAGCCCGGTCTTCTCGTCCTGGGAATGCGGTTTCAGGTGACAACGGGATCAAATCTGATCGACGGCGTCGGTGCCGACGCCCAGCTGTTGGCAGACTACCTGGCGACCCGCGGCCGGGCTCGCGCCGCGTGAGCAAGGCCCGACATCACAGCTCGGCGCCAGCGAGCGCGTCGCGGACGGCATCCCGGTCCGCGGCGCGCGCGTAGGGCAGAGACGCCACAAACGCCTCGGCGTCAAAATCGGGAAACGTGACGCGCAGCGCATCCCGGCTTCTCTGCAGGGCATCTGGATCACCCAGCTTGACACTCGTCGCAACCGCGTAGGCCAAGTCATCACGCCGGGGCCGCCCGATCTGCTCCAGCGTCTCCAGCGCCTCTGAAAATCGACCCTGATGAAACAGAGCTCGCGCCAGGTGGGTCCAGTACCGCTGCGGATGATAGGGATTAAGACTCATGGATTTCCGCACCCAGCTCTCGGCTTCCTTATGACGCCCCAGAAAGCACAGGATCTCACCCATGGAGCAAATCGAGCGATCATCATTGGGGTTGAGAAACAGGGCACGCTCCTGATGCTTCAAGGATCGCGTCAGATTGCCCCGGGTCAGATGGACCTGAGCCAGTATGCGATGGCACTCACTCTCGTTTTCATCGAGTTCCAAACCGCGCTCTGCCGCAGCCTGGGACCGGTCCACCAGCGCGGCGTGATCATCCAGTTCCCAGACCATTGCCTGCCCGAGACCACAGGCCAGCCAGGCGTGAGCCACGGCATACGAGGGATCACGTTCGATGGCGTGATTGAACATGTCGATGCAGGTGCCGCAGTCCGCCGCGGTGAAGCGGTGGTGGTGGTCCTTGCCCCGCAACAGGTAGTCGTAGGCTTCCACGCGCTCGGGGCTAGCCTTGCGGGCGCGGGCCAACTCTGTAGCCTCCACACGGCCTGCCAACGTCGCCACCACGGTCGCTGTGATCTCATCCTGAGTTTGAAAGATATCGGCCATCGCAAAATCATAGCGATGGCCCCAGACGGTCAAGCTCTCTGGGCCATCCAGGAGTTGGAGAGTCAGTCGCACGCGATCCTCCACGCGCTGCACGCTGCCACGGACGAGAAAACGCGCACCCAGCGCCGCGGCGATCTCGGCATCTGTCGCCGATGAGGCCTTGTAGACAAAGGTCGAACTCCGAGCGATGACCTGAAGGGCGTGGAACCTGGACAACCCGGTAATGATGTCCTCGGTCATGCCGTCGACAAAGTACTCATCCTCCGGACCCGATAAGTTGTCAAAGGGCAACACCGCAACGCGCGGCTTATCGGTCGTGGCTGCCGACTCACGGACGCTGCCGGACGTATCTTCTGCGCCCGCCTCGCTGTCCGACGCCCGCAACTGCGCGAGCAGCGCGCGGGTCTCGGCACTGGGCCCCACACCCAACTCTCGTTCCAGGGCATCGACGCACACCTGATATTGCCGGATGGCGTCGGACCGGCGGCCCATCGCCGCCAGCACCGCCATGAGATCCCGATGAGCCGGCTCACAGGCCGGATCCATCTGCAAACGGCGATTAATAGCGCCGAGCGCCTGTTCGTGCTCACCCGCCGCCATCAATTGCTGCACGTGCTGGTCCAGCACCTCGCACGCCAGCCGGCGCAGCCGATCGCGGGCCATGCGCAGCCAGTCCTGGCACTCGGCCTCCTTCGGCAGCGTGCCCTCGAGCAGATCGCCCCCATAAAGATTCAGGCACGCTTGCAGCGACTTGGTATCTTTCTTTTCGGCCAGTCGCAGAAACTCGGTGACGTCAACGACGCAGCGTTGGGGGTCCAGGAGCACGTCGGCCCCAGCCGCTGCAATGATCGGGCCGAAGGTGCGGCGTATTTTGGACAACGTCTGGCGGACGTTGTGTCGGGCCCGCTGCTCCGGTCGATCACCCCATAACAGGTTGGCCAGCGCGTCGCGGCTGACCGTACCCTCCGCGGCCAGATAGGCTATCAGGAGCTGCGCCTTCCGGGAGTTCAGCGCGATCTGTTCACCGTCAGACCAGCGGGCGGCGAAGGAACCCAGCACCGTGACTTCAAGTCTCTGCCTCATCCTGACCCAGTATAGTACCGCTGGCCCGGACGCCCGCCTGGGCTGGGTGCATTTTGCTGCATCCCAGCATGGCCCTCGGCACAGATTCATGGGGTAGGCCCACCGGCCTGGCCGGCCGGGCCAGAGTGTAAGCGCTCCCCTGGCAGGCTCGCTGTACAGTGATTCCTATGGCTGGCAGGTTCCCCTGGCTCTTGGCTCAACTCGCGACCAGCGTGCTAGCGGCTGCGGGAGACCCCCATGAGCCTCACAGATCGCCAGTGGGCGTGAGCGTGGGCAGAGAATATTCGGCGAGACCCACGCCGGCCGCAGCTTCCTGACCACTGCTCTGAGACTCCTGTTTCGGGTACTCGTGCAGGGAGACCACTGCTCCGTCTTCGAACTCCCACCACAGGCTGCGGTCGTGCTCGCCCCGCACGTCCGCTATCCCCGGTCCCCACTTGGCCTCCATGGCACGGCTGATCTGGGGATATTCGCTTCCCGCGAACTGGAAGCTCAGTCGCAAAACCCGTCGTGCCGACCCCAACACCACGGTCACATCCGCTGGTACCGCGGCGATGGACGTGGATGCCACGCAGATCTGCCGGGCACCAGGCACCACGGCCTGCATATCGGCCACCAACACCGCATATTCCGGCGATTCCAGGCCCATGGGATTACAGTCAAGCCCGCCAAACACCTGCCGCTCGGTATTGATCAGCAGCGACTTGCCTAGCGTAATGCCCTTGAAGTCCACCGCTGAGGCCGCCGGCGCGCCGCTGAGCGCCCCCCAGGCAGTGACAACACACAGAAAAAAGCGACCAGTCTTCATGAAAGGGTTGTTGCGGGCTGACTTGTGCTGGATCCCTCAGGACCCCTCCGCAACCACCTCGCGCTGTTGCATGAGCTCACTGCCAGCAATGAGATTTCGCACCTCAGTCAGGTTGCGTTCCGCCGTTTTAAAGTACTTGGGCGAAAGGCGGATGGCCTCCTGGAAATAGTGCTGCGCCAGGCCGTACTCCGCCTGCCGCATCGCAATGTAGCCCACATCGTTGAGGGCGACCTCCGGCTTGACCACCCGCTCCATAAGGGCCACCGCATCCGCATAGTCACCTCTGCGGGCATACACCAACCCCAGATTAAGCCACGCTCGCTTGTAGCCGCCCTGCCGGGCCGCAAGTTCTAAATCCTGCTGCGCATCATCGTAGCGCCCGGCGAGATAATAGGAGTAGCCGCGGTTGTTCAGTATCGACATATCCTCGGGGCGGAGCGCAAGCGCCTCGTTATAGGCGGCGATAGCTGCGGCGTGGTCGCCACGCCTATCCGCGATCACGCCCAGGCTGGTGTGAGCGCGCCAGCGCTTGGCATCCAACCCAACAGCCTTCTTCAGCAGTTGCTCCGCCGCGTCCACGCGCTCCCCCTCCAGATATACCAGACCGAGGGCCTCGAGGCTCACCACGTTATCCGGGTCCTCCACCAGGGAACGGGAATAGGCCCGTTCGGCCATGACCATATTGTTCCGCGAGCGATGAATGTGGCCAATACTATTCAGCGCATAGACGTTCTCGCGATCCAGATCAAAGGCTCGCACGTACAGATACAGCGCCAGATCTACATCGCCTTTGCCCAGCGCCTGGTCCGCTCGTGCGATCGCGTCTTCTGCGGAGGCGACCGGGAACTCAGTGGCGAACAGCACGTCCGGCTGACCGTCATACATGTCTTGCGGCAATCCCTGCTCTTGTGCCGACCCGGAGCTTCCCGCCCCGTGCTTGGGCGTGGACGCGCAACCACCCAGCAGCAGGAATAACGCCGCCGGGAGCACAACCCCTTGAATCGTTGCAGTAGGCTTCATCGTTCCATCCTTGAACGCTGCTGCGAAGGCAGGCCCGTTAGAGCGCTTTGAACGCCGCGATGATTCGCAACACGGCAGGACCGACCGCAACAATAAAAAATGCCGGAAATAGACATATCACGAGCGGAAAAATCATTTTCGTGCCAATCTTCGCCGCTTGCTCTTCGGCTTTCTGCATACGCTTGTCGCGAAACTCCTCGGAATACACCCGCAGGGCATCAGCGACGCTGGTGCCAAAGCGCATGGTTTGCACTAAAAGCCCCACAAGCCCGCGGATATCATCCAATCCGGTGCGGGCGGCCAGATTCTTCAGTGCCTGGGGACGCTCAACGCCGGCCCGCATCTCCACATTCACCAGGCGCAGCTCCTCCGCCAGCTCCGGATGGCTCACGTCCAGATCCGTAGCTACCCGATCGATCGCCGCGCCCAGCCCGAGACCGGCCTCTACGCAGACGACCAGCAGGTCCAGCGCATCGGGGAAACCGTTGCGCAGCTTCTTCAGGCGGTTCTCCTTGATACGTTCCACCACGCCATTGGGTGCAGAAACGCCCAAAAACGCTGCGAATGCCATTGCCATGAAAACAGCCGTCATGCTCCATTTGGGTAACCAGGCCGTTCCCACAAACACGCACAACGGGAGCAGAACGGCCAGCAGGACCTTAATACCATAGAAGTAGCGCAGCGCCTTTGCCGACCGAAATCCAGCATGTATCAGTTGCTCGCTGATTCGGGACCGCTCGTCGCCATCCTGGGGTAGCACGTATTCGGCAATAGGATCGATCCAGCGTGAGTAGTCTTGCTCCGGGCCCTGCAAAGCCTGGTCGGTCTCATCCACTCCGCCAACGGTTGAAGCCAGTCTGCGGCGTACCGGGTCCCGCGCGTTCAACACAACGGTTACCACGGCAAAACCCAAGCAGACGGCGGTCGCCGCGCTCAGCACGATGAACAACAGTTGCGGATCGAGCCCGAGATAGGCCGCCAAATTCATCAGAGTATCCATGACCTCTCCTCAGACCTCGATCCGGACGATGCGCCGTACCCAGAAGATGCCGACCACGCCTGCCACCAGGCCGACCATGATCAGGCGTCGGCCCAACTCATCTTCGATCAGCGTAGGCAGGTAGCTCGGCGTCGTTATCCACACAACTGCAAACAGCACCAGCGGGACCAGGGCGAGGATCCAGGCCGACATTCGGCCCTCGGCCGACAGCGTTTTCACTTTGCGCTGCAGCTTGAAGCGACCGCGAATGACGTTGGAAATGCGTTCGAGAATCTCGGCCAGGTTACCGCCCGTCTCCCGCTGCACCAGGACAGAGGTAACCAACGCCATGACCGTGACGCTTGGAACGCGCTGCAGCAACCCCAGCATCGCCCGCCTGGCATCATTTCCGTAGTTGAGATCAGCAAAGGTCGTAGCAAACTCACCGGCGACGGGGTCATCCATCTCCTCACCGACCAATTTGATCGCCCCGCTGAAAGGGTGTCCGGCCCGCAGCGCCCGCTTGACCATGTCGATGGCATCCGGCAGCTGCTCCTCAAACTTCTGAAGTCGCGCGCCCCGGTCACGAAAAATCTTGAAAAACGGTATCGCCAGGCCAGCCCCAGCAGCAAGGACCGCTGCCAGGGGCATGCGGGTAAAGGTCCACCCCAGTATCCCAGCCACCAGACACAGCACGCCAGCCAACAGCACGACCCGGTAAGCGAGGAACTTGTGGCCGCCCTGGGCGATAACGCGTCCCAGATATTCCATCAAGGGGAGGCGTTCCAACGTCCGCTCCCACGGCGACAGGCGACGAAGATACTGCTGGCGGAGCAACGACGAGAGCATTTCCTCGCCGGATTCCTCCTCCAGCTCAGAGAGCCGCTTGCTGAGCTTCTTGCGCATCTGCCGGCTCTCGCCGAAGACAGGCACAATCAACCCCTGGGACAGTAGCAGGACGGTCACGAAGACCAATCCGACAAAGAGCATCATTCCATCTGACATAGCCGCCTACTCCCGGTCCCTCAGAACCCGCCTTCCGGACTGAACACGTCAATGGGCAATTCGATTCCTTTAGACGTTAGAGTCTTGTGGAACCCCGGCACGATACCCGTGGAGCGCAGCTCGCCCATAACGTTACCGTCCTCATCCACACCGCGCCGTTCGAAGCGAAACAGCTCCGACATGGTGATGACCTCGCCTTCCATGCCGTTAATCTCTGCCAGGCTGACCAGGCGTCGCCGCCCGTCCTCGTGCCGGCTGAGCTGAATCACCACGTCAATAGCCGCGGCAATCTGCTCGCGAAGGACCTTCGACGGAAAAGTGATCCCCGTCATGGAGACCATATTTTCAACCCGCGTCAGAGCATCCCGCGGCGTGTTGGCATGAATAGTGGTGAGCGAGCCGTCGTGACCGGTGTTCATGGCCTGTAACATGTCCAGCGCTTCCGGCCCGCGAACCTCGCCGACCACGATTCGGTCCGGTCGCATACGCAGGCTGTTGCGAACCAGGTCGCGCGAATTGACTTCGCCCTTGCCCTCGATGTTGGGCGGACGGGTTTCCAGGCGAACCACGTGGGGCTGACGGAGCTGAAGCTCGGCCGAGTCTTCAATGGTCACGATGCGCTCGTTCTCCGGTATGTAACCGGACAACACGTTGAGCATGGTGGTCTTGCCCGCGCCAGTACCACCGGATATGAGCACATTGAGCCGTGCCTTGACGACGCCGCGCAGAACATCTGCCACTTCCTGCGTGAGGGCGCCGAACTCGATCAGGTCCTCCATTTGCAACAGATCCACGCCGAAACGACGGATCGACATCATGGGTCCGTCTAAAGCCAACGGCGGGATAATGGCGTTGACCCTGGATCCGTCTTTCAACCGGGCATCCACCATTGGCGAGGACTCGTCGATGCGCCGACCAACGCTGGATACGATGCGATCAATGATGTTTGACAGATGATCGTCATCATTGAACTTCACGTCGGTAAGCTCAATCTTCCCGTGTCGCTCCACATAGACCTGGTGCGCGCCGTTAACCAGGATATCCGCCACCGATGAATCGGCAAGCAGCGGCTCCAGCGGCCCCAGACCCATGACCTCATTCTCGATTTCGGTGACGATCCGCCGTCGCTGGTCCAGGCTGAGCGGTGCAGATTCCTCCGAAAACAGCCGCTGGACGATCTCCGCAATCTCATGCCGCGCCCGCTCTTCATCCACGGTGCCTATTAAGGTCAGGTCCATGACCTGCAGCAGCCTCTCGTGAATGCGAAGCTTCCACTCTACCTCAGCGGGCGTAAGGGTCTTGCTCCCGTGGCTTTCCGCAACGCCGACGCCTCCGGGAAGGGATTTCGCAGACGCACTCATCAGTTACCTCCAAACACTTGCAGTGGCGAGCGGAACAATGACGACAGCTTGCTGCCCCGGTCCTGCGCCTCCGCTCCGGCGACGCTGACCAAATGGGATTGCAGCTTGATCAGTGCCCGCGTTAACTCCGAGTTCCGGGCATGGTCAAGCATCGGTACGCCGAGATTGATACTCTCGGCAACGAGTTTGAAATAGTTCGGCAGGGTGTAGCCCGCAGCGCCTGGAAGAGCCTGCTGGATATCCTCGAGCTGGATTTCCGCCTTCTTGTCAAAGCGGTTTACCACCAGCACAACGTGCTCCGTGGGAATTCCCAACTGGTCCCGCATGATCTGCACCACGCGCGTGGCGTCCTGCACGTGTGGCAACGACTGCTGAAGCACCAGCACCACCTTTGAAGCCCGAGACACGATTTGTGCTGTCATCTCATCAAAGCGGCGCGGCACATCCACGAACACCTGGCCATACTGCTGACTGAACAAATCGAACAGGCGGTTGGCTCGGTCCGCCGCGCTGTCGTAAGAGAAACGGAAGTCTTCCGGTCGCGCCGCCAGCACCTTGAGGCCGCTATCGTGCACCGACATGTAGGCATCCAGTGCCACCGCGTCGAGCTCATCGGCTGAATCCAGCGCCTGCAACAAACCGTAGCGCAGCTTGATGTCGAAGTAGGCTGGCAGATTAGGAAACTGCATATCCAGGCTGACAACCGCCGTCGCCTGCTCGGAGAGCTTGGCGGTGATGTGGGCCAGGTTGCATGCCAGAAAGGTTGCACCCGAGCCGCCTTTCGCATTAATGAGAGCAATCAGCTCGCCGGTTTCCCCGGCCCGCGCCTGCAGATCCTCGCGAATGCCGTCGATACTGGCATCCAGGTCAGTCAACGCCGCGTCGCCCGCGACAAAGTCGCGCGCGCCCGCTTTCATCGCCAGCCGCATTAAACCTGCATCATTGTCGGCCGACACCACCAACAGCGGCGGTCGCGTGCTGGCAGGCCGCTCCAACAGCGCGCTCAACTCCCCGCCGTCGTCGTTGGGCAAATGCAGGACCAGCACATCGGGCATTTCCTTCACGCCGTATAGCGGGTCCGCGTGGCCATTGGAAATATGCCGCGTCTGCACATCCAGATCGCCCCGTTCCGACAGTCGCGCAGATAGTTGCTTTAAAGATTTCTCGGCACGTCCCGCGATCAGCAGCTTTAGCTTCGTCCTCATTATCTCTTCCGTTGCGCTCGTGGCTTCATGGTTAGCGTTATCCCTCAACAGGGTGTGATGACACCTTCGCGGGGAATGCCGAGGCTCTCCCGCGGCAGAGTCGTAACAAACTGGGGCATCGTGAAAGTGTAATTGGCGAACGGAATCAGCAACTCGTGATTAAAGTTGACCACGCGCAGCCGGACGTAGCCGATCAAACCGAAGTTCGTGTTTGGATCCGCCAGGACCGCGCCGTTGCGATCCAGATACTCAAGGGTAAAATCAGACGTATCCAAACCGCTGACGATCGGGCTGGTCGCGCCGCCGCCGGGGACATTGAACGTAGCGACCTCGGCAATGGCTGGATCGTCAATGGGACAGACGGCCGCCATGCGGGCACCCCGCCGGGTCGCCTCCGTGAGCGCGTTGGCCACGAAAATCGCCCGGCCAATTTCCAGAATGCCGAAGATCATGGTCAAGGTCAGGGCGCCGACGATAGCGAACTCGACCATGGCGAGTCCTTGCTGGCGTGCTGCTGTGGTGGGTTGCCGTCTCATAACGCCCTCATCACGACTGATGCCGTGAGCGTGAAGCCGAGCGGTGCTCCCGGGCCCAGTCCGAAGGTCTCTAGGACGGGGCCCGTAATTGGCATGTAGGGATACGCGGCCTGGACCATCACCATACGATTGCCGGCGTCGGTGATGGAAACCTGGCCCGTGGCCAGACCAGGCAGGCGCGGGTTGCCGGCGCCCACTTCATTCCCGTATACGACAAGGTTCTGGGTCGCAGCGGCGATATCCGACGTCACCAATACCGTCCCCGTGGTTCCCAGCAACGCCTCAGCCGCAGCGTATCGCGCCCCGTCCCGCACCAGTTTGTTGAGGGTGTTGTACTGCACAAAGGCCTTACCCAGCTCGCTCATCCCCAGGAACAGCAGGAGCAGCATCGGCAGCGCCGCCGTGAGTTCTACAATGGCGGCTCCACGTTGTCGTATGGCTGTTGCTTTCATGACTGTTACGCGTCCGGGCTATCCGGATCCTTGTAGAGTTGAATGATGTAGAGACCAGGACCCGAGTCTGGCTCGGGACCTGGCACGCCCCCGGCGTTGCAGCTATCCAAAAACAGGCCAAAGATCTCGGCTTCGTTGCCTTTCTGAATCGCTTCCTGGAGCAGGAAATAGCAGCCAAAGCCCAGCACCGGCACCTGGCCCTGCCCGTTGATCGTTCCCGAGCAATCGCCGATAGGAATCGCCACTTCCCGCCGCATGTACTGCCCCGTGGGCGGAGAATAGTCATAGGTGTTCAGCCCCAGACGCGTCTGATAATCGTCGTAGTTGAAGCTGATATCGGCACCGTGATTGACCTGCTGATTGGCCTGATAAATCGTATCGGTTTCGCTGTTATAGGACAGCGGCGGATCGGGCTGAGTGGTCACGACGTCTGGGGGAAAGGTGGACTCCATGCCCTGCATGGGACCGAGATAGGTGCCGAAGCGGGTATTGAGGCCCTGGGCCACGGGCCCCACCGTGTTTCCCGGCTCGGTTTCGACCATCTCACCTTCGGTCGCGCAGCCATCAAAGGCGCCGGCCATGGCATCGCGGAGATCAGCAGCGCCCGCATTGTCACCCAGGCGGATGAGCTGAAAATTACCGGGGCCCACCTCACCCTCTGCCGTACTCATCTTCAAGACATCGGGCACGCCCGGCGTGTAGCCGAAATAAGGCCCGCCCGCACCAGCATCGCCGCACACCATCATGGGTGCGATGTTGCAGGCGGTCTTAATGTTCGGGCTCGGGCCGGCGACGGCGGTTGCCGCTACCGTCTTTTCAGTTATGCCCACCACGGTGGCAAACCACGCGGGCATCCTGAAGTTCCACGCTCGCACCCGCACATACTGAGCCGGAACGGTGCCAGGAACGAAGGGATCCAGGGTACTGGAAAACTGGACCTCCAGATCAATGATGCCCTGCGAGTACGCATCACCAACTTCCTGGTTGCCGGCGGCCGAACCATTGGTTGAAAACGCCAATACGGCCGCCCCTTGGGCTGCCACCATGTCGGCGCCTGAGATATCCAGCTCCTTGGCACCGGCCAGGGCAGCAGCGTCCACCGCGTTCTGCAGGCGGGTTTTGTTGAGCATGGCGTGGCCGCCATCCAGGGCGAGCCCCGCCATGCCCAACAGGGCTACCATGCCCGCTACCAGCAGAATCACGACGGCTCCAGATTGTTGACGTCTCAACTGCATGGCTGGCTACTCCCTAGCCTCCAACATTAATCACGATCGGATTGCTGACGCTTTCAGCGCTGCCGACGGTTTCTCGATGCGTCTTCATAACGCCCTCCAGGCGCACGCCGTCGGTTGTCTCGGGTGCGTCGGCGGGCGGGTTGGCTGCGGCTGCGGGATCGTGCAGCTGCGCAGCCTTGATGCCCCGCACCGACTTGCCATAGTTGGCCTCTACCATGCTGGAGCCCGCGCAGCCGGCGCTGGCGAGGGCTGCAAGACAGAGCGCTGCAATCTTAAGGTATGAGTTTTCCATTGTTGTTTCCTCCGCTCAGTCCAGGTCGTGGCCAAAGGCAGCCTTGGTGCCGCCACCGCTGGTGGTTTCACGCCGCTTAGAACCTTCCAACCGGCCCATGATGTAGAACTCGCTGTCGCTCGGCTCCACGAAGTGATCCGTTGGCAGCTGGATATTATCGGGACTAATGGGCTTAGCCAGGTGAGGCGTCACAAGAATCACAAGTTCAGTCTCGCCCTTCACGAAATCCTGGCTGCGGAACAGGTTACCCAGCACCGGCAGATCGCCCAGGCCGGGGAACTTGTTGATCACCTCGCGCATGTTCTCGTTGATGAGACCCGCGATACCGATGGTCTGCCCGCTCATCAGCTCAACCGTAGCGTTCGCGCTGCGCTTCGCCAGCGAGGGCACCAGGAAGCTCGCCGATGCGCCGGAGCTGCTCAGGGCTACCGAGTTGGCGTTCACCAACTCGCTCACCGAAACATTCAGCACAATGTTGATCCGGCCATCGCCAAGCACGACTGGCAGGAAACCCACGCCAACACCGAATTCCTTGAATTCAATGGTGATGGAGTCCTCGTTTTGCGGCACCGGGATAGGGAACTCACCCCCGGACAGGAATTTGGCCTCCTGGCCCGAGAGCGTGGTGAGGTTAGGCTCGGCCAGAATCTTCGCCAGCCCGTTCTCCTTGGCCGCCTCAAGCGTTACATTGAGGAGAAAATCGTTGGTCAGAAGACTCGCGAACAGCCCCTTGTCCTGGATAAACAGATCATTGGGAGCAAACTCGTCAACCGCGGGACCCCAGGGCGCGTCGCCACCGAAGACGGGGCGCCGGCCACCCGTGCCGGCGATCGGAATCGGCAGTCCGCTATCGGGATCGATCACGATCTCCGGATTGAACACCGCGTCCGGGAAGGTCGCGCCGCCATTGACGGCTCCGCTGGACCAGCGGGAGCTAGTCAGAATGGTATTGAAGCGCATGTCGAATTTGCGCAGTTCCCGGCGGGAAATCTCCGCCACCTTGACCTCCAGCATGACCTGCTGGGCACCGCCCACCTGCATCAGGTTGATGACTTCGCCGCTCCAGGGTTCGCTCGAGCCGCCGCCCTGGACGTCGAACATCTCTTTTTCCTTGGCGGTGGCCACCTGCGACAGATAGCCCTCGGCAACCGAAAGGGCAGCCGCCATGTTGCCAGGACTTGAGACCGTTCCCGAAAGAACGATGGACCGTTGGGCGGAGCGCACCTCGATGGGCTCATTGGGCATCAGCTCATAAAGTTTGGCCTTCAACGCGTCCAGATCGTGGGTGACCTCCACGCTGACCGTGGCCAGCAACACGTCGGCCTCGTCCCACAGCAACACGTTTGTGGTACCCAGATCCTTACCAAGCACGTAAAGCTCCGTGCTGCGCAGCAGTAGCAAATCGGCCACGTCCGGGTTACCTACGGAGATACGCTTCGCCGGCGCCGTCAGCGACAGAACGCGCGACTTGTACAGCGGCACGGTCATCTCCGCGGTAGGCTTTGCGGTACGCACGATGGCGTGTTGCGACTGCTGTGCGACAGCGCTAGTGGTCAACCCCACCAGGACCAGCGCCGGCAGAAATAGTCTGTTGAGAACTGAACGTTTCATTTTCTGTTACCTCTCGTTCTGCAACCGTCGTGATATTAGGACTTGGTTTTGGTCTCAGACACGTTGGTACCGCGAATGATCGTGACCGTGTTCTGCTGGGGCCGACGAGGCGCCGCGCGGCGCACCACCACCTTGGGAGCAGGCTTGGCGACCTTCTTCTCCTCCACAAAGACCTCCTCATCCAGCGGATTGCGGAGGGTGAGCTGGATACTGCCCTCCTCGCGACCCCTAACGAGCTCTTCCGCCTGGGGCGGCGTGACCTGCAGTGTTACCGCCCGAACGATGACAGGCTCGTTGTCGTTAGCCGATGCCGTCTGGTCCACCGCAAGCACTTCGATGTTGCGCAAGATCGTCCGCGTGACTGCGCGCCGATTCTCCTTGCGGGCAGCCACCACGTCGACGCGATTACCCGGCAGCAAGAACCCGGCAACGCCAATTACGTCGTCAACCCGCACCGTAACGGCGCGCATCTTGGGATCCACCATGGCGGCCAGGGTGCTGCCGTTGCCCTGCTCTACAAAGCGGGCCTGCATGAGGATTTCACCAGCAACGATGGGCTGCGTGGTCACCTTGCCAAGCACCTCGCTAATCTCCTGGTATGAGCCCGGCGGGGCCGAGTCCTCTGGCATTTCAATGATCTTCAGATGCCGTTCTTCGACGGTGGTGCCAAAGGGCATGCCTAGCGCAGCGGCTACAACCGTGCGCACGTCTTCCCTTTTGTCGGCCATGGATTGCTGGGCCACCCAGTTCCTTGCCACCCAGGCGGCGCCCACGCCCATCACGACCGACACCACCAGCAGCAAAAGTCCTCTCTTTCTGAACATTGTTCTTAGCCTCCCTTCCTGGGATTACGCGCCTCTTCAGGCGACCTCCATCGATACGAAATAGCTGTGCCATGCAAAATCCAGCAGTTCGCGTGTGACTTGCATTGGCAAGTTCTGATACTCGGCCCGATCCAGGGCAATCCCCAGCAAGTCCCGCGGGTGACAGGGCAACAGCGCCACCTCGGACGGCTGATGGTATTGCTGGATCAGGTAATCGACTAGCGCCGGGTCAAAGGGCACGGACTGCTCCTCGCAGGCGCCTCGCCAGATGATCCGGTACTGGTCCGGCGTAATGTGACGGAAATGGATCTTGTAGCCGATGCGGCGCAGGAATGCCTCGTCGGCCAGGTCCAACGGGTGCATGTTCGTGGAAAAGATCAGCACCTCGTCAAAGGGCACCGTGAAGTGCTGACCGGCACCCAGACTGTGGTAATCCTTGCGTTCCTCCATGGGAACGATCCACCGGTTGAGGATCACTTGCGGCGAGACCTTCTGTCGACCTAAGTCGTCCAGAATAAACAGGCCATTATTGGCCTTGAGCTGCAGCGGCGCCTCGTACTGGCGGGTTGCCGAATCGTACTGCACCTCGAGGAGATCGTCCGTGAGCTCTCCGCCTACGACAATCGTGGGTCGCTCGCAGGACACGAAACGAGGATCATGCCCATGCTCCAGCAGCAGGCTGGAAGCGCCCCCATCAACCGCAACGGCATTGTGCAGCATCGGGTCGAATACTTTCACTACCGTTCGATCGACCAGGATGGCGTGGGGCACCAGCGTCAAATCGCGGAAGAGTTTCGACAGCCGTTGCGAAATATATGTTTTGCCCGTGCCTGCCGGGCCGTAGATAAAGATCGCCCGCCCGGAATTCATGGATTGGCCGAGTTGATCCAGCAGGTTCGGCTCAAGCTCGATACCGTCGTAGATGCACTCCACATCTTCGCGACTGATCGCACGCTCATGCACGGTCTTGGCACGAACCACGCGCGCGTAATCCGCCAGCGGCACGGGCGCCGGACCTACATATCCGCTGCGCAACAGAGCATCCAGCGCCGTGCTTCGACCCCGTTCCGTGAGGGCATAGCGCAGACCCGCCGCCTCGTCGGTCTTGGGTCGCACCTCAACGAGGCCTTCCCGCTTCATGAAATTAAGGACCTGCTCCAGAATGGGACCGGCCAAGGCGACCCGCGCCGTCAGCTCAGACAAGGCCAGCACACCGCCAGCCTGAAGATGCTTAGCGATCAGCTCTGCTATGAACGTGGTGCTGAGCCCCGTCTCCTCCAGCACGCGCGGGCGCGGCGCAAGCCGGGTCAATACCATATGCTCACTGGTTTCCGAGATGCCTGTTGGCACCGCGGCCAATTTCTGTTCCGGCGCATTCATTAAAGGTTTCCTCCCGCCCAGGACGCCATGAGGGAGGACGCACCTGAGAGTTCTAACAAAACACCAGCGGATATCACCACGGCGAAGGGTATGGCAGCGTCGTCTGAGCGCCGATCAACCGCGTGCGGTGCCACAACGCCCTCTAACGCCAGCTTGCCCCGATTGGCCACCGACGCCCGGCTAAAAGTAAAAGCCATTAATGCGCCAACCACGCCTCCGGCAAGAAGCGTAGTAACGCTGGCCCAAAACACCGCCGCCGGCCCGATAAATCCGCCGCAAACCGCCATCAGCTTGACGTCCCCCGCACCCATGCCGCCCAGCAGGTAAAAGGGCAACAAGCACAGCAACCCAACCAGGCTGCCCACCAGCGCCATGCCGATGCCGTTCAGGCCCGACAGGTAACCATGCCCGGCCAGAGCTGCCAAAAACCCCGCGCAGACGAGAACGTTGGGAATCTTGCGGCTGGCCAAATCGGTCATGCTGGCTGCTGCCAGCAGCAGCAACAGGGTCAAAACCATCGGATTCTGGAAAAGCAGGGCGAGCATCTAATCTGGTGTCCTGACATTCATAGTGTTGTTGCTGTCACGAAAAAGAGAAGGGGCGCATACGCGCCCCCCTGAGGCGCAGATCACGCAATGGTGATGCCCTTGAGGGCGTTCACGATGGCAGTAATCACGTTACCGACCTCGACACCGAGCAGCTGGAAAGCACCAATTACGGTTGCACCAACCAGGCCACCGGCGATCGCGTATTCGACCGTCGTCAGGCCGTCTTCGTTTTTCAGGAACTTAATGACATGTTGCTTCATGATGGTTCTCCAAAGCGGACTAACGTCCTTTTCTCTTAGACACAAACGTGCTCTTAAAAAAAACGCGCGTAAGCGCAGACCAAATGCCAAGTGCTGCGGCTCGTTATCGCTGTTCCCCAGCACGGCCGCTTTTATGCCGTGAAAGCGTGGCCGACCGATAGCACAAACTTGTTGAACTCTGGCACTACGTTGCGCGCGGCCCCTTGCGACTCAAAATCTGTGAAGCGAGTCACCATTTGTCCCGGCCAGATCGACCGAAGCGCCCCTGTCGGCATGGTTTGGACGCGAACCCGATTTTGCTGATCGACCAGCGCAAGCGGCCACAGATCTGAAGGGCGGCTGAGACTCTGGGCATTTTGTTAAATGACAGTTGTAGTTTTTTGCGATGTGGTTCCTGCCCCGAAGAACACGGCTGTGCCAATCTCGGTTCCGTTGCGATATGTGAAGCGAATCCAAGTCCCGGCATGGAACGCCAGCGAGGTAAGGACAAGTGCCAGATACCACTAGACCACGAGCCTTATGGGTTGATCTGACTCTCTCGGTACAGCAGGCCGAGCTGCCAGCACCGCTGCAGAAGGATTTTGATGTGCAGCGGTCTCATGCGGGCAGCACGGTGGCCTCCGAGATCCAACGCCTCGCTCCAGATTTCCTTCTGTTTGATTACGACTACCCCGAACAACGCGGGCTTAAACTTTTGGAAACGACCAAGCAGGAGTTCACCAGCCTCCCCCTGGTGATGATGACCATCCAGCATTCAGAGTCGTTGGCCGTTTGGGCCTTTCGCGCAGGCGTGTGGGACTATCTGGTGAAGCCCGTAGCGCCGAGTGATCTTGATCGCTGCTTCAGCACCCTGGAACTGCTCCTGATGGACAAGCGTGGCGCCGAGCATCCGCGACGGGTTGCGAACAAACACTCCCCGGTGCCCAAGGAGAATCGCACTATTCGCTCGGGTGCGCCCATGGAGTTGCTGCCGGCAATCTCTCATATCGAGCGACATTACGGGGAGAAGGTCTCAGCCAAGGAGGTGGCTAAGCTTTGCGGCATGGACTCGTTTCGGCTCAGCCGCAGCTTCCGCGCCGCCTTCGGAATTCCGTTTCGCGAATATTTGCTGCGCTTTCGGGTTAAGGAGGCCTGCCGGCTTCTTGAGCGACCGGACATGCCAGTTGCCGACGTCGCCGCCCTGGCCGGCTTCAACGATCCCTCCTACTTCTCGCGGGTCTTCAAGCGCTACGCAGGCGTTCCGCCGTCCGAGTACGCTTCTTCCGCCAGCTACCAAGGCGCAAGCATCGATAGCGATCGGTTGTCGCTGTCTGTAAAGACCGGTTGACGGCCCGTTCTCCCGGGCACCAAGCTCCGGGAAGCTGTCCCATCTGCTTAGGCCCGGGAATATCTGGCGGCTAGAAGAACGCCGTGCCGCTCAAAAGCCCTTGCAGACGCCGCGCCTGGGGCGCCAGCGGAATATCGGCCCGCGCCGCGACCGCCTCGCCCGCCTGCATCCTTTTACAAAAGGTGGCGAAGCTCTCCGCGTAAGACGCGCCATACTCGGCCAGCAGCCGGCCGCCCAGGTGATCCCCCAACTGCCGAAGCAAATGCGCCACGCAGACCTCGCTGCTGACCGCCAGCACGTAGTCACGATGCTCGTCGAGCAACGCGCGTCGCGGGTTGCGCTGCCCCTGAAAACCCATGATGAGCAGGTCTCGTGCCCGCCCCGTAATGTGATGGCGGCGCACATAGTCCACCAGGGCAGCGCGTTCCACCAGCCGTACCCCGATGGCGCGAAGCGCTGCGGGCTGGCCGAAGCGGCCGTCCGCATGGGCTACCGGTCGCATCAGTCGCTCATGGCGATGGCGCCAGAGTTGGTACATGCGGTGATCGTTGGTTGCCTGGGCCGCGGCGTGGGCGCGACGCCTCTCATCCCCAGCCGCGGCCTGCCACAGGGCGGTCTCGGACTCGGCAAGCAACTCAGGCAGATCCAGACGGGTGTTCATGCTCGGTTCAAAGGGCAGCTTCGAAAAGTTACCACACCAAAGCACAGACATCCCCCGGGAACGGGCAGCGCGACGGCAGCTATGGGAAGGTTCCGCCCCTGACTGCCCGAGGGGCTGGGATTATGTAACATCGCCGACCGCCGGCTCCACAGAACACCCGGCTCATCACGCCTCTCCCACAACCATCTCTGTGTCTCAATCCACAGGTGGGGTCCTCATGTGGGGCCGGTCAGTGGCTGCAGGGATTTCGCGCCGGCGCGAGAGTACCCGCAGCGCCGCGGCTGTCTGTTTCTATGTCAGGCTGGAGACAATTTATTGTGCCGTGGAGCGCCTGCCTTTTCACCCAGACGCAGCGCGGGTCTACCATCGTATGGCCCCGACGATATTGGAATAATCATCGGTCCACACCCCGATGGCCGGATCCGGCTTCAGGGTCTTCCAGCGATGATCCGCGGCGATCGAACCTAGAGCGGCTTCGGTCTGCGCAAGGGCAACCCATTTGGACCCGAACCTGTACTGCCGAAGGTCCGCGCGTTCTTCTGGGGTTTGATCGGGCGTCGAGCCCTCGCCATCGGGACTAAACACCTGAATTCTGGCGGCCACCTTCAAATCGCGGACCAGATTGCCCAGGACCGGCTCCAGGTCCATAAACCTGTTGCTGATGTGGATGGCTATGACGCCGTCCTCGGTCAGTTTGTCCAAGTACAGCGAGATCGCTTCGCTGGTAATCAGATTGACGGGAATCGAGTCGGAACTGAATGCATCGATGACCAGCAGATCGAAGTGGCGATATGGCTGTCCGACCAGAGACAGGCGCGCGTCCCCGAGAATGGTTTTCGCGCCTCCGCCACATTCTTTGAGATAGTTAAAAAAGCGCGTGTCGTTTGCCAGTCCCAATACCACCGGGTCGATCTCGAAGAATGCCCAATGATCTTGCCTCCGGCGATAGCAGGCCATGGCGCCGGTGCCCATGCCAACTACCCCGACCTGCTGAGGTGCAGGATCATCGTGAATATGGGCAAATAGCTGCCCTACCGGCCCATCTTCGATGTAATAACCCAGCGGCTTGCGCCATTTGTCTTGGTCTTTTGCCTGCGCACCGTGGATGGTTGAACCGTGCATGAGACTGTAGACATCAGCGTCTGAGTCGTAGATCACCCGGTGAACGCCGAAGAAGCTTCGAGTCATGAACTCCGAGCTTAATGCGCCGCTGAACATGGAGGCGACGTTTGCGCTGACCATCATCACAGCGATGCCGAGACTGAATCTCAGCGGACGCGTGCTGAAACCGAACACGACCATGGCCGCGGCCGCAGCCAGCAGACCCAGCACGGGGCCCTGCGCATTTGCGGGGAGGTGAGTCAACGGCTCCGTGGCATGCACCGCGAATACAGCCATGGCAAGAATTGCCGGGTACCCAATGTCTCGGGCCCAATTGCCACGCCGCTGGCCGTCCAACATCGGCCGCAGGGCACAGGCCAGCACAATAGCGATCGGGTACTCCACGATGGAGTCAAAGATCAGCGGCGCGAGCAGTGCATTGAACATTCCACCAAGCACGCCGCCCACGGACATCCACAGATAAAATTCGGTCAAGTGCTTCGTCGTGGGCCGTCTTTTGGCCAGTTCGCCGTGACACACCATTGCTGTGACAAAGAAAGTCAGTAGATGGAACAACAGGGTAAATGGAAGCGGCAAGAAGCTACCGATGTAGAGGACGACGACGAACAAAAGCACGACGTATGAATGCAGCTTAACCATCCATTTGTGAGGAAGGATGGGCTTTTTCGAGAAGACGATAACGTAGGTGAGAAGATAGAGGACCAGCGGAATCGTCCAAAGCAGCGGCACGGATGCAAGATCGGTCGTTATATGGGCTGACACGGCGAGCAACAGGCTCGACGGCACGAACGCCAGCAGCACCCAGCGGAACCTCAGTCCCGCGCTGATTTCGGTTGCAAAACGGGGCCCATTCTCGATGCCAGTCTCGGGCTCATTCGAAACGAAATGCTTCCACAGCAAAAATGCGCAGCTGGCGACCAGAGCGACCAGGACGGCAAAAACAACTCCCCAAACCCAGCCCTGAGCGGCGAGACCGAGATAGGGCTCGATCAGCAGCGGGTAGGTCAACAGGGCCAGAATGCTGCCGATGTTGCTCGCCGCGTAAAGAAAATACGGATTGCGAGCGTACTCATGGCGGGTATGGGCGAACCACTTCTGCAGCAGCGGCGCTGTTGCGGACACGGCGAAGAACGGCAGGCCAATGGATACGGTGAAAAGCGCCAGCAGCCAACCAACCGGCGTCGTCGACGTCGGCGGCGACCAGCCGGCAGCTACGCCGATCGGTAGCGCCAGGAAGGCACACGCAAGGACGGCAACGTGCAGCAGGCTCTGATAGCGCAGGTCCAGATGCCGGGTGGAATAGTGGGCATATGCATAACCAGCCAGAAGCGATGCTTGAAAGAAAACCATCGAGGTGTTCCACACCGCCGGCGCCCCGCCGAGCAGCGGCAGCACCATCTTCGCGAACATCGGCTGCACCCAGAAGAGCAGGCTGGCGCTGAGGGTCAGGGTGATCGTGAACGTCACCTGGATCAGCCTGCTCTGGGTGGCCGATAAACGTGGCGGGTTCTCATTCATCCGGGTGTTTTCCATGGGCCGGGTAGACTGGACTCGCAAGTGGAAAAACTCCTTGGAGAGCAGTCCTGCTGTTGGGTCAAAACGCCTTGGCCATCGGGCCACTGCTTCGAACGGCCAATAGAACGATATTCAAGGGCTGGCAAACAGGAACGCCATCAAGTATTCGCGCGATCGGGATGCTCGTGCTCCCGGGGACGTGACGCAGGTCACAGGCGCTTGTCTCGCCCATTGGGTTCAGGTATTGCAGCGGCTCGGTAGCCTCGACCTGCCCCCCTTAGATCGGTTCCGGCTGGCCAGAGAGACTTGAACCAGGAGAAACGCGAACGACGAAGGGTAGAAGCCGAGTGTCCCGGAACACCGGGCTTACCGGGTCCTGGGGCGGCCAGGATCGAGCCCGCGCCGGAGGCTGGTGGGGCGTCTTTACCTTGAGCTGCGCGCCCTCGGCGAGGACTTCTTCCACCTGTTCGCGACTGCCCGAAGATCGTCGCCCGACGCCGTGGGCCTTGTTGTAGCAGACATCCATACTGCCCGTCCGGCGCTGCTTTGTCAGCGTGCGGGCCGACCCGAGCCCCCCGGCAAAGTCGTACTCCAGGCCCGACCGAATCGTCGCCTCAGATCACAAGGCCATGAGTCGGCCACGCCCTCCCCCGACCGTTGGTACCGAGCCAGTAGTCGAGCACGATCCCGGCGTCCGGGTTGCTGAGCAGCTCGAGAGAACAGAAAACAGTAACGGGATCCTGAGTGACCTGCTGGTCTGCTTGATGGGCCGCGCCCCGGGCAACGCGCGACCTGGGTCAGAGCTCGATGCGCGTGGTGAACAAGCCCTTGGCCACGTAGCGTTCGCACACCAAGTCGGCGTACTTCGCCGAGAAGAAGCGCCCCACTGAGTAGACCGTGCCTCCTCGCATGAAGGTGGCCTCCGCCTCGGGGACCACCGCGCGCGCCTCCACCACCTGGCTTTCATTTTGGGGCACGATGACCACCTGATGCCTGCCCTCGTCGCTCGATCGAGTGACGTAGTGCATGACCATGGCACCCACCTCGTCGATAACGGTGGTTTCTTCCTCCGTAACCGTCTCGTCGGCGTGGACAAAGTGCTGCAGCACGTCCAGTAGCTCCGACGCCTGCTCGGTAGGCGGGGAGACCCGCAGGTACGCCGCCACAGCGTCGCGCGCCGCCATGACGCCCTCGCCCGCGGCGAGGGGTAAAGCAAGGTCCGGCATGGGAATCTTCCACCGGTCAGCGAACTCCTGGAGGAGCGCGACCTCACGCTCGTCCACGCGCTCGTCGACATGCACAATCGCCTTGAAGACTTCCATCAACTCGGCGATGCCCTGTGCCTGGAGGAGAAGTCCCTCCCTCGACCGCTCCAGCTGCTCCTTGCGGCGAAGGTCCTCAAAGCGCCGCAGGAGATCCTCGGCCCTGATCGCCTCCCGGGCGGTCCCCGAGATATCGTGCAGCACCTTGCCCTTGTGCATCATCACGATGCGGTCGCCCAGATCCACGGCCTGCTGCATGGAGTGAGTCACCATCATCGTGGTGATCCTTTCGCGCGCGACTATCTCGTGCGTGAGGCGGATCACCTGCGCCGCGCTCTTGGGGTCCAACGCCGCGGTGTGCTCATCCAGGAGCAGCAGGTCCGGCTTCAGCCAGGTTGCCATCAGCAGCGTCAGGGCCTGGCGTTGCCCGCCCGAGAGAGTGCCGATGGGGTTATCCAATCGGTTCTCCAGGCCCATGTTCAGAACGCGAATTCGATCCCGAATCTCGTCCCGTATGCTGGGCGTGAGAGCTGGCGCCAATCCGCGACTCCGCCCCCGCCGCGCCGCGAGCGTCAGGTTCTCCGCGATGGTCATAGCGGGCGCGGTACCCGAAAAGGGATTTTGGAATACCCGCCCGACCAACCGAGCGCGCCGATGCTCGGACCAGCCGGTGATGTCCTCCCCCGAGAGGTGGAGCGAACCGGAATCTACCGGAAAGGAACCGGCGACGGCGTTCAAAATCGTCGACTTGCCGCTGCCGTTCATGCCGATGATGATCAGGAACGACCCCTCCTCGAGGTCGATGGAAACGTCCTTGAGGGCGCGCACCTCGTTGCTGGTGCCCGGGTGAAACGTCTTCGAGACATGCTGGATGCTGAGCATTTATCAGGCTCCCGCCGACCGTGAACGTGCCGACGGTCCAAAGCGTCGCAGCAACGCGGGTGCCATCAGCGCCATGAACACAAAGACCGCCGTGACCAGCTTGAGGTCGTTGGGGTTGAGACCCCAACGCAGCGCGATCGCGACCAGAAGCCTGAAGAGGACCGAACCCATAATGGCGCCGCACAGGAGGAGGCCGAGTGAGCGAGAGCCCACGAGTGCTTCGCCGATGATCACGCTCGCCAGGCCGATCACGATAATGCCGATCCCCATCTGCACGTCTGCGAAGCCCTGGTACTGGGCGACCAAAGCACCACTCAGGGCGATCAGGGCATTCGACAAGGCAAGCCCGAGGATGGTGAGCGTGTCCACGCTCACTCCCAGGGCACCCACCATCTGAGGATTGTCACCGGAGGCCCGCATAGCCGTGCCTAACTGCGTTCGGTAGAACCAGTAGAGAACCAGGCTGATCAAAACCACGACGACGAAGCCACCGACCAGAATCGAAAGGTCCCGAATCCCGACCGTCCAGCCGAGTATGTTCACACCGGAGCGCCCACCAGCCAGCCAATCCCCGATCCTTCCCACATAGGTGGCTAGCGTTGTCTCGTTGATGAGCGGGACGTTGCTGCGCCCCATGATCCTTAGATTGATCGAGTAGAGGGCGGTCATGGCCAGGATCCCGGCCAGCAGAGGCTGTATACGGCACTTCGTGGTCATCAGCCCCGTCCCCATCCCGGCGACAAACCCGGCCAGCGCCGCGACGAGGGTGGCGGTCGCTGGGTGGACACCCCCGACAATCAGCGCGGCTGCGACCGCAGCGCCCAGCGTGATCGACCCCTCCGCGGTAATGTCCGGAATGTGCAGGATGCGGAAACTCATGTACACGCCGAGGGCAAGGACCGCGAGGATGAGTCCCAGGGTGAGAGCTCCGATGAGAAGATTCACGGTTCAGTGCCCCTGTGCCGCAGCGAGCCCGATCAGCTCGTCGGAAAAAGTCACCCCGAAGCGACGCGCGGCTTCGTGGTTCAGGATATACCGGGTTGTCGATGCGGCCCTGAACGGCAGCGCGGCCACCGACTCGCCGCGAAGGACGCGGGCGGCAAGCCTGCCGGCATCGACTCCGGCGTCGAAGTAATCTCGCCCGACGATAAGGAGAGGCCCGAACTCAGCGGCGGTGGTGGAGAAGGTTATGACCGGAATGCGTTCCCGGTTGGCAGCCTCCATGACTGCGGGGTAGCTCGCCGATATCAGATTATCCGTAACCTGCAACCAGACGTCCGGTCTCGTCGCCGCGAGCGCTATCGAGGCGTCCAAGACGTCGCCTGCCGTGGCAATCCCTACCACCTCGACCGAGTAGCCCCGTGCCTCGGCAGCTTCCACGAGTCTATCCCTGTTCCACTGGGAGTTGATTTCCGCAGGCGTGTAGAGGGTCCCCAGCCTGCGGGCACCGGGAAAGAGATCCGCAGTGATGTCCAACGCCACCTCGAGCGGTTGGTTCAAGTATGCACCCGTCACCGTCGGGGCGTGATCCGTGTCGCTCGTGCCGGCCCCGACGATGAAGGGGTTCGACACCATCCCGAAAACGATCGGGATCCCTGGGTTTCTCTGCAGCGCGGTCTGAAGCGCCGGCGTGCTCAGCGTCAGTATCATTTGAGTGCTTTTAGGCCTGATGGCGTCGATGATGCTGACGAGGGTGGGCATGTCACCCTGGGCCGAGTGGACGCGTAAGTTGAGCCCACGATCAGGGTCGAAGCCCCCCTGAGCCAGGCCTAGCCTAACTCCCTCGAGCGATTGCTCTGCGACCATGGTCTCCGAGTGCATGACCAGGTCGACATTTGGTCGCTCCCCGCCCTCGGCGACGCGGTCCCAGCGGAGCGACGGGGGTGGTTCGGGCCTCTCGAACTCCTGTCTCCGGCTGCCGGAGGCATCGATCACGAGGCTCGCGCTTGCCACGAGGTCGGGTCCGATACGCCAGCTTGGGGAGAGCCCCAGCTCATCGAGCACCGTGAGATTGAGGTGCAGGTCAACCGGGATCCAGTTCTCCACCGGGATCGTCGCAGGGTCCCGCCCCTCGAGGACGTCGGCGGCGAGAAGGCCCTGCACATAGCCGACGTCCTCATACCTGGCTCCCAGGTCCAGGAGAGAGCCTCGGCTGACCGAGCCCGGCAGGGAAGTGACGACCGGGACACCGGCGCGACGGGCAGCCTGAATGAGCACGTCGACGGCGGTGTAAACCGTGCTGTCCGGGCTCACCCACAGCACGTCGACCCCCCGCGAGAGCACGGACTGGGCCACCTCGCCGGCGGCTGTGGATGACTCCGCGTTTCCCTCGACGAGTTCCATCCCAAACTCGGCGGCGGCGGCGCGGGCCAGGTGGGTCGCCGCCTCGGAGTTGGCCTCCGTTGGATTCCACACGAGACCTACGCGGCGCGCGTCCGGATTGATGGTCCGCAGCAGCTCGAACAGCTCCCGCACGGGCGGCAAGCTTCCCAGACCAGCCATATAGGGTGGGTGGTCGAGGTGGTCCTCACGGCTGATATTGACCCCCGCGCCGTAGGGGTCGGAAGTAATGCCGAAGATGTGCACGGTCGGGTTCGCCCGAGACCGGTTCATATTCGCCACCGTTTGCAGGGAGGGGGTCGAGGCCGTGATGATCATGTCGAGGTCGGCGCTCGTGACCTGGGCCGCGATGGCGTTGGCAACGGCAAGGTCGCCCTGAGCGTTGTAGCGCGTCACCTCCAGACGCTCCCCGTCCACGAAGCCCCGCGCCGCGAGCCCGGCGAGGATGCCTTCAACGCCTTCATCCACCGGTGCTACGGAGGCGAGCTGCACCAACGCCACCCGCCGAGCGGTTTCAGCGTCGCCGTCATCAGAAGCCGTCCGGTCCCTGCGGGCGTCCAGGTCCGATAGAAGAAGGATCGCGGCAGCCGCGGCGATAGCGATCAACCCGAAAGAGAGCCTGCCCAACACGCTCGTAGAGTCCACCCTGGAACCCACTTTTTTGTTATTCGTGGCAGTTTATCTCAAAAACTGCCAATCGGGCAGCTTGTCCAGATCACCCGAACTCGTGGTTCGGTCGCTCCTGGCCGTAAGCCGGCGCCGCTGCAGCGCAGCATTTTTCTTGGCCGGGCGGCCACCCGCAGGGCCACCTCAGTCACCAGGCTTTCCTGGCCGGACAGGAGGACTTCTCCCAGAGAAGCGTCATCTTGTTGGGCCGCAAGGCACGGTTTGATCACCTCATTGGTTGACGCGGGCAGTCGGCCGCCCGGCTACCACGCGATCTGGAACCCGAGACTGGCGATCAGGCTTTCCGGCAGGGTCTGCCCGTCGATCCTGGTCGTATCCAGCGACGAGGCGATGTCGAGATTGATGTATTTGAACAAAGTCGCGCCGACGCTCGCGTAGGTCTTTTCGGTGCCGACGAGATTTTGGCGATAACCAAGCCGGAATCCCGGGAACCACTCATTCCGGGTGCTGTATCCGACGCTCGCGGTCAGCCACTGGAACTCGTCGCCGACCGGGTCTTCGGCCGAATTGGCATCGCCGGCCAGGTGAAACGACCAGCGCCGGTCCTGAGTGAACATCGAAGCCTCCAGCTTCAGCTGTCGTTCCATGGTGTAGACGCCGTCGGCCTGAAGTACGCGAACAAGGTCCGGGTTACTGATCGGGAGCTTGATCTCCGGAAACCGGAAGTCCGGCTCATTGAGGCTTCGGAGCTGGGCACCAAGCTGGTAGTTCTCGCCGACCCACAACACACCGATGTCGAATCCGACCCGGGTATCCTTTTCGAAGTCCGCGTTTCTGATTTCGTCGAAGAGCTCTTCCGAGTTGGTGATGTCACCGAACCGCACACCCCAGCGACTGAGGCGCATATCGTAAAGGTGGGTCTCAACGCCCGCGTACAGGGTACCGCCGCCGCCGGCCCAAAGCTCGCGGCCGTAACCGAAGGACAACGCCGTAACTTGCGACGACTTGGACGCCAGCAGACTGTCGTTTTCGAGGGAGAAGCGCACGTTACCCAGCTCATCGATCACGAGGCGAACCTGGTCGCCGACTCGAAGTGACGAAGGCCGGTTCGCAACCTCCGTGTCGAACCAATCCTGGATCGCGGCTTGCGCCTGCTCCCTCGTAAAATCGATCTCTTCCGCCAGGCCATAGGCCCGGGCCGTGCCCGACCAGTGCAGTTGCATGGTCCATGCGCCACCGAAGCGCTCGTTCTTGAAGACGAACGGCGCATCCGCCGCGACCCATGCCTTACCGTAACCCTCCGTCAGGATCAGGGCGAGCGCGGCTGCCCGGGTGGCGACCTGGTCGACCACGCTTTCGATCTCATCCTGTATATCCGGGTCCAGTGTATCCCAGATATCGCCGAGGTCGATACCGTCATCGGGTTTGTCGTCCGGGTCCTGCCCAGGGCCGCCCACGTCCTCGCCCGGATCGCTCTTTGAGAAGGCCCGGGACAGCTCATCGTAGTAGTCCCAGATCTGCTCGATATTGCCGTATTCAATGCCAGCTGCTGCCGACACCACCGTGCCAGATCGGGCCGCGTCACCCTCCCGCGCGAGGTCGGCCGCCGCTGCCGCTGGGTTGGTCGACGCGGACTGGGCACGCATGCCGTGGGTGACGTCGCCGAAAGTCAGGTTGGCGCCCGGCGGCTGAAACAACTGTTGAGCGCTCGCGCCGTTCCCAATGAACAAAACCGCAAGCAGCACTGTGGAGGGGACGGACAGCGCTTTGCCCGCAACAGCCGCCCCTGGAAACACTCGCATGGTGGGGTCCAAATATTGAAGTTAGCCAGGGATCTTAACGCTTCAAGCGCCATGCTGGCATGCGCAGGGTACGCCGGACAGCATCAAGCTGGGGCCGCCAAGCTGTTTGAGGCGAAGCAGAGCGGGAGCGGGCCGGGGCGCGTCGCGCAGCCGCGCAAGACGCGGGGCAACACTGTCAGATGACCCGGCTCCAGGCTCGCGCCGTACCCGGGAAGAGCCAAGCGCCCCCTGGGGGGCGGCGAACAACCCCGGCAATTACTCCTGCAGCGGCAGGAAACTCGACTCGATCGCTCTGTAGCGCATGTCCCAGTGGTTCTGGGCCAGCGGAAAGAACACCTCGGTGATGTGCTTGAGCCGATCCTTGCCCGGATTGGTGAGTTCGTAGCTCTTCTGCATCAACTGCAGCATCGGGACGTCCCACGGAACCTGTTCATCACGGTAGCACCCTCTTTTGAATTTCAACGACCGTAGCACCATCCATTAACCGGCACAAAGCAAGCGCCCAAGGTTATTCTGGTGGATATTGATGACCGGGTACTGTCCGGTGAGCATTCTAACGCTCATCCCCACAGCGGGTTGACGCGGGCGATGGCGCATTTGGATCTGTTAGTGCAGCGGGAGTGTTCGAGACTGGGGGCGTTCTGCGCGCGGCGCTGGGTGGTGCGGCCGCCCTTGAGCCCCAGGTAACATAGCGGGGCGCGGTAGCCAGTAAAAACACGAGAAAGCCCCGGACACCATGGCCGTCACCGGTCGCGTTGTTCCCGCCTGCGAGGCATGAGCCAAGTCGGTAGGAAACCCGATGGTCATTCAAGCAAAGCTTCGGTATTTTCGTTCTCCACTGGCGGGGCGTGTCGACTTATCAGAATGAAAGGCTCAAAGAACACGAGCAGCACCCTCAACAGGTTGTTGCTGGCTGCTATAGGTGTCGGCACGTTCGTGACCTGGGCAGCTGTCAACCAATCGCGCCCGGCAGCGGCCTGGCCGACCCTGGTTGACGGCTATGCCTTTTCGCCTTTGCGTCGTGGCCAAGACCCTTCACGCGGCGAATATCCGTCTCACGCTGAGATTGAAGCTGATTTGCGCCTGCTGGCCGGGCACAGCGGCGCCATTCGAACTTACTCACTGAACGGCACCCTGCGTGAGATCCCCCGCATTGCCGCGCGCCTCGGTTTTGACGTTACGGTCGGCGTCGAGCTCAATAAGGATCCGCGCCGCAACCGTGCGCAGCTTGCCGCGCTCCGTGCGGTTGAGCTCAGCACGGACAACCTCAAACGCGCCATCATTGGCAATGAGATGTTGCTGACCTCGATGTTAGCGATCGATGATCTGAAACGAACGCTGAGTCGCGCGCGGCGCGAGTCGGGACTCGCTATCAGCACGGCGGAGCCATGGCATGTCTGGCTGGAATACCCCGAGCTAGCCCACCATGTCGACTTTATTACCGTGCATCTGCTGCCGTACTGGGAGGGTATCCATGTCGATGAGGCGGTCAATTTTGTCATCGCCAGGCTAGCGACTCTCAAGGAGACGTTTCCCGAAAAGCCAATTCTTATCGGGGAGGTTGGCTGGCCAAGCTTCGGTCGAACCCGCGGACGGGCGGTCGCCTCCCCCGCCAATGCGGCCGCCTTCCTGCGCGAGTTCACAAGCCGCGCTCATGATCTGGGCTATGACTATTTCCTCATGGAAGCCTTCGACCAGCCCTGGAAGCGCTCGATAGAAGGAGAAGTGGGTGCGTACTGGGGCATATACGACGTGGACCGCCGGCTCAAGCTGCAGCTCACCGGCCCTATCGCGCCCTTGCCGGGTTGGGGCCTGTGGTCATTGCTGGCAGCGGTGCTGGCCAGCCTGGCCTTCCGCACAATGGTCGCGGATGGCCACCGGTTTGAAGCGCGGGGCCGCACGTTTATGGCGTTCATTGCCGCCGCCATGGCCACGGGCTGCCTGTGGACCTTCAGCCTGCATTCGACGCGGTACTGGAGCGTCGTCGACGCACCTGCCGCTGTTTTGATGCTCGTCGGCACACTCGGCATCGTGCTGCTCGTGCTGGTCGAGGCTCACGAATGGGCCGAAGCCCGATGGTGCGCCCGAGCGCGGCCCCCCTCACCAGCTGAGTCAGCGCATCCGGGGCGATTGCCAAAAGTTTCGATCCACTTGCCCGCCCATGAGGAGCCGCCGGAACTCCTGTTAGAGACGCTCAGCGCTCTTGCCAGGCTCGATTATCCGAATTTTGAGGTACTCGTCATCGATAACAATACCGCTGACGAGCAGCTCTGGCGGCCGGTGGAGGCATTCTGCTCGCATCTCGGCGCAAACTTTCGCTTCTATCACGTAAATCCCTTGCAAGGCTACAAGGCTGGGGCCCTTAACTTTGCCCTGCGGCATACTGCTAACGATGCCAGCATCGTGGCCGTCATAGACAGCGACTATAAGGTCGATCCGAGGTGGTTGCGGGACCTGGTGCCCGAATTCACAGCACCCGCCGTTGCCATTGTCCAGGCTCCGCAAGACTACCGCGATGGCGAGTCCAGCGTATTCAAAGCGATGTGCGCCGCTGAGTACCAGGGCTTTTTTAAGATCGGCATGGTCACACGCAATGATCGCAACGCGATCATTCAGCATGGCACGATGACGATGATCCGCAAGAGAGTACTCCGCGAGGTAGGCGGCTGGGCCGAGTGGACCATTACGGAAGATGCGGAGCTTGGTCTGCGCGTACTGGAACATGGTTATGAAGCAAGATATATCCGGACCAGCTACGGCAAGGGGCTAACGCCGGACAATTTCCAGGATTACAAAACGCAGCGATTTCGTTGGGCAGTCGGCGCTAGTCAGATCCTGCGCAGACACGGCCCCTTGTTGATCGGTACAAAGCCCAGCGCCCTCACCCGCGGTCAACGCTACCACTTTGTGGCAGGTTGGTTGCCCTGGCTGGCAGACGGCTTCAATCTATTCTTCACTGCTCTCGCCTTAGCGTGGTCTGTACTGGTACTCATTGCGCCGGCTCACTTTCATGCGCCCCTTGCGTCTTTCTCCACCTTCGTGCTCGCATTATTCGTCTTCAAACTCGCCAAAGTGCTCATGCTGTACCGGGCCCGAGTGGGAACTAGTTTCGGGCGTAGCTTAGGCGCCGCCGTCACAGGCCTGAGTCTCGTGTACACGATAGGCAGGGCCGTCATTCTCGGTTTTTTCGTTCAAGATGCGCGTTTTCTCAGAACACCCAAGCTGGCCCACCCACACACCTTGAGGGGCGCTCTATACGCGGCGGCACCTGAGACTGCTCTCGCCAGCGCTTTGCTCGCTTGTGCAGTGGGAATCTCGACAACCGGAACCTTCGAAAGCATCGATCGGGACGTGTGGGCGGCACTCCTGTTGGTGTTGGCCGTGCCTCATCTGTCAGCGTTACTGTTAGCGGTCACTAATTCCCTGCCCTGGATTCGCGCCAAGGGCGTCGCTCGCGGTCCCGATAATGTGATCGGCGGCGGGCGGCGCCCATGAGCATAGCGGCGCGGGGCAGCATCAGCACGTGAGCGGCACTTCGAGATTACTGGGCGTCGCGCGCTCTGCAGTCACCTATTACGGCATCCCCTTCCGCGCGCGGCGGCTGCAGCGCCTGTACGCTCCCTTCGTCGGAAAGGGTGACTTGTGCTTCGATATTGGCGCCCACATGGGCAACCGGATTAGGTGCTGGCGACGCCTGGGCGCACGGGTCGTCGCCGTTGAGCCCCAGCCGGATTTCTTTCGAATACTGCAGCAATTCTACGGAGCGGACCCGGCGGTAACGCTGCTTGAGCAAGCCGTCGGGCGTGAGCCGGGCGAAGCCGTGCTGTATATCAGCGAGCGATTTCCAACGGTGACCACCTTGTCGAACCAATGGATAAGACAGGTCAAGACAGACCGGTCTTTCAAAGAGGTTACGTGGTCGAAAACTACGCAAACCCGCGTCACCACGCTGCAACAGCTGATTGACGCTCACGGGCGACCGCGTTTCGTAAAGATCGATGTGGAGGGCTATGAATCGGAGGCGCTGGCAGGTCTTCATACGGCAATTCCGCACCTGTCGTTCGAGTATCTTCCCATCGTGCGCCATATCGCTCTTGAATGCGTGGATCGTTTGGCGCAACTGGGCGTCTACCGGTACAACTGGTCACCCCGAGAGAGCCATCGCCTGATGGAGACGGAATGGCTTGACTCCCAGCGCATGGTCCAGCTACTCAAGATCCTGCCCAAGCGTTCGCCATCCGGCGATATCTATGCGCGGCTGATCGGTGGCTGAAGCTGCGTCCTCGGCAGACAGCCGGCTCGACCCCGACAACGCTCGAAGCAGAAGCCTCGTCAACTCATGCATTGGTCCGATCGTATCGACGCCGGGCTCAGGTCCCGAAACGAAGCCGCTAGCCAATAGCGCATCTATTGCATCCCGCCTGTTTGTGATCACATGCACAGGGACGTCCCAGCGGGACTGTTCTCCGCTGACACTCGCCGGCGGCTGGTGATCGCCGACGAGCACCATGAACATGTCAAGATCCGCGCGCCGGCGGAGATAGCCGCTAACATACTCAAAGGTGTACGCCAGCGTATCCGAATAGTCCTGGCTCAAGTCCGTCCAGTTCGGCTTCACGGCGAGCGTTCGCGCCACCACGTCCTGGTCAAAAGGTTCCTCTGCGAGCAGGCGTTGCCAGTCTGGCTGGTAGGCCGGCGTTGGACGGAAAGGCATATGTGAGCTGATCGTGGAAAAGAACAGAAACAGGGGCGCCCGTGCGGTAGCGGTGAGCTCTATCTGATCCAGCTTCCCAAGAGCAAATTGGTCGGGTATGCGCCACCAGCCGAACTCGGGCCCGTCATATTGCAGGGCCCGTTCGCCATAGATGGCGTCGAAGCCATAAAAAGCACCTTCCGGCCATTCACGCTTGAGGCCGGGCATAAGGCCCACCACTCGGTAGCCCTTACGGGCGAACATGTGAGTCAACGAGTCGCAGTCCTGTGTCAGCAATAAATTGTAGGTTCCTTGGTCACGAACGGGACGACCCATGAGCAGGCTCATATGAGCAAGCCAGGATGCGCCGCCGAAAGTGGGCGAGGTCACTAAGGCAGACACCAACTGCCGCCCACTTTCTCGCGCCGCGTCCGCCATCAGCTGGCGACTGGGCGCCAGTCTTCGTGAGATCTCCGGTCGGTCGTAAGCAAGCGCCCCGTAGGATTCCAAAAACACCAGAAAAAAATCATCCCCGGCAACCCCGGCGAGCTCGGGGTCGCCATCCTGCTCGGGACATAGTGTCGCCCCGGGATCTTTGGTCTGGTGGTAAGCATTGAGCGTAAATTCCGCCTGCCGCGCAAAGGTGATGCTGACGGGCACAGAAAACCAACTCCAGGTGCGAAACGGCAGGGAGGTGTAGCCGATCAGGAAAAGACCGACCAAACCCGCCATAGCCACTGTCAGGATGCGGCGCGCCAGTGGAACGGCCAAACCATGCTGGACTTGAGCCAGGCACCACTTTATCCCCCAAAACGCTAAGCCGGCCGCGGCGACCAGTCCGACTGTCATCAACACAACGACATAGGGGGACGCTGCCTGGGCCAACATGGCGAGCACGTTGAGAACGTGCGGGGCGTCCCAGTAGAGATTCACCGGTCGCCCGTAGAGAGCCGGTGCGGTGACCTCGGCGTACCGGCCGACAGCCAGCACAAGCAGTAACGCGGCGAGGCCTGTCATGGTGCCGCGTGACGGCAGCTTCACCACCTCGCTATACAGCGCAAGCAGGAGCACGATGGCCGCAACCTCAACAGACAATTCGTGGCGGGTTGTAATCCACAAGGTGGGCCAGACGTTGTGAAAACTCAGCAGAAAGTTAAGAACAAACAGGGCCGCGCCCAACGACAGGCTCAGTCTCAGGGCGCCGGTGCTGCGAAAGCGCGAGCGCAACGTGCTGGCAAAATCCCTTACCCGGCCTGCCCTGCTGGGGCCCTGCCCGACCGACCTCATGTGGGGGACTGCTCCTGCCCAATGTCATTTTCGGCGACACGAGTCAGGTATGCGACATCGATAGCAAAAGACCCGGCGAGCAGGGCAAAACCAATCAGCGCGATTGCGCCGCTAACCGGTGGAACGACAATCGGTGATATACAAACGATCAGGGCAATGGCCTGGATGACGAAAGCGGTCTGGCGACGACGGCTGGGGGGCAGCGGACCTGTCAGGAAAGGCAGCAATGCCCCAGCTGCCACAAACAGATAGCGCATGACTCCTGCCAGGACAATCCAGGGCCCCACCTTGCCGTACTGCCAGGCGAGCAGCGTGAAGATCAGCAGCAGCGCCGCATCCGTCTCCATGTCGAAACGGGCACCGAAAGCGCTGGCACAATCAAGCCGGCGCGCCAGCCAGCCATCGAGACCATCCAGAGCGAGCGCAATCGAGCCCGCAACAACCACGACCCAGGGGGCGGAGATCTCACCAATCAGCCCAACCAGCAGCGCCAGGAGTCCGGCGCGCGCCAGCGTTGCCCGGTTCGCAGCTCCGAAAGAGTGCGAGACCAGGTGCCTGAGGGCGAGAACCAGCGTCAGCAAGCCGCCCAGAACGAATGCGGCACCTGCTTTCCATGGGAACCAATAGCTCAAACTCAGACCGCGCTGCAAGAGCGTGGCGAGCCCTGCCAGTGCCACGAGAACGGTAACGCCGGTGAGGAGAAATTCAATTGACAGGCGTCGACAATGAGTGTTGAGTCGAACACATTGAAGCATGTTTCAACGCTTGCATGTTTCCAATCGTCTTGCAAGTATGTTCGGGTTTCTGGCAACACCCTTGACCGGTATGGCTGCACGAAACAAGGCGCGAGCTTTCTGGATTACGGCGGCGGGCCGGGGGGAGATTCGCGACGAGAACCTGGCCGCACCCGGTTCCGACGAGGTGTTGGTACGAACGTGTTATTCAGCTATCAGCCGTGGTACCGAGACGCTGGTATTTTCCGGCGCGGTCCCACCGAGTGAGTTCCAGCGCATGCGGGCCCCCTTTCAGGTTGGCGATTTCCCCGCGCCGGTCAAGTATGGGTATATCAATGTGGGCGTTGTCGAGCAGGGCCCGAGCGCGCTGCGAGGGCGCTCGGTCTTTTGCCTGTATCCTCACCAGACGCGCTATGTCGTGCCGGCGAGCGCTGTGTGCGCTCTGCCGGATGGACTGCCGCCCGAGCGCGCCGTGCTCGCGGCCAACCTTGAATCAGTAGTAAACGGGCTTTGGGACGCGGCGCCTCGAGCTGGCGATCGCATCGCCGTTATCGGCGCGGGCACGCTGGGATGCTTGTTTGCCTGGCTGGCGGCCCGATTCCCCGGCTGCGAAGTGGAGCTCATAGATATTAATGTTGAAAAGGCAGCGATCGCAAAGCTGATCGGCGTCCCCTTCATGCTCCCGAACCAAGCAACGCCGGAGGCCGATCTGGTCGTTCACGCCAGCGGTAGTTCCGACGGTCTAAGCAACGCACTGGAATTGGCTGGATTTGAGGCAACGGTGCTTGAGATGAGCTGGTTCGGGAACCGTCGCCCCACCCTGCCCCTCGGTGAGGCCTTCCATGCAAAGCGTCTGACCCTTCGATCGTCGCAGGTGTCCGCCGTCGCGGCCGCGCAGCGCTCACGATGGACGCCGCGGCGCAGATTGGAACTGGTGCTCCGCCTTCTGCTGGACCCCTGCCTGGACGGATTAATTACCGGTGAGAGCAGTTTTTCTGAGCTACCGGAGGTTCTGAAGCGTCTCAGTAAAGACCCCGGTAACACTCTCTGCCACCGCATCACTTATACTGATTAGAGTCCATAGAGCTTACGAGATACAAATGCATAGCGTTTGCGTCAGAGATCATGTCATGATCGCCCATAGTCTAAAAGGAGAGGTCTTCGGACCCGCCCAACAGTTGCACGGCGCCACCTATGTCGTGGACGTGGAGTTTCGCCGCGAAGAACTTGATTCGGATGGCATAGTTGTCGACATCGGGCGTGCCAGCGACGTGTTGCGTTCCATATTGTCCGAGCTCAATTATCGCAATCTGGATGACGACGGCGCTTTTTGCGGGCAAAACACGACCACGGAGGTGCTGGCTGCGGTGATCTTTGAGCGGATGGCTGCACAAGCGCGCGCTGGGTCTCTTGGTGCCTCGGGCCGTTCCTTGCACGCCATGCGCGTCACCCTGCATGAATCCCATATCGCCTGGGCGGCCTACGAGGCTCAGTTAGATCAGGGCGCCGACATGTGAGCGCTGATCCTGCGCTCGACTTTTTACTGCCGGGGGATCTACAGACGCTGACGGGAGGTTACATTTACGACCGTCGTATTGTGCAGGGCCTGGGCGCGCTGGGTTGGCGGGTGACGATCCATTCGCTGCATCCGCGTTACCCCTGGCCGCCATCGGCCGCGCTGGATGAAGCCCGAGCGACTTTCAGGGCTTTGCCGGACCGCGGCCTCGTGGTGATCGACGGCCTGGCCCTCGGCGGCATGCCGGAAGTGGTGGAAGAGCATGCCCGGCGCCTGCGCCTCGTGGCGCTGGTCCATCACCCCCTGGCCGCGGAAACAGGCCTGACTCCCAAGCAACGGCATACCCTGGAGCATTCCGAAAGGCGGGCGCTGGCCGCCGTCGACAGGATCATCGTGACCAGCGCCTGGACCGGGCGCCAGCTTGCCGACTACGGCGTGCCTGCGGGCCGGGTGGCCACCGTGTGTCCCGGCACAGATCCGGCGCCGCTGGCTCACGGATCGCACGGCTTGGAGTTAAACCTCCTGTGTGTAGCGACACTGACGCCTCGGAAAGGGCACGCGGTGTTGTTTGAAGCCCTTGCCGGGATTCGCGAGCGCTCCTGGCACCTCACCTGTGTCGGCAGCCTGAAGCGGGATCCTGCAACGGTTGCGGACCTGCGGGGCCGCGTCGAACGGCTCGGGTTGACCGGGCGCGTGACCTTGCTGGGAGAACTCTCAGCCGATGCCCTCGCCCGCCAATACGCCCGTGCCGACGTGTTTGTGCTGGCCTCTTACCTGGAGGGCTACGGCATGGTCCTCACCGAAGCGGTGTCCAGAGGCCTTCCCGTGGTCAGCACCTCGGCTGGCGCCATTCCCGAAACGGTGCCGGCCGACGCAGCTCTGTTAGTGCCCCCGGGCGACAGCAGCGCTTTGGCGAGCGCATTGGCGCAGCTCACGGACGATCCAGCCACCCTGAGAGCTCTGGCAAGCGGCGCGCGCAGGGGCCGTCATCGGCTTCCGACCTGGGAACACGCCAGCGCGCGCTTCGCCGCCGAACTGCAGCGTTTGGCATGACCACCTTTTCCAGCACCTGGCTCAGCTTGCGAGAACCCCGCGATGCGCTGTCCCGCTCACGGCGAATGGTGCGTTCTTTGCGGCGGCTATTGTCCGATCGACCGATTCAGATCACTGACCTGGCGAGCGGCACTGGCGCCAACCTGCGCTTCGCGGCTGAGGCTCTAGGCGGTCGCCAGAATTGGTCCCTGATTGACCACGACCGGGCCCTGCTCGATGCCATACCACAGCGAATGCAGGATTGGGCGGCTCGCTGCGGCGCGAGCGTCACGCAGTCCGGACCAGAGATCATCATTCAGGGACAAAGCTTCGAATGCCGAGCCCGCGTTTCGCAGCAGGACCTGGCCCCGGACCTGGCCGCGATTGATCTGCCGGCACTAGCCCCGGTTACCGCGTCCGCCTTGTTAGACCTGGTGTCCGATGCCTGGCTGACGGCCCTGGCCCAACGCTGTTGCAGCGTCCGTGCCCCCGTGCTGTTCGCACTGACCTACGACGGGCAACTCAGCTTCAATCCGCCGGAGCCCGAGGATGATCAAATCCGTGAGCTGATCAATATTCACCAGACCGGCGACAAGGGCTTCGGGCCAGCCCTCGGCCCGGCCGCGGCCCTTAAGGCCAGGCGGCGCTTTGCGGAGGTCGGGTATCACGTGGAACTTGAGCGCAGCGACTGGCAGGTCGGGCCGGCTGATGGGGATCTGCAGCTCGCGCTGCTGGACGGCTGGCTGAGCGCCGCCATGGAAATTGCGCCCCAGGAGAGGTCGGCGCTGGAGGGCTGGCTGCAGCGACGCCGCGCCCATGTGGCGAGTGGGCGCTCCGCCCTCAGGGTGGGGCACGTTGATGTCCTGGGGTGGCTGCCGGACTGAGCCCGGGTTTGGCTCAGAATACCCGACTCAGGCGCCCCCTCTGCGGGCGCTCGGCGTCGGTGTCATCATGCGCACGCAAATCGCAGTCAAAGAGAACATCCTGTCCCATGGCGAAGATACGGTGTGGCGGCCTGAGGCAGTCCGTCAGCCGGGGGCTTCCAACCAGGCGTATTCCAGGGCGCCCGGCCCCGATCAGCAACGGCGCGATCGCCACCTGCAGACGGTCGAGCAGACCCGCCTCGAGAAACGCGGACACGGTGTAGCCGCCGCCCTCGACGAATACCGCGTTCAGGCGCCTGGCGTGCAGCGCAGCCATGAGTGCCTCGAGCTGGAAGCGGCCGGCGCGAAACGGAATGCCTAAAACTTCGGCGGAGCCGATCCGCTCGGCATCGTTGGACAACCGAGCGTTGTTGCAGACCAGCAGCGTGGCTGCTTGCTCATCACAAAACACGCCGTGCTCCGCGCTGAGCCGTCGATTTGGATCCAATATCACTCGCACCGGGTTTGTTCCGGCTGCCCGTCGCGCCGTCAGCTGGGGGTTGTCAGCCGCAACGGTGCCTGCCCCAACCACCACGGCATCGCAAAGCGCTCGCATGCGATGCAGGTGGAGCAGGTTCTCTGGGCCCGTAACGTAGAACGAATCTCCGCCGCTGGTGGCGATATGGCCATCGAGTCCCTGCCCGAGGTGTCCTACCGTCAGGGAAGAACGGCCGCCGGAGTTACAGACCGGCAGATACAGATCCAACAGCGCATGCACCGCGGCGGGTGCGGTTGCCGCGCGGCTCCAGCCTTCAGGCTTCCGCCAGACCAGCAGCGCACTGGGGTCTGCCGCCGCGACCGGACTCATTCGGCCATCGCGAAAACCGCAGGCGAAACCATCCGCAGGGCTTGCCTTCCGTCGAACCCGGTCGGCGGCCCACAATAACGCGCTCCAAGCGCGCTCGACCTCCGCACCGCCGTCCAGCCCGGGTCCGTGGGCGGTAGGAACAGGCATATCGATGAATCAATACTGTGGAAACTGCTATGCTATCACCGTAGCCGGCCGAGCCGAACACCAGGCCACGGAAGAAGAAAAGCAAATGAACGGCCATCCCGCAGCAATCAACGGAGACCCCGCGGCGCTTGAGGCCGAGCGCGCCGTCGAGGAGTTGCGCCGCGGGCGCGTCATTCAGCTGTTTGATGGCGACCAATCGCTGCTGATTGCCGCCATGGAGACCTTAGAGCCCCCCCTGTTCGAGCGGTTACGGTCCCTGCGTCGCAGCGAAATGGCGCTGCTGATCACTTCACAGCGGAGCGAAGCGATGCAACTGGCGCAAGCCGCGCCCGGCCCGGTGGCGATCTCATTCCCACCGAAGACACGGCTGGAGCAGCTGCGTGCCGTGGCTGGGGTGCATTCCCACGGGCTTAGCGAGAAATTACAGCTCCGCCCGCTTCCCGCGGAGAACCCGGAACTCGCCGACGCCGGCTTCCGTTTGGCCAAGCTGGGCAAACTCCTGCCGGCACTGCTGGCTGTAAGAACCGCGGCCGCGCCGGGCACTGATATTCTGAACCTTAGCGTCTCGGCTATGGCCCAAGCATTTCGGGATGACCTGAGTTTGATAAGCCGCGCTCGCGTGCCTCTGGTCCATGCCGTAGACACCGACATCGTGTTGTTTCGGCAACGGCATGGCTTTGGGGAGCACCTGGCTATTCTGATCGGTGACCCCAACCTGAAGGCCGCGGTACCGGTTCGGCTGCACTCAGCTTGCCTTACGGGCGATGTCCTGGGGAGCCTGCGTTGTGACTGCGGCGATCAGCTCAAACGGGCTGTCAGCCGCATGGTCTCGTTGGGCGGCGGCGTGCTGCTGTACCTGGATCAGGAGGGCCGCGGTATCGGGCTCGCCAACAAACTGCGCGCCTACGACCTGCAGGACGCTGGTCTGGATACCCTGGATGCGGATAAGCATCTCGGCTTCCTTCCCGACGAGCGAACTTACGATGTTGCCGCCCTGATGCTACGCGAGCTGGGCATCCAGCGCATTCGGCTTCTCACCAACAACCCTTATAAAATTCGCGCCTTGACCCAGTTGGGCATTCAGGTCGCGGGACGAATGCCCCTGGTGGCACCGGTGAATACCCACAACCAGCGATACCTCCAGGCCAAGCTCGATCGGGCCGGTCACCTGGCTGAATAGTCGCCGCGCCCATCAGGTGCCTGGTCAAGCACGGCCAACGGGGTCTCTGCTAGCTCCGTAAGTAAAGTAACGAGGACGCCGGCCAGGTGGTCAAGGTAGGCGGCCCCACGATGCTCGTCGGCGCCCGTGGCACTCCCGGTCACGCCAGCAGGGTGCAGATCCTGACTCATCCAGCCAAAGCCAACCGGCGACTCGGCACCCAACGCATCATTGCGGCGCGCCATATGCGCCGCCAGCCCCTGGAAGTCCGCCAGGGCCTCCCGGCGCACCAGCTCGGGCCGCACGTGCATCATCAACGAGGTCTCTACGGCCCCGCCGTGGAGGCCGAGCGCTAACTCGTCTTCCTCGAACAATCCAGGGGGCACGCCGAAGGAGAAGTAGTTGGCGCGCGCGACCAGCATCTGCTGTTCGACCCGCAGCCGCAGGGCAACGAGGTCCACCAGCCCGGCCTGACCCCCGTGGCTGTTGAGGATGACGAGCTTGCGCACTCCTGCTCGGGCAACGCTCGTCCCGACGGCCTGCCAGACCGCCACGACCGTCTCAGCATCAACGCTCAGGGTACCCGCAAAAGCGGTGTGCTCGAGACTGCTGCCGATATTGATTGCCGGTAACACCAGCACCGTGGGTCGCTCTTTAAGCCGTTCCAGGGACGCGGTGACGATGGCCTCATTGATTACGGCGTCCGTGGCCAGTGGTAGGTGTGGACCATGTTGCTCGACTGCCGCGACGGGCAAAAGCGCGACCGTATTCTCCGGCTCAAGTCGCGCGAAGTCGCACGTTGTGAGCTCCTGCCAGTATCCGCTCGCGACGCTCATAGGATGATATTAACGTCTGCGGGCCTCGAACTCGATCAGGATCTCTACTGTATCGCCCACCCAGCCGTTGGCTACAGCATAGGTCATGCCGAATTCGCTGCGCTTGAGGCTTCCGCGCGCTGATACCCCCATCACATATTTCCAGAGCTCGATGGGATGCCGGGCGCTCTTGTTCCAGCTCGCAGTCAATGTCAGGGGCAGTGTTACGCCGAGCAGCTTGAGATTGCCGGTGACCCGATAGATATTCTCCCCCGCCCGCTCAACTTTGGTCCCGGTGAAAGTCATCGTGGGAAATTTCGGTGCGTCCAAGAAATCTTTGCTCCGCAGATGCTCATCCCGCCGCTCATGGTCCGTAAAGACCGTTGCCGTGTCGACGGTGACCAAAACGTCGGACAACTCTCCCGTCTCGTCGTCAAATCGATAGGCGCCTGTTACCTCGCGGAACCTCCCCAGGACCTTGGCGTAGCCAAGATGGTCCACGAGGAAAGCCACGGTGACGTGCTCGGGATCGATTTCGTAGCGTACAGAATCAGCTCTGGTCACGACCCCGGCAAGCACTAAAGCGCACAGAAAAAGTACGCGGACCGGTTGTCGCCAGGACCGCGGCAGCGGAAGTGATGCGACAACCTTACACATGAAGGAATCCTCGGATCGATGCCATCTTCGGCGCTCTGCTACAAGCTTAGGGCCCATCGAGACCTATCGACGAGTACACTGGCCTGGGGACCAGGCCATCGATCATACAGACCCAACCCCGCCACAACACATGAACCGCCCCGTCTGTCTCGGAGGCCCCATACCGGTCCGGATGCAATATGGCTAGCTCCTGACGGAAGCCACGCACTGAGTTGCTCCCCTACAACGACTCCAGCTGGTGAGAGAGACTTTGACCAGGAAAAGGAGACGGACGATGGGGAGAAGGCACTTCAAGCCGGAGCTGCTGGAGAGCTACAAGGAGCAGGTCCTGGACCTGGGCGATGCTTTTAGCAGTGCGGAGCCGCGGCAGGTAAGCAAGGCTCGGCGGGCGCTCAAGCAACTGCTTGGCGCCATACCGATATACCCCTGCGAGGAAGGCCATCTTCTGGCAAAAGTGGGCCTGAATGGCCCTGGACTTCCTGTGCAACAACCGGTGGTAGCGGGGGCAGGATTCGAACCTGCGACCTTCGGGTTATGAGCCCGACGAGCTGCCAGACTGCTCCACCCCGCACCAGAGGGCAGGCATTGTACAAAAGGCCCCCGAAGCCGTGCAAGCGGGCGAACCGAGGCGCGGCCAGCCGTGCGCTGAGCCGGCCGTGTGGAATCCCGAAATGGCTGTAGAACGGCTACATCTGGTAGTATTCGCCCGGATTTTTCAGGCGAGACTGCTGACCCAGTACGTGGCGCCGTCGGAGTAGGCTGTCCCCGTGTGCCAACCTGGCCGAGCCCGGCGCCGGAACAGGACCGGGCTGGCCCGAACCGACCGGCACTGCGCTGTCAGTCAGCTTCTGTTCAGGTTCTTCAGCTAACATTCAGGACTGTCGCAAAATCGGCAATAGGAGGCCGTAGTGGACACAAAACAACCGCTTACGAGACGTAAGTTTATTGGCGCCGCCCTGGCGGGCATCCCCGTGGTGGTTACCATGGATCGCGTTGGCGCCCAATCTCGGGAGCTGACCCCGGATGACCCGCGTTACGCTGCGCTGGGGTACTACCCAGATGTAGCGGATGTGGACCCGGCCAAGGAGCCGCTGTTCGCGCCCGACCGGGACTGCTCCAACTGCTCCCAGATCAAGGGCGACGAAAACGCCGAACTGCGTCCCTGCGCCCTCTTCCCGGACCTCCAGGACCCCACCCAGTATCTGCTGGTAGCGAACAAGGGATGGTGCCGCAGCTGGATCGCCATGAACTAGAATTCACTCGGTAAGAACCAAAAAGCCCCGCAACTGCGGGGCTTTTTTTTGGACACCGACAATCCCCCCAGGCTCAACTCAGCACCCTGGCGCACAGATCCAGCAGCCCACCGGGAAACAGTCCCAAGGCCAGCAGCGCCAAGCCGTTCAAACTGACCGCGAAACGCAGATCCGACCCCGCCGCCAGGGGCTCGCTCTCCGCAGGTGCCTCAAAGTACATGTACCAAACCACCCGCAGATAGTAGAAGGCGCCAATGACGGAGAACAGCACAGCCAGGGCCGCAAGCCACGTCAGCCCCGCGTCCAGCACCGGACCAAGCACCGCCAGCTTGGCATAAAAGCCGATCAGGGGCGGCACCCCGGCCATGGAAAACATGATCATCAGCATCATCAGCGCAAACCAGGGGCTGCGACTATTCAGGCCCTTGAAATCCTCCAGACGCTCCGCCTCGAACCCGGCCCGGCTCATGAAGATCACCATGCCAAAGGCACCCGTGGCCATGATCACGTAGGTCAAGGTGTAGAACATGGCGCCGCTCAGGCCCTCGTCGGAGCCAGCCAGGAACCCAAGCAAAATAAAACCCACGTGGGAGATGGTGGAATAGGCCAGCATGCGTTTGATATTCGCCTGGGCGATGGCGACGATATTGCCGATGCCCATGGAGAGAACCGCCAGCACCACCAGCATGTCCTGCCAACTCTCCTGCATGCCCCCTAGCCCCTCCACCAGTACGCGCCAGGTCAGCGCAAAGGCAGCGATCTTCGGGGCGGAGCCCACGTAGAGGGTCACTGGAATCGGCGCCCCCTGGTAGACATCCGGCAGCCACATATGAAACGGGACGGCGCCGAACTTGAATGCAATGCCCACCAGCACGAAGGCCAGACCCAGCAGCAGAGGTAGGTTCAGCCCCTGCCCGGCCGCCGCGATCGCCCCGCCAAGCTCCCCAAGCTCCAGCGTGCCGGTCGTTCCATACAGTATCGAGATACCGTATAGCAGCGTCCCCGACGCAATTGCGCCGAGAACAAAATACTTCATAGCTGCCTCGGCGGCATGGGCCGAGTCCCGATTAAAGGCCACCAGGGCATAGAGGGACAGTGACAGTAACTCCAGACCGAGATACATGGTCAGCAGACTGTGCGCTGACACCATAACCATCACGCCCAGCAGACCGAACAGGCCAAGCACGTAGAATTCGCCACGGAACAGTTGCCAGTCGCTCAGGAACTGCCGTGAGTAAACAAAGGCAAAGGCCACCGCCAGGCAAGCAAACAGCTTCAAGGTATCTCCGGCCGGGTCCGCCACATAGGAACCGGCGAAGGTGAGCGTGCGCTCGCTGGCGCCAAAGGCCACAATGGTGGCCGCCGTGACCGCCAGCGCGAGCATGGCCAGATAGTAGGTCACCTGGCGCCGATGATCGGGCAGGAATAAATCCACCAGCAACACCACACAGACCGCCGAGAGCAGAACGATCTCGGCAACGGCAGGCATCAGATCGGGGGCGACAAAATCAGTGGCGACAACCATGGGCAATCCTACAGTTTGCTCCGGCTGATATGGTCAAGCAGGTGCCCCAGGGATGCCTCCATGGCATCCACCAGGGGCGCCGGCCACAGCCCCACGAGCAGGACAGCGACCGCGAGAATGCCCAGCACCAGGAACTCCCGGCCGCCGATGTCCGTCAGTCCGGCCACCCCCTCATTGGCAACCTCGCCGAAGATGACCCGCTTGACCAGCCACAAAGTGTAAGCCGCCCCCAGGATGAGGGTCGTGGCGGCCAGGAACGCAAACCAGAAGTTGGCCTGAAAACTGCCGAGAATCACAAAGAACTCGCCAACGAATCCGGACGTGCCCGGAAGGCCGGCGTTGGCCAGAGCAAACAACACCATGAGTGCGGCGAACTTGGGCATGGTGTTGACCACGCCACCGTAGTCACTGATCTCCCGGCTGTGGAGTCGGTCGTACATGACGCCTACGCACAGAAACAGCGCGCCGGAGATCAGCCCGTGGGAGATCATCTGCACCATGCCCCCCTGCATGGCGAGGCGCGCGCCCTCGGGCGTGCCCGCGTTTTCCACAATAGCGAACACAACAAAAAATCCCAGAGTGACAAACCCCATATGGGCGATAGAGGAATAAGCGATCAGCTTCTTCATATCCCGCTGGGCGAGCGCCACAAAACCGATATACACCACGGCAATCAAGGACAAGGAGATGATCAACCAGTCAAGTGCGCTGCTGGCATCCGGGGTGATGGGCAGCGAGAAACGCACGAAACCGTAGCCGCCCATCTTCAGCATGATGGCCGCCAGAATCACCGACCCGCCTGTGGGCGCCTCGACGTGGGCATCGGGCAGCCAGGTATGGACCGGCCACATGGGCACCTTCACCGCAAAGGCCAGCAGGAAGGCCAGGAAGATCAGCGTCTGCTCCTGCATGTTGAGCGGCAGCTGGTGAAAACCGAGGATGCTGTAGTTTCCTGCCTGAAGGTACATGTAGATGAGCGCCACCAGCATGAACACCGAACCCAGGAAGGTATAGAGAAAGAACTTCACGGTGGCGTAAACGCGCCGCTGGCCGCCCCAAACGCCGATGATGATGAACATGGGCACCAGCATCGCTTCCCAGAATACGTAAAAGAGCAGTCCGTCCAGCGCTGCGAAGACACCCACCATGAGACCTTCCATGATCAGGAAGGCCGCAAAGTACTGGGCCGGGTGAGTCTTGATCACCTCCCAGCCGGCGATAACCACCAGAGGCGTCATGAAGGTCGTAAGTAAAATCAGCGGCATGGAGATGCCGTCCACCCCGAGGAAATACTGGGCGTCAAAAGCAGGAATCCAGGGCAGCCGTTCCACAAACTGCATGGCAGAGCTGGTCGTGTCGAAATCCGTGTAGATGGGAACGCTGATTAGGAATGCCAGTACGGATGCGATCAGCGCGACCAGCTTGCCCGCATCCGCGCGCTCAGAACCCAGCGCCAGCACCATCACGCCCGCCGCGATGGGCAGCCAGATGACAATGCTCAGCAGCGGCAGGTCGATACCCACGCCCTACACTCCAAACACCAGCCAGCCCACCAGCACCACCAGGCCAATGATCATGGCGAAGGCGTAGTGGTAGAGATAGCCAGTCTGCAGATGCTGCAGTACCCGGGACAACAGCGCCACGCTCCGCGCGCTGCCGTTTACCAGGGCGCCATCGATGAGCCTCTGGTCGCCGAAGCGCCAGGCGGACCCCCCCAGGCGGCGCGCCCCCGAGGCGATCACATTCTCGTTCACCCAATCGAAGTAGTACTTGTTCATGAGGGTGGTATAGATGAGCCCAAGTTTGTCGCTCCAGATGCCCGGCAGCTCCGGCCGCTTCAGATACATAAACCAGGCCACAGCTGCGCCGGCCGCGGCGAGGTACAGGGAAGGCACGCTGAAAGCCGTGAAAGCGTGCAGCACAAAGGCCAGCGGCCCTTCGAAGTGGCTGCCCATCTCACCCAGCACGTCATGGGACTCCGCCACCACTATGGCAGGCCCGAAGAACCCACCGAACAGCAGGGGCCCGATCGTAAACCAGCCGATCAGGATGGAAGGGATCGCCAGCAGAATCAGCGGCACACTCACCACGGCCGGCGACTCATGCAGGTGCTCCCGGGTGTGCTCGTCAAAACGCTCCGGGCCGTGGAAGGTCAGAAACAGCAGCCGAAAGCTGTACAGCGACGTGACGAACACGCCCAGCAGCACGCACCAGAAGGCGAGCCCGGCGCCGGGAATATGGCTCTCGTGCACCGCCTCGATCAGCGCATCCTTGGAGAAGAAGCCCGATGTGCCGGGGAACCCGATCAGGGCCAGGGTGCCGATCAGAGCCGTCCAGTAGGTGATGGGCATGTACTTGCGCAGGCCGCCCATCTTGCGCATGTCCTGCTCGTGGTGCATGGCGATAATCACGGACCCCGCTGCCAGGAACAGCAGCGCCTTGAAAAATGCGTGGGTCATGAGGTGAAAAATCGCGCCCGCGTACGCAGACACGCCCAGGGCCACGGTCATATAACCCAACTGGGACAGCGTGGAATAAGCGACGACTCGCTTGATGTCGTGCTGCACCAGGCCCAGCAGGCCCATGAAAAAAGCCGTCAGCGATCCGATCACCAGCACAAAGCTCAGAGCTGCCTCGCTCACTTCGAAGATCGGCGACATCCGCGCCACCATAAAGATCCCCGCTGTCACCATCGTGGCCGCGTGAATCAGAGCGGAAATGGGCGTAGGACCTTCCATCGAGTCAGGCAGCCACACATGCAGCGGTACCTGGGCAGACTTACCCATGGCGCCGATAAACAGCAGAATGGCCGCCACCGTGGCCACGGACCAGTTCGCCCCGCCGAAGATCTCGATCGAATCCCGCCCCATGCGCTCGGCCTGATCGAACACCTGATAGTAGTCCAGGGACCCCGTTGCCAGGACGATGGTGGCGATGCCCAGCAGGAAACCAAAATCGCCAACCCGGTTCACCAGAAACGCTTTAAAGTTGGCAAAGATGGCGCTGGGTCGCTTGTACCAAAAGCCAATCAGCAAATAGGACACCACGCCCACCGCCTCCCAGCCAAAAAACAGCTGCAGGAAGTTGTTGGACATGACCAGCATCAGCATGGCGAAGGTGAACAGGGAGATGTAGCTAAAGAAGCGCTGATAACCGTCATCGTCGTGCATGTAGCCGATGGTGTATATGTGCACCATCAAAGACACGAAGCTCACCACGGTCATCATCAAGGCGGTAAGTCGATCGACCAGGAAACCCACTTCCATGTGGAGACCACCCACCGTGGCCCAGCGGTACACGGTGCCGTTAAAGGTCTCGCCGCCGTCCAGCAACAGATCCTTCAACACCAGGCAGGACAGCCCGAAGGCAATGGCCACACCGAGAATGCACACGCTGTGGGCGCCAACGCGACCGATCTGACGTCCGAACAGGCCGGCAACCACTGCCGCGGCCAGCGGCGCCAGAACGATTCCGATATACACACCTTCCATCGGCTAGCCCTTCAGCGCGTCCAGCTCTTCCACATTGATGCTCCGCCGGGAGCGGAACAGCACCACGAGAATGGCCAGACCGATGGCGGCCTCCGCAGCGGCCACGGTCAGAATAAAGAACACGAATACCTGTCCCAGGTGATCGCCGAGCATGCGCGAGAAGGCGATGAAATTGAAATTAACGGCCAGCAGCATCAGCTCGATGCACATCAGCAAAAGAATGACGTTTTTCCGATTCAAAAAGATGCCGGCCAAGCTGATGCTGAATAGAATGGCTGCCAGCACCAGGTAGTGAGATAGAGGCACCATCGGTCAGTCCTTCTCCGCCTCGACCTGCACCAAACGCACCCGATCCTCGCGCTGCACGGCCACCTGCCGCGCGATGTTCTGCACCTTCAACCCCGGACGGCGCCGCATCGTAAGAGAGATGGCTGCGACGATAGCCAGCAATAGAATGACCGCTGCAAGCTCAAAAGCGTACACATGCTCCGTATAGAGCACTGCGCCCAACGCCTCGGTGTTACTGTAGCCAGGCTCATTGGGGACGGCCTGTTTGACGAAGTCGGCCCCGCCGCTGCGCAGCAGCACGACGTTGACAATCTCAATCACCACAATGACCGCCACCACGGCCCCGATGGGGGCATAGCGCGTGAAACCTTCGCGCAGTTTCTCCACATTGACGTCGAGCATCATCACGACGAACAAAAACAGCACCATCACGGCGCCCACGTAGACCAGCACCAGAGCGATGGCAAGAAACTCCGCCTCCACCAGCAGCCACAGCACCGCGCTGTTGAAGAATGCCAGCACCAGAAACAGCGCCGAATGCACCGGGTTGCGGGACGTAATCACGCCCAGGGCTGCCACGACGAGCACGCCGGCAAACAGATAAAAAAGAATTGCTGGAATCAACGTGTTTACCCAATCAGCGGTAGAGGGCGTCTGCTGCCTTGTCGGCAGCGATCATGGTTTCGTACTTGTCGCCGACGGCCAACAGCTTGTCCTTGGTCATGATGTTCTCGCCCCGCTGCTCCATGTGGTATTCATGGATGCGCGTTTCCACAATGGCATCTACCGGACAGGCTTCCTCACAGAAGCCGCAGTAGATGCACTTGAACAAATCGATGTCATAGCGCTTGGTCCGCCGGGTCCCGTCGGCACCCACCTCGGAGTCAATGGTGATGGCCAGCGCCGGGCAGACCGCCTCGCAAAGCTTGCAGGCGATACACCGCTCCTCGCCGTTGGGATAGCGGCGCAGCGCGTGCAACCCACGGAATCGCGGCGATTGTGGCGTCTTCTCTTCCGGATACTGGATAGTCACCTTCTTCACGAACAGGTTGCGCAGCGTGACCCGCAGACCGCGCAGCAGTTCCGTGAGCAAAAAGGTCTTGGCAATACTGTTCATATTATGAGCTCACACCGCCCAGGGACCGATCTCAAACGCCGCCATGACGCCCTCCACCGCAATCCAGACGATGGTGACGGGGATGAACACCTTCCACCCCAGGCGCATGATCTGATCGTAGCGGTAGCGCGGAAACGTCGCGCGAAACCACAGAAAGCAAAACAGAAAGAATGACAGCTTCACGAGAAACCAGGCCAGACTCGGCGCGGCCAGAAAGCCTAGCGGACCGCCTTCCAAACCCAGCCCCGCAAACGGCGACAGCCAGCCGCCGAGGAAGAAGATCGCCGTTAGCCCAGCGATCAGAATCATGTTGGCGTATTCGGCCAGGAAGAACAGCGCAAAGCCCATGCCTGAATACTCAACGTGAAAGCCCGCCACGATCTCCGATTCGCCCTCCGCCACGTCAAAGGGGGCTCGGTTGGTCTCGGCCACCCCGGAAATGAAATACACAACGAATAAGGGCAGCAGCGGTAACCAGAACCAGTCCAGCACCGTGCCGGATTGGGCCCGCACGATGGCCCCCAGGTTGAGGCTGCCGCCAGCCATGAGCACGCCCACCAGGGCGAAGCCCATGGCGATTTCGTAAGCCACGATCTGGGCGGCTGAACGCATGGCCCCCAGCAGTGCGTACTTGGAATTCGTGGACCAGCCCGCCAGAATCACGCCGTACACCGCCAACGAGGTCAGAGCCAGCACGTACAGCAACCCCGCATTGATGTCTGCCAGCACGAAGGAATCATTGAACGGAATGACTGCCCAGGCGGAGAAAGCGGGCACCAGCACCAGCAGGGGTGCCACAATGAACAGGAAACGATTGGCGTTGCTGGGAATCACGATTTCCTTCAGCAACAGCTTGATCACATCCGCGAAGGGCTGCAGCAAGCCCTTGAAACCGACCCGGTTCGGACCGATGCGGTTCTGCATGTACCCGATGATCTTGCGTTCAGCATAGGTCAGGTAGGCAACGCCGAGGATCAGCGGCACCAGCACCAGGACGATCTTCAGGCTGGTGACGATGAGATAGCGCAGCAGCTCAGGCAGCGCCATCCATAAGGGCAACAGGGGCGTGAGCAGCCCCAACACCCAGTCCCAGGCCGCCGCCACAGCGCCCTACCCGTTTACCGCCCGCGCCCTGGGCGCCGGCGCAGTCGTTTCGCGTGCGATGGCTGTCTCCTGGAGGGGTAAGGCGCGCCGCACCAGCGCATCGACGCTGTATATGGGCACATCCAGATCGGCCAGGCTGACCTCAGGCTGCTCGGCGGTCGCGCTGAAACTGCCCCGATAGGCCGTATCGGTGCTGACCTCGCCCAATTGCGCCACCAGTTCGTCGCGCAGCTCGCTTGCCGCACCATAATCGCAATCGGGCAGCTCGAGCCGATTGCCAAGCACCCGCAACACCTTCCATCCCGGCCGGGCCTCCCCAGGCGGCTGTGCCGCCTGCTCAAAGCTCTGCCAGCGACCCTCACCATTGACAAATGTGCCGTCCGTTTCGGCAAAGGTACTGATAGGGAGCAGCACGTCGGCGCAGGCCAGCAGATCGGGCCCCTTGAAGGCCGTGCAGGCAATCACGGCATCCGCGGCCTGCAGGGCCTGCTCGGTGAGCTCGCTCTTGGCTGTGTCTGCCGCCGGCTCCAGCCCGAACAGCACGTAGACTTTACGCGGCGCGGCAAGCATGGCCATCGCGTCCAGCCCGACCGCATCCGCCGCAGCGCCACCCACGGACCGATGGGGCAGGAAGCCGGCCAGCGTTGCGCCAACGCTGTTGCCGCCTTCGCTGACGTACCCCAGGCGCGCGCCGGTAAGCTCGGCAAGGGCGCCCGCCGCGGCGCGAATTTCGGCGAATTCCGGATGCCGCTGAGCCATCAAACCCAGCAGAACCAGCGCCCTGGGCTGCTCGATCAAGGCCGCGGCCGCATGCGCCTGGATGGCATCGGGTGCTACGCCATCGATCAAGCGCGCCAAGTGCCCCGGAACCGGCGCGTTAACCTGCTCAGCAGCGGCCACCAGCACGCCAGCCAGACCCCGCGGCAGATCGGCCGGGCCAGTGGTCACGTGAGCGGTCACGGGGAACTGGTAGCTGAATTCGGCGGGATTCACGAACGCGATGCGGCCGCCGCCCAGGGCCGCCTTGCGAATCCTGTGGGCCAGCATCGGCGCCTCCCGACGCAAATTGCAGCCCACTGCCAGCAGACCGTCCAGGCTATCGAAGGCCGCCAGCGCTTGCCCGAGCCCTGGCCATGCCGGATCCGCTGTCTGATCCCGAAAATCGCGGCGTCGCAGCCGGTGATCCAGGTTGTGGGTGCCCAGGTGTCGACTCAGGCGCGCCAGCAAATAGGCTTCTTCGGTGGTGGCTGTGGGCGATAGCAACACGCCCAGGGATTCCGGTGAATCTGTCTGACCGCTGCGAATTGCCTCGGTGGCCCGATCCAGCGCCAGATCCCAGCTGACTTCCCGCCACTCCCCGTCATCTTTCACCATGGGCACGGTGAGCCGATCCGACGCGTTGAGACCCTCGCAGCTGAACCGATCCCGGTCGGCGATCCAGGTCTCATTCACCGCCTCATTTTCCCGGGGGACGATGCGCTTGAGCTCGCCGCGAGCCACGTGGCCAAACAGGTTTGATCCCACGCAGTCGTGCGGGGACACCAGTGGGCGAGATACCATTTCCCAGGCCCGGGCGCTGTAGCGATAGGGTTTGTTGTTGAGCGCGCCCACGGGACACACGTCGATGATGTTACCCGACAGCTCGTGATCGACGCTGCGTTCGATGTATGTGCCGATCTCCATACTCTCGCCACGCCCCGTGGTACCCAGTTCCTGGATGCCGGCCACTTCCTGACCGAACCGCACGCAGCGCGTGCAGTGAATGCAGCGGGTCATATCGGTGGAAACGAGGGGGCCCAGATTCTTGTCTTTAACCACCCGCTTGGTCTCGGTGTAGCGGGACACGTCCCGACCGAAGCCCATGGCCAGATCCTGCAACTCGCATTCCCCGCCCTGATCACAGATCGGGCAGTCCAGCGGGTGGTTGATCAGCAGGAACTCCATGGTGGCCTTCTGGGCGGCGATAGCCGCCTCCGAGCGCGTGAAGACTTTCATGCCCTCCCCCACCGGGGTGGCGCAAGCCGGCAGCGGCTTGGGCACGTTCTCCACTTCCACCAGACACATGCGGCAATTGGCCGCGATGCTCAGCTTGCTGTGGTAACAGAAACGCGGCACATAGGCGCGCCGGGCATCGGTCACCTCGATCAGCATCTGGCCCGGGCGGGCTTCTACCTCGACGCCGTCGACCTGGAGTTTGACCGTGTCCTCACTCATCCTCTAAGTCCTGCCTCACGCCGCCGCGGCCTGGGCATCGTCCACGATGCTGCGGCCGCCGTTAGTCACCATGTACTCGAATTCGTGGCGGAAATGTTTCAGGAAGCTCTGCACGGGCCACGCGGCGGCATCGCCCAGGGCACAGATTGTGTGACCCTCAATCTTGTTGGCCACGTCCACCAGCATGTCCAGGTCTGCCTGGGTGCCAGCGCCCTCGGTAATACGAGTCAGTACCCGATACAGCCAGCCAGTGCCCTCCCGGCAGGGCGTGCATTGACCGCAGGATTCCGCATAGTAGAAGCGGGAAATGCGCCGCAACATGCTGACCATGCAGGTGGTGTCATCCATGACCACGACCGCTCCGGTGCCCAGCGCCGAGCCCGCCTCCTGCAGCGCTTTAAAATCCATGGTGATGTTCATCATGGTGTCCGCCGGCACCACCGGCACCGACGAGCCGCCGGGAATGACGGCCTTCAGCGCGCGGCCGTCGCGAACCCCGCCGGCAATATCCAGAAGATCCGGGAACGGTATCCCCAAGGGCAATTCGTAGTTTCCAGGCCGATTGACGTGTCCCGAAACGGCGAAGATGGCCGTGCCGCCGGACGCTTCCACACCCAGATCCGCGAACCACTGGGCGCCATTGCGGATAATGCTCGGCACCGAGGCCAGGCTTTGGGTGTTGTTGATGGTCGTCGGCTGGCCGTACAGGCCAAAGTTGGCCGGAAAAGGTGGTTTGAACCGCGGCTTGCCCTGCTTGCCTTCCAGGGATTCCAGCAGGGCCGTTTCCTCGCCACAGATATAAGCCCCGGCGCCGACAAAGCTATGCAGATCAAAATCCACGCCCGAGCCCTTGATGTCCTTGCCCAGCCAGCCGGCCTGATAGGCTTCCTGCAGTGCTGCCTCGAACCGGGGTACCGGCTCGCCCAGGAATTCGCCCCGAATATAGTTGTAGCCGACGGTCGCGCCCATCGCATAACCGGCGATGGCCATGCCCTCGATCAGGGCATGGGGGTTGTAGCGCAGGATCTCCCGGTCGTGGCAGGTACCCGGCTCGCTCTCATCAGAGTTGCAGACGAGATACTTCTGGCCCGGCGCGTTGCGCGGCATGAAGCTCCACTTCAATCCGGTAGGGAATCCCGCCCCGCCGCGGCCACGCAGCCCCGATGCCTTGACCTCTTCGATGACAGCGGCCTGATCCAGTTCGCCGGCCAGCACCTTCTGCCAGGCCTGGTAGCCACCCAACTTGAGGTAGTTCTGCAACGACCAGGGCTGGTCTTCAAACTGCAGGGTCGCAAGGCAAACCTGATTCAACTGTTCCGTGTAGCTCACCGCATCAATCCCTAGTCCAACGCGTCGATGATCTCGTCTACCTTCTCAGGCGTGAGATTCTCGTAAAAAATGTGATCCACCATCATCATCGGCGCGCCGCAGCAGGCCGCCAGACACTCTTCCTCCCGTTTCAGAAACACACGACCGTCCGCTGTGCTCTCGCCCTGCTTGATACCGAGTTTCTGCTCCAGATGGCTGACGAGGTCATCGGCACCACACAGCATGCAGGAGATGTTGGTACAGACCGAGACACAGTGACGACCAACGGGTTTGGTCTCGAACATGGAATAGAAAGTCGCCACCTCATAGACCTGAATAGGCGGTAAATTCAGATACGCCGCCACAGCATCCATGAGCTCAGGGGTCAAGTAGCCCTGGTTGTCGTGCTGCACCGCCTGCAGCGCGGCAATCACGGCCGAGCGCTGCTTGCCATCCGGAAACTTGCTGACCCAATGGTCGATCTCCTGACGGGCATGCTCGGACAGCAGCGTCACCGGATCAGCCGCGGGACTCATCGGTCGACCTCCCCGAAGACGATGTCCTGGGTGCCGATGACGGCGACCACATCAGCCAGCATGTGGCCCTCCACCATCTCGCTCATGGACGCCAGGTGCGCAAACCCGGGCGGCCGCACCTTGAGCCGGTAGGGTTTGTTGGCCCCGTCAGAGATCAGGTAGCACCCGAACTCGCCCTTGGGATGCTCCACGGCAGCGTAGGCCTCGCCCTCGGGCACGCAATAGCCTTCGGTGAACAGTTTGAAGTGATGGATCAACGACTCCATGTCGTCCTTCATTTCCACCCGCCGGGGCGGCGTGATCTTATGGTCGTCCAGCATCACCGGCCCGGGGTTGTCGCGCAGCCAGTCGATGCATTGCTTGATGATGCGGTTGGACTGGCGCATTTCCTCAACCCGAACCAGATAACGGTCGTAGCAGTCGCCGTTCACGCCCACCGGGATATCGAAATCCAACTGGTCGTAAACTTCGTAGGTCTGCTGTTTGCGCAAATCCCAGGCCACACCGGAGCCGCGCAGCATTGGCCCGGTAAAGCCCAGCTGCATGGCCCGTTCCGGGGACACCACGCCAATATTCACGGTGCGCTGCTTCCAGATGCGATTGTCCGTTAGCAGCGTCTCGTAATCGTCGACACAGCCGGGAAAGCGCTCCGCAAAAGCTGCCAGAAAATCCAGCAGCGAGCCGCTGCGCGCCTCGTTGAGCCGCTCCAGGTCCTGGCTGCTCAGGCGTGAGGATGGCTGATGGCGCGGCATCTCGTCCGGGAGATCCCGATAGACGCCGCCCGGGCGGTAGTAGGTGGCATGCATCCGGGTGCCGGAGACCGCCTCGTAGCAGTCCATCAGATCTTCCCGTTCCCGGAAGCAGTACAGGAACATCGTCATCGCCCCGATGTCGAGGCCGTGTGCCCCCAGCCACATCAAGTGATTGAGGATGCGCGTGATCTCGTCGAACATGACGCGAATGTACCGGGCCCGCAGAGGTGGCTCGATGCCCAGTAATTTTTCAATGGCCAGCACATAGCCATGCTCATTGCACATCATGGACACGTAATCGAGGCGGTCCATGTAGCCAATGCTCTGGTTGTAGGGTTTACTTTCGGCCAGCTTTTCAGTCGCACGATGCAGCAGGCCGACGTGGGGATCTGCCTTGATGATGACTTCCCCGTCCAGTTCCAACACCAGCCGCAACACCCCATGAGCCGCCGGGTGCTGCGGTCCAAAATTCATGGTGTAGTTCTGGATTTCAGGCACGGTCCTTGTCCTTGATGGCCGGCGTGTAGCGGTTGTCCACGCGAATGACCTTTGGCACCAGGGTGCGCGGCTCAATGGTCACGGGCTGATAGACAACCCGCCCCTTTTCCGGGTCGTAGCGCATCTCCACGTTACCCGTGAGCGGAAAATCCTTGCGAAACGGGTGACCGATAAAGCCGTAGTCCGTCAGGATGCGGCGCAAATCCGGGTGCCCCTTGAAGAGAATACCGAACAGATCGAAGGCTTCTCGTTCGAACCAATTGGCCGAGGCCCAGATGTCGATGACCGACGGTACCAGCGGCTCGTCGTCATCCGCGCAGAACACTTTGAGCCGCAGGCGATGGCGATGGGTAATGGAGAGCAAATGGTAAACCACGGCAAAGCGGGCCGGTGGTTGGTACAGCGCTACGTCAACGTCGCCATCGCCCGGAAGAGATGGCGTACCGCGATCCACGCCGCGGCTGAAACCGCTACCGGTGGCAGAACTGGTGCGCCATTCATCGCGCCCGTAGTCCAGATAGTCGACGCCGCAGACATCTACCAGCATCTCGAATTTGAACGCAGCCCCATCCCGCAGCACCGTCGCACATTCCAGCAGAGCTTCGGGAGCCAGGCAGTAGCCGAGCTCGCCGCATCGACTGGGCAAGCGTTGCATCTGGTCACCCAGCTCCGCCTCGACGGCAGCAGCGAGCTGTTCGTATCTGGAGTTCAAGTTACTGGCTACCGTCGTGTCCTGCGTCGTACGGGGCGTCACCTGTCAGCGGGCGATGGTATGGGTCCGGCGGATCTTCTTTTGCAGCTGAATGATGCCGTAGAGCAGCGCCTCAGCCGTGGGCGGACAACCGGGCACGTACACATCTACCGGCACGATGCGATCACATCCCCTGACGACTGAATAGGAATAGTGGTAATAACCACCGCCGTTGGCACAGGACCCCATTGAGATCACCCAGCGGGGCTCGGGCATCTGGTCGTAGACCTTGCGCAGCGCAGGCGCCATCTTGTTGCATAAGGTGCCCGCTACGATCATGACGTCGGATTGCCGCGGGCTGGGTCGAAATACGATTCCGAATCGATCCAGGTCGTAGCGGGCCGCTCCTGCCTGCATCATTTCCACGGCGCAGCAGGCCAGACCAAAGGTCATCGGCCACATGGACCCGGTGCGGGCCCAGTTGATCAGGCTGTCAAGTTTGGTAACGACAAAGCCCCGCTCGATGATCGCAGGAATGGCCTCTCCCTCGGCCGGCGCGCCTAATCCCATTCCAGGGCTCCTTTTTTCCACTCGTAGATGAAGCCCACCACGAGCAGGGCCAGAAAAATTCCCATGGAAATGAGACCAAACAGGCCGATGCGGTCTAAAGACACCGCCCACGGAAAAAGAAAGGCGATTTCCAAATCGAAGATAATGAACAGGATGGCGACCAGGTAATACCGCACGTCGAAGCGCATCCTCGAGTCCTCGAAAGCCTCGAAACCGCATTCGTAGGGAGACAGTTTTGCCGAGTCCTTCTCGCCGCTACCGAAGACGAAACCCAGCCCCAATAGAGCCAGTCCCAGAACGCTGGAGATCGCCAGGAAGATCAGTATCGGCGCGTAGTTCGCCAGCATCCGCTTCAGTACCCCTGCGCAAAAAGCGCGGCAATTATAACAGCGGCGCGTCGCTGTTCAGCGCCCGCGCCGCGTTGCGTTGTGGTGCCGATGGCCGGACTCGAACCGGCACGGCTTGCGCCACTGCCCCCTCAAGACAGCGTGTCTACCAGTTCCACCACATCGGCTGTTGGTTCAATTCTCCTCAGCCGGACCGCTCTGCTCACCCTGGGTCTCAGCCGGCGGCGCCAGATCCGGCAGCGCCGGCAGCACCTCCTCCTCGACAACGGGCAATGCCTGAGGCTCAGGCTCTTCAGTGACCACGCTATCCAGCAGGCTCGACGGCTGGGTCCTCTGGGAGCCCAGGTACGCCAGGCTCAGGCTGGTCACGAAAAACAGGGTTGCCAGCACAGCGGTGGTCCGCGAGAAAAAGTTAGACGATCCCCGTGCGCCGAACACCGTGCCGGACGCGCCCGCGCCGAAACCGGTGCCAGCTTCCGCACCCTTGCCGCGTTGCAGAAGCACCAGAGCAATCAGTAATAGAGCGATGGCCAGGTGAGCGATCAGGACTGCCGACTGCAACGTCATAGGACATCCGCCCCGTCAGGAGGCGGCCTCGATAATCTGGAGAAATTCCTGAGCCTTCAGCGACGCGCCGCCCACCAGACCGCCGTCGATGTCGGTCATGGCAAACAGTTCCCGGGCGTTGGCCGCCTTCACGCTGCCGCCGTAGAGGATTCTTAAACCGTCCGCGATTGTAGCATCCTGGGCGGCAATCTTGCCGCGAATGAAACTGTGCACCGCCTGGGCCTGATCCGGCGTCGCTGTCTGGCCCGTGCCAATGGCCCAGACCGGCTCGTAGGCCACCACGGCATGCTCGAGAACAGCCACGCCAAGGCGCTCGACCACCGCCGCCAGCTGCCGCTCAATGACCGTCTCCGTCGTGGCGGCCTGCCGCTCCCCAAGGGTCTCGCCAACGCAGAGGACCGGAATCAGCCCCGCTTCCTGGGCGCGGGCAAACTTGTTTGCCACCAGTTCATCAGACTCACCGTGGATGTCGCGACGTTCCGAATGCCCCACCAGCACATAGGCGCAACCGATATCCGCCAGCATGGCGCCACCAACATCCCCCGTAAAGGCGCCCTCGCCAGGCTGATCGCTGAGATCCTGGGCGCCCAGCACCAACGGCCCGCTATCAAGTGCCTCGGCAATCGGCGCCAGATGGGGGAAGGCCGGGCAAATCAGCACCTCGGCTGCTGCCTCCCGGTCCGCAAGCCCGGTGGACAGCGCCCCCACCAGGGCACGACCTGACGCCAGGGTGCCATGCATCTTCCAGTTACCGGCCACCAGCGGCGTGCGCATCGTGTTCAGCCTCGTGATGAATCCAGGGGGCGACGCCACGGGGACCGCGACGAAGGCGGCGCCAGCTTACTGAGGGGCCAGCCTCAAATCAACGGGTTAAGCGATTTCAGGCGACGCAGGCACTCTGCACGACGTCGGCCAGCCGATCAGCCAGTTGGCCAACCTGCTGGGGATTATCACCCTCCACCATGACCCGAATGACTGGCTCGGTGCCCGAGGCGCGCAACACCACCCGGCCGCGCTCGCCGAGCTCCGCCTCAGCCTCGGCTACCGCAGCGCTGATCTGTGGTTGCGTGCCAGGATCGATCCGTTCTTTGACCCGCACGTTGAGCAGCGTCTGCGGGAAGCGGGTCATGCCGGCCGCCAACTCCTTCAGGCTCTTGCCGGTTCTGCGCATCACGGCCAGCACCTGGAGCCCGTTGATCAGCCCATCACCGGTGGTGGCCTTGTCCAGACAGAGCAGGTGCCCGGACGTCTCGCCGCCCAGAATCCCCTGCTCCGCCTTCAGCATGGCGAGGATATGGCGATCGCCGACTTTGGCGCGTTTGAACTCCACGCCCAGTTCCCGCATTGCCACCTCAAGGCCCAGATTGCTCATCACAGTGCCCACGACGGGCCCGCGCAGCGCGCCGGCGTCCAGGCGGTCGCGGGCGAGAATATAGAGCAGCTGATCGCCATCCAGCAGATTGCCCTCCTGGTCGACCATCACCAGGCGATCACCATCACCGTCCAGAGCCATACCCACCTCCGCACGCACGCCTGACACAGTGAGCTGCAGAAGATCGGGGCGCGTGGATCCACAGCCGGCGTTGATGTTGCGGCCGTTTGGCGAGCAGCCCACCGGAACCAGATCGGCACCCAGGTCGGCCAGCACCCGCGGCGCCACTTTGTAGCCGGCGCCATGGGAGCAATCCAACACCACTTTCATGCCCTCCAGGGAGATGCCGGCGGGCATGGAGCCCTTGCAGAAATCCTCATAGGCCGTGCGCGCTGTGGATACATTCTTTGCCTTGCCGAGCGCGTGGGACTCCCGGGTCAGAGGCGGCTGCTCCAGATGAGCCTCAATGGCCTCCTCCAACTCGTCTGAGAGCTTGGCGCCTTCGGCGTCGAAGAACTTGATGCCGTTATCCTGATACGGGTTATGGGACGCGCTGATCACGATCCCAAAATCGGCCGCAAATTGCTGGGTCAGGTAGGCGATCCCCGGCGTCGGCAGTGGCCCCAGCAGCAGCACGTCCACCCCCGAGGCCACGAAGCCCGCCTCCAGGGCCGATTCGAACATATAGCCGGACACTCGCGTGTCCTTGCCGATCAGCACGCTGCCGCCCTCGGGTGCGAGCACCCGGGCCGCAGCGCTGGCCAGCCGCAGCGCAAAGTCCACGGTCATGGGCGCCTCGCCCACCCGGCCGCGGATACCGTCAGTGCCAAAATACAGCCTGCTCATGGTTCGTCACCCTCGCTGTCCTGCACGGCTTCCAGGATACGCAGCGCATCCCGCGTCGCCCCCACGTCATGAACCCGAACAATATTCGCACCGCGCTGGGCGGCTAACAGGGCAAGGCTCACACTCCCAGCCATCCGCTCCTCCAGGGCGCGCCCGGTCAGCTCACCCAGCAGCCGCTTGCGGGACAAACCCACCAGAATAGGCAGATTGTGCCAACGCAGCCGCTCCAGGTCGCGCAGCAGGGCCAGATTGTGGCCCAAGGTCTTACCGAACCCAAACCCTGGATCCAGCACCAGCCGCTCGGCCGGGATGCCCGCTGCAACACACGCGGCCGCCCGCGCAGCCAGAAATGCAGCCACTTCCGCGACCACGTCTGCATAACGGGGATCCTTTTGCATGGTGCGCGGCTCGCCTTGCATGTGCATCAGGCAAATGGCTGCGCTGCCGGACGCCGCCGCGGCCAAAGCATCCTCCGACTGCAACGCGCGCACGTCATTGATCATCCCCGCGCCGGCCTCGATGGCTTCTGCCATCAATTGGGGTTTGCTGGTATCCACGGAGATGGGCACGTCCAGTTCTGCCGCCAGCGCGGTGAGCACCGGCATGACCCGGGCACGTTCCTCAGCCAGGGGCACGGCGGCCGCGCCCGGACGCGTGGACTCGCCGCCAATATCAATGATGGCTGCGCCCTCCGCCACCATGGCACGAGCCGCCGTGATGGCATCGCCCGGGTCACGAAAGCGGCCGCCGTCAGAAAAGGAATCGGGGGTCACGTTCACCACGCCCATGATGCAGGGCCGGCTGAGATCGAGGAGGCGCCCTGCGCAGTCCAGTTTCACGACGGCGATTTCGTCAGATCAGGGCTGGCCCTGCTCTGTCTTGCCTGGCCGGATGACAATCGATCCTGCCCGGCAGCCCGTCCTTCGCCCGAAGGCAGCCGGGACGCCCTCAATGCTGGCTGGCCGGATCTCCCAACGGGCGGGCGCCGTCCTTGGACTTGGCGTCCTTGCGAGCATCATCCCCCGGCGCGGGCGCGCTGGGCTCATCCCAGTCCTCAGGGGGCCTCGGATCGCGGCCAGACATGATGTCCTGGATCTGATGCTCGTCGATGGTCTCGTACTTGATCAGTGCGTCGGCCATCATATGCAGCTTGTCGATGTGCTCGTGAAGCACTTGCTCGGCCCGTTGGTAGTTTTCGTCCACGATCCGGCGCACCTCTTCATCGATGGCGTCCCGGGTCTCATCACCCACCTGCTTATGCTGAGTCACCGAACGACCGAGGAACACCTCGCCGTCGTCTTCCGCATAGGTCAACGGACCCATCCGGGTGGACAAACCCCATTTGGTAACCATGTTGCGCGCCAGGTCGGTAGCCCGCTCAATATCGTTCGCCGCACCCGTGGTGACGGCATCATCGCCAAATACGATGGCTTCGGCGATGCGACCACCAAACAGACTGGAAATCTGGCTGTCGAGACGCCGCTTGCTGAAGCTGTAGCGATCCTCTTCAGGCAGGAACATGGTGACCCCCAGGGCCCGGCCGCGCGGGATGATGGTCACCTTGTACACAGGGTCGTGATCCGGCACGGACAGACCGACGATGGCGTGACCGGCTTCGTGGTAAGCGGTCAGGCGCTTCTCCTCCTCGCTCATTACCATCGAGCGCCGCTCGGCGCCCATCATGATCTTGTCCTTGGCTTTCTCAAACTCGTCCATGCCCACGACCCGGCGATTGGCACGGGCCGCAAACAGCGCCGCCTCGTTGACCAGGTTGGCCAGATCCGCCCCGGAGAAGCCCGGCGTGCCGCGAGCGATGACCGACGGCCTGACATCGTCGCCAATGGGGACCTTGCGCATGTGAACCTTCAAAATCTGCTCGCGGCCGCGGACATCGGGTAGCGGCACAACCACCTGCCGATCGAAACGCCCCGGGCGCAACAGCGCCGGATCCAGCACGTCGGGACGGTTGGTGGCCGCGATCACGATCACGCCCTCGTTGCCCTCGAAGCCGTCCATCTCCACCAGCAACTGGTTGAGGGTTTGCTCACGCTCATCATGCCCACCGCCCAGCCCGGCGCCCCGGTGCCGGCCAACGGCGTCGATCTCGTCGATAAAGATGATGCACGGTGCGTGCTTTTTGGCCTGCTCGAACATGTCGCGGACGCGCGACGCGCCGACGCCCACAAACATCTCCACGAAATCCGATCCGGAGATGGTAAAAAACGGCACCTTCGCTTCGCCAGCGATGGCTCGCGCCAGCAGCGTCTTACCGGTACCCGGCGAGCCAACCATCAGCACGCCTTTGGGAATCTTGCCGCCCAGTCGCTGGAACTTGGCCGGGTCCTTCAGGAAGTCGACAATCTCGACCACCTCTTCCTTGGCCTCCTCCACCCCGGCAACGTCCGTGAACGTCACGTTGACCTGGTCCTCACCCAGCAAACGAGCCCGGCTCTTGCCGAAGGACATGGCGCCACGACCGCCGCCAGCCCCCTGCATCTGCCGCATGAAATACACCCAAACGGCGATCAGCAGGAGGATAGGAAAGGAGGAAATAAACAGCTGGAGCAGGAACGACTGTTGCTTCGGCGGGCTCGCTTCGATCTGTACCCCGCTCTTGCTGAGCTCGCCAATCAGGGCCGTATTGTCGGTTTCGGGATTGTAGGTTACGAACGTCTCGCCATTGCGCATGCCGCGAATGGTCTCGCCCTCAAACACCACCCGATCGACAGAGCCATCCTCGACATAGGTCAGAAACAGGGAATAGGGAATGGGCTGGCTGCGCTGCGTGCTCGGCCCGAAACTCTGAAAGACCGACAGCAGGACCACCGCGATCACTATCCAGAGAATGACGTTTTTGGCGAGGTCGTTCACGTTATGTCCCTTAAGTGTTTGACGCTCCGGGAAAAACGCCCGGTATACATAGTTTAGACACTACTATATTCGTAAGTTTCTCGCTAGCAGATACATCTCGCGGCTTTTACTCCGCGAGGCGGGCGGCTTTTTGAACTTAAGCTGGTGAAACAGCGCTTCGGCAGCGTGCCGGTAAGCCTCGAAACCCTCACCCTGGAACAGTTTCACTAACAGGCTTCCACCCGGCCGCAGCACCTCCCGGGCCAGCTCCAGGGCCAGCTCCGCCAGATACATGGCGCGCGCCTGATCCACAGCCCGATTGCCAGATATATTGGGGGCCATATCAGACATTACAAGATCTACCCGGTCCGCGCCGAGAGCTACCCGCAGGGCCGCCAGCGTCTCCGGCTCCGTGAAGTCGCCCTGCATGAAGTCGACCCCTGCAATCGGCGCCATGGGCAGAACGTCCAGGGCCAGCACACGCCCCCCCGGGGCCACCCGCTCGGCCGCCACCTGGCTCCACCCGCCGGGGGCCGCGCCGAGATCCACGCAGCTCATGCCCGGTCGCAACAGCCGCACCTGGTCGTCGATCTCCACCAGCTTGTAGGCCGCGCGCGACCGGTACCCGGCGGCCCGACTCCGGGCTACATAGGCGTCCCTGCGCTGGCGCTGAAGCCAATCTTTGGATGAACCGGATCGTCGTCCCATAGTCGGGCCTGGCTATACTGTGCCCATCATGGCATTGACTGAAGCTCAGAAGAAACAGCTGCGCGGCCGCGCACATGCTCTGAAACCGGTTGTCCAGATCGGGCAGGCGGGGCTCTCGGCGAACGTCATGACGGAGATCGAGCAAGCGCTGGACCATCACGAGCTCATCAAGCTCAGGGCCCGGGTAGCCGATCGCCAGACGCGCGCCGCCCTGCTGGACGAACTCTTAGCGCGCACCGGCGCAGAATTAGTGCAGCAGATCGGTCATGTGGCGGTGGTGTATCGGCCGCGGCGCGCTGGCCGCGACTAGGCCTGCTCAGGCATAGGTTACCGCGCCAATCTCAAATTCGCGCTCGCCGCCGGGGGTGCTCACGGCAACCACGTCGCCGGCTTGTTTACCGATCACCGCCCGGGCGATAGGTGAAGTTACGGAGATGAGGCCCTGCTTGATGTCCGCCTCCAACTCGCCAACGATCTGGTAACGTCTTTCGCTGCCATCGTCCACGTCAATCAGCTCAATGGTGGCCCCGAAGACCACCTTCCCCCGGGCGTTTACCTTGCTGACATCGATGATTTGGGCGTGGCTGAGGCTGCCCTCAATGTCCTTGATGCGGGCTTCAATAAAGCCCTGCTGCTCACGGGCGGCGTGATATTCGGCGTTCTCCTTCAGATCACCGTGCTCCCGGGCGCGGGCGATAGCTTCGATGATCCGCGGTCGGTCAACGCTTTTTAACTGCTTCAGCTCATCACGAAGGCGCGCAGCGCCTCGATCTGTCAGCGGAACCTTGCTCATTCAAGCCACCTCCGCATGCAGATCCTGCAACCGCATGACTGCCGCATTGTCCAGGTGGTCCAGCACGTCGCAGGTCGCCTTGGCGGCCGGCATAGTGGTGTAGTAGGTAACCTTGTAGTTCACGGCAGCTGCGCGAATAGAATGGGATTCGCGGATCGCCTGCTTGCCCTCGGTGGTGTTGACGATGAACGAGATTTCCTGGTTCTTGATCATATCCACAATATGGGGCCGCCCTTCGCGGACCTTGTTGACGCGACGGCAGGGAATCCCTGCTTTAGCCAAGGCCACCGCAGTGCCGCCCGTAGCCACCAGGTCAAAACCGCGACTGATCAGGGTTTGCGCCAGATCGACCGCCGCAGCCTTGTCCCGATCCCGGACGCTGATCAGTGCCGTGCCACGGATGGGCACCAGCACCCCCGATGCCAGCTGGGCCTTGGCATAAGCCTCGCCAAAAGTCCGGCCCGTGCCCATGACCTCACCGGTGGATTTCATCTCGGGGCCCAGGATGGGATCGGCATCGGGGAACTTGCCGAACGGAAACACGGACTCCTTTACGGCAAAGAACGGCAGTGATTCAGGCGGAATGACGCTCTGCTGCTGCAGCGAGATGCCGGCCATCGCCTTGGCCGCGATCTTGGCCAGGGGCTGCCCCGTGGCTTTGGAGACGAAGGGCACGGTGCGCGAGGCTCGTGGATTCACCTCCAGCACGTAAATGACCCCATTCTGGATCGCGAACTGGGTATTCATCAGGCCCACCACGTTGAGCTCTCGGGCCAGCTGCTCCACCTGCCGCCGGAGCGCCTGCTGCATGCGCTCATCAAGACTGTAAGGCGGCAGCGAGCAACCGGAATCGCCGGAGTGCACGCCGGCTTGCTCAATATGTTCCATGATGCCGCCGATGATGACCTGCTCGCCGTCGCTGATCGCGTCCACGTCAACCTCCACGGCCAAGTCGAGAAAGCGATCCAACAACACGGGGCTGTCATTGGAGACGCTCACGGCATCGCCCATATAGGCGCTCAGATCATCCTCGGAGTAGACGATCTCCATGGCGCGACCGCCCAGCACGTAGGAGGGCCGCACCACCAGGGGATACCCCACTTCCGCCGCCAGCGCCAGGGCCTCATCCTCCGTGCGGGCAGTACGGTTGGGGGGCTGCTTGAGCCGCAGGCGTTCAATAAGCTGCTGGAAACGCTCCCGGTCTTCAGCAAGATCGATGGAATCCGGGGATGTGCCGATGATCGGCGCCCCGGCAGCGGCGAGATCCCGCGCCAGCTTTAAAGGCGTCTGACCGCCATACTGAACGATAACGCCCTTCGGCTTTTCCTTATGAATGATTTCCAGCACGTCTTCTAAAGTCAGCGGCTCAAAATACAGCCGATCGGAGGTGTCGAAGTCGGTGGACACGGTCTCCGGATTGCAGTTGACCATGATGGTCTCGAAACCGGCCTCCTTCAGCGCAAAAGAAGCGTGCACGCAGCAGTAGTCGAACTCAATCCCCTGGCCGATCCGGTTGGGGCCACCACCTAAGATCATGATCTTGTCCCGCGCACTGGGATCCGCCTCGCACTCTTCCTCGTAGGTGGAATACAGGTAGGCCGTGTGACTTGCGAACTCGGCCGCACAGGTATCCACTCGCTTGAATACCGGGCGAATGTCGTGCTTATCCCGCGCCTGGCGCACCGCGGTCTCCGTGATGTCCAACAGGGTGGCGATGCGGCTGTCGCTGAATCCCTTGCGCTTCAACCGCCGCAGGTGGGTGGGCTGCAAGACCTCCCGTTTCTCCTTGGCCATGAAGCGCTCTTCGGTGACGAGGTCCTGGATTTCCGCCAGGAACCAGGGATCCACGCCGGAGAGTTGCGCGACGCCGTCCAGATCGAAACCAAAGCGGAAGGCATCAGCGATATACCACAGCCGGTTAGCGCCGGGCATGCGCAACTCTCGAGCCAGCACCGCTTCCGCATCGTCCCCTTCCAGATTGGCCAGCTGCGGATTGAGCCCATCGGTACCCGTCTCCAGGCCCCGCAGGGCCTTTTGCAGCGACTCCTGAAAGGTACGTCCAATGGCCATGACCTCTCCCACCGACTTCATCTGCGTCGTCAGACGGTCGTTCGCCCTGGGAAACTTCTCAAAGGTGAACCGCGGAATCTTAGTGACCACGTAGTCGATCGTGGGCTCGAAGGAGGCTGGCGTGACACCCCCGGTGATCTCGTTGCGCAATTCATCCAGGGTGTAGCCCACCGCCAACTTGGCAGCCACCTTGGCTATCGGGAAACCAGTCGCCTTGGAGGCAAGCGCTGAGGAACGCGACACGCGTGGGTTCATTTCGATGATGATCAGCCGACCGTCTGCCGGGTTGATGGCAAACTGCACGTTGGATCCGCCCGTTTCCACACCGATCTTGCGCAGCACCGCGATCGAGGCATCACGCATGCGCTGGTATTCCTTATCGGTCAGGGTCTGCGCCGGGGCAACGGTAATGGAATCGCCCGTGTGCACACCCATGGGGTCAAGATTCTCGATGGCACAGATGATGATGCAGTTGTCGTTGCGGTCCCGGACCACTTCCATCTCGAATTCTTTCCAGCCGATGACACTCTCCTCCAGCAACACCTCGGTGGTGGGGGAAAGATCCAGACCGCGGCTGACGATCTGCTCGAATTCTTCCCGGTTATAGGCAATACCACCGCCGGTACCGCCGAGGGTGAACGAGGGCCTGATAATGGTTGGAAAACCGATGTCGGCCTGCAGCCCAATGGCTTCCTCGAGCTCATGGGCGATCCGGGCTCGCGGTACCTCCAGACCGATCTCCTGCATTGCCTTGCGAAAGCGCTCCCTGTCCTCCGCCATATCGATAGCGTCCCGATCAGCAGCGATCATTTCCACGCCGTAACGTTCCAGCACGCCGTGCCGATCCAGATCCAACGCGCAGTTCAGTCCGGTCTGCCCGCCCATGGTGGGCAACAATGCGTCCGGCCGTTCGGCAGCAATGATCCGCTCCAGCGTGCGCCACTCGATGGGCTCGATGTAAATGGCATCGGCGCTGTCCGGGTCCGTCATGATGGTGGCCGGATTGGAGTTCACCAGAATGACCCGGTAGCCCTCCTCTTGCAGCGCCTTGCAGGCCTGGGTGCCGGAGTAATCAAACTCGCAGGCCTGACCGATCACAATCGGGCCTGCCCCGATGATCATGATGCTGCTGATGTCATTCCGTCGCGGCATACTTATTCTTCACTGACTTTTGAGTAAAATCTCATAAATATCTGTTTTATATTAAATTGCTTTAGAAACGCGCCTACTCCGATAGGCCCTCATCTGGGCCGAGAAACGATCAAACAAGGGTTGCACGTCGTGGGGACCGGGGCTCGCCTCTGGGTGACCTTGAAAGCCGAACACCGGCTTGTCCAAACGCTCAACGCCCTGCAGGGACCCATCGAACAGGGAGCGATGGGTCGGCTTGAGGTTTTCCGGCAGGCTCGCCTCGTCCACCGCAAAGCCGTGGTTCTGGCTGGTGATGAGGACCTTACCCGTGGCCAGGTCCTGCACCGGGTGGTTCGCACCATGATGCCCGAACTTCATCTTCACGGTGCTGGCGCCGCTGGCCAGCGCCAAGAGCTGATGACCCAGGCAGATCCCGAACACCGGCAGCTCTCGATCAATCAGCTGGGCAATCGCCTCGATGGCATAGTCGCAGGGCTCCGGGTCACCCGGTCCGTTGGAGAGAAACACGCCGTCCGGCTGCAGCGCCAGTACCTCTTCCGCCGGCGTCCTGGCCGGAACCACCGTCAGGCGGCAATCCTGCTCGGCCAGCAAACGCAAGATATTGCGCTTGATACCGAAATCGTAGGCCACAACATGGAAGGTCGCGGCATGCTTGGGATACAGACGCTCCTTGCCAGGCCAGATGGTGCCCTGGTTCCACTGGTAAGGCTGCGCAGTCGTCACCAGCTTGGCCAGATCCATGTCTTTGAGCCCGGGAAACTTCTGTGCCGCGGCAATCGCCTCTTCTGCCCCGGCATCTCCACCGGCGATGATGCAGCCGGCCTGGGCACCCCGGTCTCGAATGATGCGGGTAAGCTTGCGGGTATCAATCTCGGCAATGGCCACCACGTTGCCCCGCTGCAGGAATTGGCTGAGGCTGATCTCGGAGCGGTAACTGCTGACTGCCTTGGAGAGATCTCGAATCACCAGCCCCGCTGCATAGACCCGCGTCGACTCGAAGTCGGTGGAATTGGTTCCCGTATTGCCAATGTGGGGATAAGTCAGCGTGACAATCTGGCGAAAGTAAGAGGGGTCTGTCAGGATCTCCTGGTACCCGGTCATGGCGGTGTTGAACACCACCTCGCCGAGAGTGCGTCCGCTCACACCCACGGACACTCCCTCGAAGACCGTCCCGTCAGCTAAAGCAAGAATGGCGGGCTGCATCAGTGTCGGCTCCAGGCGCGCATACAAGAAGCGGGACGGCCGAAAGCGCATCCCGCTGGAGATTCAAAGGTGCTGATGGCGTATTTTAGCCGGTCCGGCCGCTGGCGCAATGCGCGACGACTAGCTCCCAAGGCCTAGCACATCGTCCATGGAATACAGACCCGGTGCTCGACCTGCCACCCAGCGGGCAGCGCGCAGCGCACCCTGGGCGAACGCAGCGCGGTCCTGAGCCTTGTGAGTCAGCTCGAGCTGTTCCTCCCCGGCCGCAAACAGCACCTTATGCTCACCGACGATGTTGCCGGCACGCACCACGGAGAACCCTATGGTGCCCGGGACCCGCGGCCCCGTCTGGCCGTGCCGGCCATATACAGCCACTTCGCCCAACTGGCGTTGCCGCGCCGCCGCCACGACCTCGCCAAGGGCCAGCGCCGTACCGGACGGCGCATCAATCTTCTGGCGATGATGGGCCTCGATAATCTCCGCATCGTAACCGTCGTCCAGTGCGGCGGCGGCCCGCCCAACCAGGGACAAGAACACGTTCATGCCCACGCTCATGTTGGCGGCGTAGACCAGCGGAATAGCACGCGCGGCCTCGCTGAGGGCATCCCGATGTGGCAACTGTAAACCGGTCGTTCCGACCACCAGGGGGGTACCGCTATCCGTGGCAGCCCGCAGATTGGCCTGCAGAGCCGCCGGCAGGGTGAAATCAATGGCGACGTGGGCCTCCAGCAGCGCATCGGCCCGTTCATCGGTGATCAGGATCCCGGCCGGATCCAATCCGGCCTGCTGCGCCGCGTCTGAACCAATGAGGCTATCACCCGGCATGGTGACCGCGCCACAAAGCCTCAGCTCATCACTGTGCGCAATGGCAGCAATCACGGCCCGCCCCATGCGCCCGGTGGCGCCGATGACAGCAACCTTCAACATATCAGGTGCTCATGTTCTCAAAGAATCGTTTCACGCCATCCAGCCAGGACCTGGCGCGGGGACTGTGACGGCTGCCGCCCTCTTCCACGGACTCGTCAAACTCCTTCAGCAACTCCCGCTGGGCTGCGGTCAGCTTTACCGGCGTCTCCACCTGAGCCCGGCAGAACAGATCCCCGGGACCGCCGCCCCGTACCGACGCCACCCCCTTGCCACGCAGACGGAATACCCGTCCGGACTGACTTTCGGCGGGAATTTTCAACGCCACCTGGCCATCCAGAGTCGGCACCGTCACCGAACCACCGAGGGCAGCGGTGGCAAAGCTGATCGGCACCTCGCAGTGCAGATCCCGACCGTCCCGTTCGAAGATGGGATGGGGCTTAACCGCGATATCGACATACAAATCTCCCGGTGGCCCGCCGTTGCGGCCCGCCTCGCCCTCACCCGAAAGACGAATCCGATCACCGTTGTCCACACCGGGCGGCACCTTCACGGCGAGCGTGCGCACCTGCTGCAGCCGACCGCGCCCCTGGCACTCCCGGCAGGGATCATCGATGACCGTGCCCGCACCCTTGCAGGCCGGACAGGTCTGCTGGATGGAAAAGAAACCCTGTTGCATGCGCACCTGACCCGCGCCGCCGCAGGTGCTGCAACTGGTGGGCTTGGTGCCCGGTTCCGCGCCCACCCCTTTGCAGCGACTGCATTCCACCTGGGTCGGAATGTCGATGTTCAGAGTATCGCCGAAGACAGCCTGCTCCATTTCCAGATTCAGGTTGTAGCGCAAGTCCGCGCCGCGGAATACGCTGCTTCGGGAACGCCGGCCGCCACCGAAGATGTCGCCGAAAACGTCGCCAAAGAGGTCACTGAACGCGTCGCCGCCGGCAAACCCGCCGGCGCCAGCCTGGGCGGCTGCGTCTACCCCGGCGTGGCCAAACTGATCGTAGGCCTGGCGTTTCTGAGGATCCGAGAGGACTTCGTACGCCTCCTTGGCTTCCTTGAAGCGCGCTTCCGCATCCGGGTCGTCGGGATTACGGTCCGGATGGTATTTCATGGCCAGCCGTCGATAGGCCTTCTTCAGGTCCCCCTCATCGGCGCCCTTGTCGGCTCCCAGTACCTCGTAATAATCCCGTTTGGCCATGCCTCACCAGTCAACCAGCACAGCAGCAGGGGCACGCGCCAAGACGCATGCCCCGTACCGCCCGCTCGGCGTCCGCTGTCAAGCGCTTTTCTGCTCGTCGTCCTTGACTTCCTCAAACTCTGCGTCCACCACGCCCTCGTCCTCGGCTGGCGAAGCATCGCCGCCGGCACCAGCCTCCGCGGCGGCCGCCGACTGCTCAGCATAGACGCGTTCCATCAACGGCCGCGACGCCTCGCCCAATGCGGCTGTCTTGGTCTGGATAGCTTCTTTGTCGTCCCCTTTGATGGCGTCCTTGAGGTCGCCCACCGCGGCTTCGATCTTGGCTCGCTCCTCCGCTTCCACCTTGTCCCCCAGGTCGCTGAGGGATTTCTCGGTAGCGTGCAACAGCGCATCGGCCTGGTTGCGGGTGTCTACCAGCTCGCGGAACTTCTGGTCCTCCGCCGCGTGAGCTTCCGCGTCTGCCACCATCCGATCGATCTCATCGTCCGAGAGTCCAGAGGACGCCTTGATGACAATTTTCTGCTCCTTGCCCGTTGCCTTGTCCTTGGCGGAGACGTTGAGAATCCCGTTGGCATCGATGTCGAACGTCACGTCGATCTGGGGAATTCCCCGCGGCGCCGGCGGGATATCGCTCAAATCGAACCGACCCAGCGACTTGTTGTCGCCAGCGCGCTCGCGCTCACCCTGCAACACGTGGATGGTCACGGCCGTCTGCTGATCGTCAGCCGTCGAGAACACCTGGTTAGCACGGGTAGGTATGGTGGTGTTCTTGTCGATCAACCGAGTCATGACGCCGCCCAGCGTTTCAATGCCCAGCGACAAGGGTGTCACATCCAGTAGCAACACATCCTTGACTTCACCCGACAGCACGCCGCCCTGTATGGCCGCCCCGATGGCCACTGCCTCGTCCGGATTAACGTCCCTGCGGGGCTCCTTGCCGAAGAAGTTCTTCACCTCTTCCTGCACCTTGGGCATACGGGTCTGGCCACCTACCAGAATCACGTCGTCGATCTCCGTCACCTTCAAGCCTGCGTCGTTGACCGCGATCTTGCAGGGCTCGATGGTGCGCGCGACCAGATCGTCGACCAGAGACTCCACCTTAGCCCGGGTCAGCTTGATGTTCAGGTGCTTCGGCCCGCTGGCGTCCGCAGTAATGTAGGGCAGGTTCACCTCGGTCTGCTGCGACGAGGACACCTCGATCTTGGCCTTCTCGGCGGCCTCTTTCAGGCGCTGCATGGCCAGCGGGTCCTTGCGGATGTCGATACCGGATTCCTTCTCGAACTCATCAGCCAGATAGCTGATGATGCGCATATCAAAATCCTCACCGCCTAAGAAGGTGTCCCCGTTCGTGGCCAGCACTTCGAACTGGTGCTCGCCGTCGACCTCGGCGATCTCGATCACCGAAATATCAAAGGTTCCGCCGCCCAGGTCATACACCGCAATCTTTCGGTCGCCGCGCTGCTTATCCAGCCCATAGGCCAACGCTGCAGCGGTCGGCTCGTTAATGATACGTTTGACCTCAAGGCCCGCGATCCGCCCGGCATCCTTGGTGGCCTGGCGCTGGGAGTCATTGAAGTAGGCGGGCACGGTAATCACCGCCTCGGTCACTGGCTCACCGAGATAGTCCTCCGCGGTCTTCCTCATCTTCATGAGTACCCGCGCGGAGATCTCCGGCGGCGCCATCGACTTGCCGCCAGCTGCTACCCATGCGTCGCCGTTGTCCGCCTTGACGATGTCGTAGGGCACCATATCCATGTCCCTTTGCACCACTGCATCGTCGTAGCGCCGGCCGATCAGGCGTTTAATGGCGAACAGGGTGTTCTGGGGATTGGTCACCGCCTGTCGTTTAGCGGACTGGCCAACCAGGATCTCCTCGTCCTTGGTAAACGCTACGATGGATGGCGTGGTGCGATCGCCCTCGCTGTTCTCAATCACCTTCGGCGCGTTCCCTTCCATGACGGCCACGCAGGAGTTGGTGGTACCGAGGTCAATACCAATCACTCTTCCCATGTCTCTCTCCCGAGATTCAAAGACTTAAGCAAAAAAACCGATGCCCTGCTAGATGGGGTCAACGGACGGGAAATTCAAGCGCCGGGCGCGCTCTACACCGTCTCGCCGTCCGGCGGTCCAGCACAAACCACCACTCGGGCCGGGCGCAGCAGCCGATCGTTAAGCTGATAGCCCTTCTGCACCACGATCAGCACTGAATCCGGCTGGGCCTCGGCGGAAGGCTGCATGGTCATGGCTTCGTGTTTCTGGGGATCGAAGGGCTCCCCGAGAGGGTCGATCTCACTGATATGGAACTGCTCCAGGACCCGGTCTAAAAGCCTCAGGGTCGCCTGACTGCCCTCCAGCAGAGGATTGTCCTGACTCCCCTCGGCCGCAGCGATGCCCGCCTCAAGACTATCGCGCACCGGCAACAACTCGGTGGCGAAGCGCTCCAGACCGTAGCGGCGGGCTGCCTCTACGTCGCGCGCAGCGCGCTTGCGCACGTTGTCCAGCTCCGCCACCGCGCGCAGGTGATTGTCCTGATGGGTCGCCAGCTCCGCCCGCAGCGCGCCCAGCGGGTCGTCGCGCTCATCCGCAGCCACCGATTCGTCCTCGGCGGCAGGGCTCTCCGGCTCCAGCACCCGGGTATCGGCAACCTCGTCCGTGGGGTCTGACGCGTCGTTTTTGTTGGCGCGATCCTGGCTCATCAACTCCTCCACAAGCGAATTGGCCCGCCGCCGACGTCGGCCCGGGCGCTCCAGCGGTGTATGGGGGCCTAGGCGCGAGGTTTCAAGGCCGCGCTGAGGAGTTTAGCAGTGATATCCACGATGGGAATGACGCGCTCGTAGGCCATCCGGGTGGGGCCGATGACACCGAGCACGCCCGCCACCTCGTCAGCGGTGGTATAGGGCGCGGCGACCACGCTGCACTCGTCCAGCAATTGATAACCGGATTCGTGGCCAATGAAAATCTGCACACCCTTGCCGTGCATGCTCTGATCCAGAAGATGCAGAATGTCCCGTTGCCTGTTGAACGCCTCGAACAGACGCTTGAGCTTTTCCATGTCGTTCAGCTGGTCCAGACCGATCAGGTTAGCGGCCCCCTCCAGCACGAACTCACCGTCCTCACCCCCCGGTATCAGGGCTTCCCGGGCCAGGGCGATGGCTTCGCGCATCAGCCGGTCCATGTGGCGCTGAGTCTGCTCCAACTCGTTCACCAGATTAAGGCGCACGGTGTCCAGATCCCGCCCGGCGAACTGCTCGTTCAGGTAATTGGCCGCCTGGCGCAGCTCATCCTCTTTGAACTCCCGGTTGACGTGCAGGATTCGGTTTTGAACCTCTTTGTTGTTGATCACCAGAATGGCCAGCACGCGCCGCTCCGACAGGGGCAGAAACTCGATCTGGCGCAGCGC
>JBFFHS010000003.1:0-89947 GCA_041556855.1 Gammaproteobacteria bacterium
AAGCCAAGGCTCGCTGCTGGCTCAATATCTGCCCAACGACTCGGAAGCCAATCGGGATCGCAGCCATATCGACTACCAGCACCAGAGTCTGTTCGGCGGCGGGTGGCGCCTTTTGACCGAGATCGAATCGGTTTCCGACGATTTTTATTTTGAAGACCTGGGCAACAGCCTGAGCGTGGCCAGCCGCACCCATCTGGATCGGCGCGTCGACGTGGAATACCTGTCCCGCCAGTGGTCGTTTTTGGCGCGCGTTCAGGACTATCAGACCATCGACTCGGCCATCGCGGACGAGGACGAGCCCTATCGGCGGCTGCCCCAGCTTGCGTTTCGAGGCGAGTGGGCCAGCCAGAACATCACGTTTGGTGCCCGCGCCGAGCTGGCGGGCTTTGATCGGGACGTGGGCGTCACGGGCTGGCGCCTGGACGCGGAACCGGAGCTCTCCGCCAGGCTGGAGCGGCGCGGTGTCTTTTTCATGCCCACGGTGAGCGTGCGCCATACCAGCTACCTGCTGGACAACGTGGCCGAGGGGGTCAGGGATAATCCCAGCCGTACGCTGCCCATGGTGAGCCTGGACTCCGGGCTGACTCTGGAGCGCTCTGCCGGCCGCGACGGCCGCTGGACCCAGACGCTGGAGCCGCGGGTACTCTACACCCACGTGCCCTTCGCAAATCAGGACGAAATCCCGATCTTCGATACCATCGAACCGGATTTCAATCTGATCCAGCTGTTCCGCCGCTATCGCTTTCTGGGCGCCGACCGGGTCGCCGATACAGACCAACTCAGCGTGGGCGTGACGACGCGCCTGATTTCCGGCGGGGGCGGAGAACGCCTCACTGCAACGCTGGGCCAGACCCGTTATCTGAGCAGCACCGGCGTGACGCTGCCCGGCGAGCCCCCGGTCCAGCAGGAGCGTTCTGATTACATCGCCGAGCTGGGTGTAAAGCTGTACGAAACCTGGAACCTGGATCTGGGCTACCAGTGGAACAGCGGCACGGACGCCACCACCCGGGCAGAGGCGCGCTTTCAGTACCGGCCCGATGCCCGCCGCATCCTGAACGTAGCCTATCGCTTCCGCCAGGGCGCTTTAGAGCAGGGTGACATGTCCTTTGCCTGGCCCGCCGGAGGCCGCTGGAGCTTTGTGGGCCGTTACAACTATTCGTTTCGGGAAAATGCGAACCTGGAGCGATTTGCCGGTGTCGAATACGAGGCCTGTTGCTGGCGGCTGCGCCTGGTGGGGCGGCGTTACATATCCCGTCGCACCGGCGAGTCGGACAGCTCGCTGGCGCTGCAGCTCGAATTGAAGGGCTTCACCAACGTCGGCGACACCGCCGACAAGCTGTTGGAGCGTGGTATTCTTGGCTATCAGAGCCAGTCGGCCAATTAGAACGTAAGCCATGGAAAAGACGAGATTTATTTTCTGCGCCGGAGCGCTTTTGATTGGCAGTGGCAACCTCGCCCATGGGCAGACGCGAGACCTGGGAGCCGGCGGCGAGCTGCTGGATGGCGTGGCCGCCATCGTGGATGAGGGGGTGGTCCTGAAGAGTGAGCTGGAGCGGCAGGTCGCGGTCATCATCGAGCGCTTGCGGCAACAGGATACCCGGCTGCCTCCCTTGTCGGTGCTGGAAAGCCAGATCCTGGACCAACTGGTGCTGCGCCGCATTCAGTTACAGCGCGCCGAACGCTTCGGTATCCAGGTCAGCGACGACTTCCTGAATCAGACCCTGTCGCAAGTTGCCCAGGAGAACAACCTCACCCTGGAGCAGTTACCCCAGGCCCTTGAGGCTGACGGTATCGACTACGCCGCCTATCGGCAGGATATGCGCGAGCAAATGGTTCTCCAGCAGTTGCAACAGCGGGACGTGGTCAGCCGGATCAACGTTGCGCCCAAGGAAATGGATGCCTGCCTGTACCGTAAGGAAAATACAGCCACCAACGACGTGGACTACAACATCTCCCATATTCTCATCAGTCTGCCCTCAGCGGCGACCCGCCAACAGCTGGACGAGGCCCGCGACCGCATCACGCAGATCAACGACCGCCTGGCCAGCGGTGAAGATTTTGCCCAGCTGGCAGTGGCCTTCTCGGATGGCCAAACCGCCCTGGAGGGTGGCAGCCTCGGCTGGCGCAAGGGATCCCAGCTGCCGACCCTGTTCGCCGACGTCGTCGTGGAACTGGAACCGGGCGAGGTCTCTGAGACGATTCAGAGCGGCAGCGGCCTGCATCTGGTTCGGCTGAACGAAGTGCGCGGGGCCGAAAAGGTCATGGTGGATCAACGGCGCGTGCGCCACATTCTGCTGCGCCCGAACGAGATACTGGACAGTGATGCCGTTCGCCAGAAACTGATTGGCATTCGCGAGCAACTGCTGGACGGCGAGTCGTTTTCCGACGTGGCCCAGGCGGTTTCCGAGGACCAGGTGTCCGCCGCCGAGGGGGGCGATCTGGGCTGGGCCGGACCAGACACCTTCGCGCCGGAATTTGAACAGGTGATCAACAACCTGGCGCTCAACGAACTCAGCGAACCGTTTCGCACGCGGTTCGGCTGGCACATTGCCGAGATCACCGATACCCGGGTTTATGACACCACGGAAGAGCTCAAGACACAGCAGTGCTTCGAAGAGATTCGAGCCAGCAAGCTGGAAGAAGAGACCGAGCTCTGGCTGCGCCGGATCCGCGACGAAGCCTACGTGGAAACCCGCATGTAGCACACCTTGACGGCACCGCCCCCAGCGCTGCTGATTACCACCGGTGAACCGGCTGGGATCGGCCCGGATATTACCCTCCAGCTGGCCACCCAACCGCTGGACGCACGCCTGTCCGTGCTGGGTGATCCGCAACTCCTGGCGGCACGCTGCCAGGACCTGGGTCTGACCGTTACCCTGCGCCAGCTGGCAGCGGAGCAAGCGCCGGCGCGACACGAGCCCGGCTTCCTGCAGGTGATAGCCGAACCCCTGGCTGCGCCTGTCACCAGCGGCGCTCCGAACCCGGCGAACGCGGCCTACGTGCTGCATCTGCTAGAGCGCGGCGCCGCGCTGGCGAGCGCGCTGGGCCCCTATGACGCTCTGATCACGGCACCGGTGCAGAAGAGCACCATCAACGAGGCCGGTATGCCGTTCTCAGGACACACTGAATATCTGGCCCAGCTCACCGGCGCCTCCCGGCCCGTGATGTTGTTGGTGAGCGACGCGCTGCGCGTGGCCCTGTTGACGACGCACCTGCCCCTGACTGCGGTTCCAGCGGCGGTCACGGACGAACGCCTGATTGAAACCGTCACGGTGCTGCACCGGGGCCTGACCCACCAGTTCGGCATAACGGCACCGCGAATACTGGTCTGCGGGCTCAACCCACACGCCGGCGAAGACGGCCACCTGGGTCATGAAGACCGGGACATCATCGCTCCTGCGTTGGCCACACTGCGATCCCGGGGGCTGGACGTGGTTGGTCCTGTACCCGCCGACAGCGCATTTACGCCCGGGCGCCTGAACGGCGTCGCAGCGGTTCTTGCGATGTATCACGATCAAGGTCTACCTGTGATCAAGGCGCGTGGCTTTGGCGACATCGTGAACGTCACTCTGGGCCTGCCCTTAATCAGAACGTCTGTAGATCACGGCACAGCACTGGATCTCGCCGGCACCGGGCGGGCCAGCGCAGCCAGCCTCTTGAAAGCCGTGGCGTTAGCCGCACGGCTGGTGGCTGCCGGGCGAGCCTCATAGAAGTGCCCCGGCGAACCCGGCAACGGCTGGGCCAGCATTTTCTCCATGACCCCGCGGTGATCAGCCGGATTCTTGCCACCGTCGACCCCCAGCCTGGCGATCGAATGGTGGAAATCGGGCCCGGCACGGGCGCCCTGACCACACCGCTACTCAGACGCGTGGGTCAACTGCACGTGGTCGAACTGGATCGGGCGCTGGCAGAGCGCCTGGAGAGCGAACACCCGAGCTTGCGGGTGCACACCCAGGACGCTCTGCAATTCGACTTTGCGGCTTTGGCTGCCGCACCCGCAACGCTGCGAGTCGTAGGCAATCTGCCTTACAACATCTCTACGCCGCTGTTGTTTCATTTGCTCGAGCAACGCCGGGCCATCCGCGATCTGCACCTCATGTTGCAGCGGGAAGTTGTGGAGCGCATGGCCGCCGCGCCGGGCAACAAACGCTACGGTCGGCTGACGGTGATGGTGGCCCTGGCGGCCCGCGTGGAACGCTGTTTTGACATCGGGCCGGGCGCCTTCAAGCCGCCGCCCAGGGTATGGTCCAGCTTTGTGCGGGTGCTTCCCCACCAGGACGATCCCTTCCACGTCGCCGACCGCAGGCTGCTGGGCCAGCTGGTTGCCGGCGCCTTCACCATGCGCCGCAAGCGCATCAGCAACGGCCTGCGTCCCTGGCTCAGCGCCACCGAGATTGCCGGGCTGGACATCGACCCGGGGCTTCGCCCGGAGCAATTGACCCCACAACAATTCGTCGCGCTGGCGAACCGCGCAGCCCACAAAGTGGATCAAGGGTCCGACCAATAGCTGCTAAAATGCCGGGCATGACCAAACCGGATCACGACATTCGGGTGCAGGTGCAAACGGAATACCTGCAGGGGCAATCCGATCCCGACAGCGAGCGCTTTGTGTTCGCCTACACCATCACCATCCGCAACGACGGCGCCGTCGCCGCCCGGTTGCTGACCCGCCATTGGATCATCACCGACGCCAACGGCAAGGTGCAGGAAGTCCGAGGAGAAGGGGTCGTGGGTGAGCAGCCCCATCTTCGACCGGGTCAGGATTTCCGCTACTCCAGCGGCGCGATCCTGGAAACGCCTGTCGGCGCCATGGAAGGCAGCTATCAAATGGTGACCGACGACGGCAGCCACTTCGATGCCATGATCCCGCCGTTCCGTCTTGCCGTGCCGGGACTGCTTCACTGACCGCCGCGCGCGCTGGCAAACACGGCCTCCTACGAACCTCTGGCAGCAAGCACCGTGGCGCTCTACGCAATTGGCGACATCCAGGGCTGCTACGACTGCTTCCAGAAATTGTTGGATAGATTGCGGTTTGATCCCGCCCAGGACGAGCTCTGGCTGGTGGGTGACCTGGTCAATCGCGGACCTCACTCCCTGAAAGTGCTCCGTTCGGTCCGCGCCCTGGGCTCCGCCGTAACCTGCGTGCTCGGCAATCACGATCTGCATCTTCTGGCGGCCGCGGCCGGCCGGCGGCGCAATGTGACACCCGAACTGGCCCAGGTGCTCGAAGCGAAGGATGCCGATGAGCACGTCGCCTGGTTACGGCGCCAGCCCCTGCTCCACTACGACGCCGAGCGGGAGTTGCTGCTGGTACACGCTGGCATCCCGCCTCAGTGGCGTGTCAAAAAGGCGATCAAGCGGGGTCGCGCCATTTCCCGCGTGCTGAAGAGCCGCGACTGGCGACGACTCCTGAAGCACATGTATGGTGACTCGCCAAACCGCTGGTCGCCCCGTCTGAAGGAACGGGATCGTTGGCGTTTCACTATCAACGCCTTGACCCGGATGCGCTTCTGCGATGCCAAAGGCCGGCTGGACTTCAAGCACAACGGTCCGCCGGGCAGCCAACCCAAGCAGCTGATGCCCTGGTTTGACGTGCCGTCGCGGCAGAGCCAGGGCACCCACATTGTCTTCGGGCACTGGGCAGCGCTGGGTCTGCTGCTGCGCTCGGACATCTCCGCCGTAGATACCGGCTGCGTATGGGGCCGCCGCCTCACCGCCCTGCCCCTGGACCCCCCCGGCAAGCCCGTGCAGCAGCGCTGCCACTGAGGCTGATGCCATGCCCATGCCCCATGGAGGAGTGCCCATGACACCGGCCTTACCTTTTAACCTCATGCGCTGGATCGATACCCACCGGGATCAGCTGAAACCGCCCGTCTGCAACAAGGAGGTTTTCAAGGACTCCGAATTCATCGTCATGGTGGTCGGGGGGCCAAACGCTCGCAGCGACTACCACGACGATCCGGGTGCGGAGATTTTCTACCAGGTCGAAGGCGAGATGCTGTTGAAAACCGTCCAGGATGGTGCGCAGGTGGACATTCCGATCCGCGAAGGCGAGATCTTCCTCCTGCCACCCCACGTCCACCATTCGCCCCAGCGGTTCGCCGACACCGTCGGGATCGTGGTGGAACGCCAGCGCCGGCCCGATGAGCAGGACGGTTTCATCTGGTACTGCAAAGGTTGCGGCCAGCAACTGTATCAGGAGTACCTGCACGTCGCTGACATCGAGAAGGACCTGCCGCCGGTGTTCGGGCGGTTCCACGGTGATCCGGCCCATCAAACTTGCAGCCACTGTGGCACCGTGACGAGCTGAGGCATGAACCTAGAGCCCAGCCTGGCCGCGGCCAGAGCCCTGGACGCTGCCGACCCGCTGGCAAGCTTCCGGCGGCAATTTGAAATTCCGAAAGATGGCCAGGGCCGCCGAATGATCTATCTTTGCGGCCACTCCCTGGGACTGCTCCCCCGCCGGTCCCGCCGCATCGTCAACCAGGAACTGGAGCAGTGGGGTAGCCGCGGTGTTGCCGGCCATTTTCAGGGACGCCGGCCCTGGTACGACTACCACGCCCAGTTCGCCGAGCCGCTGGCTGCTCTGCTGGGTGCGCGGCCTGGCGAGGTCGTGGCGATGAACACCCTGACGGTGAATCTGCACCTGCTGCTGGTGAGCTTTTATCAGCCCACGGCGCAGCGATACAAGATCGTGATCGAAAAAGACGCCTTCTCCTCGGATCGCTACGCGGTCATGTCCCAGCTGCGCTTTCACGGCATTGACCCGGCCCGCGGGCTGGTTGAACTCGCCACCGACGACCTGACCACTGCAGGTATCGAACGGCTGCTGGCCGACCAGGGCAGGGAAATCGCCCTATTGCTGCTCCCCGGCGTTCAGTACTTGACCGGTGAGGTCCTGGACATGGCCGGGGCCTGCCGGCTGGCCGCTGAGCACGGTTGCCGCGTGGGGCTCGCTCTGGCCCATGCCATCGGCAACGTGCCCATACAGCTGCACCGCTGGGGCGCGGACTTCGCCGTCTGGTGCAGCTATAAGTACCTGAACGGCGGGCCGGGGGCCGTGGGTGGCGCCTTTGTTCACGAGCGCTGGAGTGAGGCAACCCTGCCGCGTTTCGCGGGCTGGTGGGGTCATGACAAAACGCAGCGCTTCGCCATGGCCCGCGACTTCGCGCCCATGCCCGGCGCGGAGGGCTGGCAGCTGAGTAATCCGCCCATTCTGTCGCTGGCGCCGCTCCTGGCTTCCCTGCAAATATTCCAGCGAGCCGAGCTGACGCGGCTGCGGGCTAAATCGCGGCTTTTGACCCGCTATCTGGAGATCTGCTTGAAGGCGGCGCTGGGCCCCCGAATGCGCACGCTCACGCCGAGAGCTGCGAGCCGCCGCGGCTGTCAGCTATCCATCACCGTGACGCTGAACGAACCGGACGACGCAGCACTGCCGGAGCTGCTGCACGCTCGTGGTCTGGTGGTGGACTGGCGGGCGCCCAATATCTTGCGGCTGGCCCCCGTGCCCCTCTATAACCGCTTCATCGATGCCTATCGCGCGGCGGCCATTCTGGAGCAGGCTCTGCATTGAGAATTGATCCGCGCCAACCGCTGGTCATCGGCGGCGGACTGGCGGGCAGTCTGCTGGCCATTGTGCTGGCCCGGCGGGGCTTCAAACCGACGGTGCTGGAGCGCAGCCCTGCCTTCGTGGCCGGCACCGGCCATGGCCGTTCAATCAATCTGGCCATGGCCGAACGGGGTCGGCGGGCGCTGCGGTTGGTTGGCATCTTGGAGCGTGTCGAACCGCTGCTGATTCCCATGCGCGGTCGCATGATCCATGACTCAAGCGGTGCCCAGCAGTTGCTCTCCTACGGCCAGCGACCGGAAGAGCAGATCTATTCTGTGTCGCGCTCGCTGCTCAACCATGCGCTCTACCAGGCTGCCCGGGATGACTTTGGCGTCCGGTACGAATTCCAGACCCGCTGCACCGCCGTGGACACTGATAGCGGCACGGTGACGGTTGTGCACGCGGGCCGATCGGTCGCGCTGCAACCTGAGGTCATTTTTGCTCTGGACGGCGCGGGCTCGGTAGTGCGTCGCGCCCTCGCCAGGGCGGGGCACATTAGGAGCAGTGAAGAGCTGCTGGGCCATGGCTACAAGGAACTCACGATCGCCGCGCGCGATGGCGAGTTTGCGCTGGAACCCGGCGCGCTGCACATCTGGCCTCGCGGTGGGTACATGCTGATTGCGCTTCCCAACCTGGACCGCACTTTCACAGCGACGCTGTTTCTCAAGCACGAGGGCGTGCCCAGTTTTGCCACGCTCGCCGACGCACAGCAGTTCTGCGACTTCTTTGCCGCCAACTTTCCCGATGCGGCGCCGCTGATCCGGGACTTACACGCCGAATTTAGCAACAACCCGACCGGTGAGCTGGGCACGGTCCGCGCCCGTCCCTGGAGCCTGGGCCGGCGCGTACTGCTCATGGGGGATGCGGCTCATGCCATCGTGCCGTTTCACGGCCAGGGCATGAACGCCGCCTTCGAGGACTGTGTTGTGCTGGACGAACTGATAGAGAAGCTGGGCGACGACTGGGGGGTCGTCTTCGAACGCTTCGAGGATCGTCGCATTCACAACGCCGGCGCCATCGCCGATATGGCTCTGGAGAATTACCTGGAGATGCGTGATACCGTTCGGGATCCTCAGTTTGCCCTGCGCAAAGCGCTCAGCTTCGAACTCGAACAACGGTACCCCGGGCGCTTTATCCCGCGTTATTCCATGGTGATGTTCCACCCGGAAATCAGCTACAGCGAAGCACAGCGCCGCGGCGCGCTGCAGAGCGACATCCTGGATCGCCTGCTCGCCGGCGTTGAGGGCGTGGAAGCCGTGGACTTCCAATTGGCCGACCGCTTAGTCCGCGCCAAGCTCGGCTGACGCGACCGGTCATCGCAGGGACCTGACGCCAGGCATTCTTCTGGCCCACTGCTGGCTGGCTGGATGCGGCGTCAGGCGCTGATGAGCCTTGCCAACGGCTGCGCCGCCCGCTTGGACCGACAGGCGCCATCCCGGCGCCGGGCGGGCAACGCCGCTAGACTGCCACCTGGGCCTTGATATGGGCGTGGGCGCGATAGCCAACGAGTTCGAAGTCCTCGTAGCGATAATCGAAAATACTCGGCGGTTGCCGGCGCACCACCAGCTGCGGCAGCGGCAGCGGCTCCCGAGTGAGCTGCTCATCCGCCTGGGCCAGATGATTCAGGTAGAGGTGGCAGTCGCCCCCGCTCCAGACGAAATCCCCGGGTCGATAACCGGTTTGCTGCGCCACCATATGGGTCAGCAACGCGTAGGAGGCGACGTTGAAGGGAACCCCGAGAAACACGTCGGCACTGCGCTGATAGAGCTGGCAAGACAGCCGCCCTTGGGCAACATAAAACTGGAACAGAGTGTGACAGGGACTGAGAGCCATGTCGGGCAGCTGCGCCACATTCCAGGCGCTGACGATATTGCGCCGCGAATCCGGATCCCGTTTCAATAGCTCCACGGCATTGGCTATTTGATCAATCGTTTCGCCATCGGGGCCCGGCCAGCTGCGCCACTGGGCGCCATAGATGGGACCCAGGTCACCAAGCTCGTCAGCCCATTCATCCCAGATGGACACGTTGTTGTCTTGCAGATAGCCGATATTGGTGCTGCCCTTCAAAAACCAGAGTAACTCGTAAATGATGGAACGCAGATGTAGTTTTTTGGTGGTCAGAAGCGGAAAGCCGAGCTCCAGATTAAAGCGCATCTGGTGACCGAAGACGCTAAGGGTACCGGTACCCGTGCGGTCCGACTTCTCCACGCCCTCAGCACGAATCCTCTGCATCAAGTCCAGATACTGCTTCATTCAGACCTCACTCCTCGGACCACCATGCCGATAGGCAAACCAGATTAGCGCCGCGCCCGCCAGCACCATAGGCAGGGTAAGGACCATCCCCATGGTGAGCCAGCCGAACGCCAGGTAGCCAATATGCTCGTCGGGTAGGCGCACCGTTTCCACCAGACATCGGAACGCCCCGTAGCCGGCCAGAAACACGCCGGACACGGCCATGATGGGACGCGGCCGCGCGGAGAACCACCAGAGGATCGCAAATAACACCACCCCCTCCAACAGCGCCTCGTAGAGTTGGCTGGGATGACGTGCCACGCCGTTGACCACGAAGCCCCAGGGCAGATCCGTGGGCGCACCCCACAGCTCGCCGTTGATGAAATTGCCGATGCGACCGAAGCCAAGACCCAGTGGCACCAGCGGGGCGACAAAGTCGCCAATCTCGAAGTAACGTCTCTTCAGGCGGTGTGCGAACAGGCCAATGGCTGTGAGCACCCCGAGCAAGCCGCCGTGAAACGACATGCCCCCCTGCCAGACCTTGAAGAGGCTGAGCGGATCGTCAATCAGGGCCGGCAGATTGTAAAAGAGCATATAGCCGACGCGGCCGCCCACGATCACGCCGATGGCTGCGTAAAAGATCAGGTCATCGACCTGATTAAGGGCCACCGGCGAGCCGGGGCGCTTGCTGCGCACGCGCGCCAACAGCCAGGCGGCAACGAACCCGAGCAGATACATCAGCCCGTACCAGCGCACGCTCAACGGGCCGAGGCGGAAAGCTACGGGATCAAAGCCGGTAAATTCAAACACGAGGACTTCGATTGCAGAAAGACGCTAGTTTAAACACCGCCGTGTGGCTGGGCTACCGGGGCTGGGGGTATAGTGGCAAGCATGGCCAATCGGCTCGCATCAGAAACCAGCCCCTACCTGCTCCAACACGCCGACAACCCCGTGGACTGGTATCCCTGGGGACCCGAGGCACTGACCGCTGCCCGGGAGACCTGCAAGCCCATACTGCTGTCCATTGGCTATTCCGCATGTCACTGGTGCCATGTGATGGCCCACGAGTCGTTCGAGGATGCGGACACCGCCGCCGTCATGAACCAACTGTTCATCAACATTAAGGTGGACCGGGAAGAGCGTCCTGACCTGGACAAGATCTACCAGACTGCTCATCAGTTGCTTACCCAACGGGCGGGTGGCTGGCCGCTGACCATGTTTCTGACTGCAGAGCAGCAATGGCCCTTTTTCGGTGGCACGTATTTTCCGCGCGATGCTCGCTACGGCATGCCGGCTTTTAAGGAGGTCCTGCAACGGGCGGCGGAATACTACAACTCTCACGCCTCGGAGGTAGCCCGCCAGGGCGACGCTTTTGCACAGGCCTTCGCCCGGCTCGAGCCGCCCGGCAACCGCGGAGAACTGGACGGCGCGCCGCTGGCATCCGCCCGGAAGATCCTGGCAGAGCAATTTGATGAGCGTTTCGGGGGCTTCGGCAACGCGCCGAAATTCCCCAGCAGCACGAATATCGAACGCCTGCTGCGGCATTGGCGAGCCGGCGCAGGCGGCGGGGAGCCGGATCTGGACGCGCTTTATATGGCCACTCTGACTCTGACCCGCATGGCTGAGGGTGGCCTCTACGATCAACTGGGGGGTGGGTTTTTTCGCTACTCGGTCGATCAGTTCTGGCTGATCCCTCACTTTGAAAAAATGCTCTATGACAATGCCCTGCTGCTGTCTGTATACGCCCAGGCCCATGCAGCGACTGGCGAACCCCAGTTCGCGCGCAGCGCGGCGGAGACAGCCGCGTGGCTGTGCCGCGACATGCAAGACCCAGGCGGCGCCTTCTATGCGACGCTGGACGCCGACTCTGAAGGCGAGGAAGGGCGCTTCTATCTGTGGCAACCGGACCAAGTCAGGGATCTGCTGCCCGGGAAACAGGCCGCTGTTACGGAGCGGCATCTGGGCCTGGCCAAACCGCCCAACTTCGAAGACAAAGACTGGCATCTGTTTGTGGCTGAGCCCCTGGGTGAGGTCGCCAGCAGCCTCAACCTGACGCTCGAAGCTGCCCGGACGACCCTGGACGAGGCCCGCGCGACGCTGTTGGCAGCGCGCCGGCAACGGGTCTGGCCGGGCCGCGACGAGAAGATCCTGACCGCCTGGAATGGTCTGGTCATCGGCGCCCTGGCAACGGCGGGCAGAACGCTGAATGATCCAATGCTGATCGATCACGCCGCAGCAGCAGCTGGTTTCCTGCGCCGCCGGCTCTGGTCCGACGCGGGACTGACGGCCTGCTACAAGGATGGCCAGGCCCGCTTCCCGGCTTACCTGGACGATTATGCGTTTCTTGCCGCCGGGCTCCTGGACTTGCTGCAATGCCGCTGGAACAGCGAGGAGTTCGCCTGGTTGCTTGCGCTGGTGGAGCGGCTGCTGGCTGATTTTGAAGACACCGGCAGAGGCGGCTTCTTCTTCACCGCCCACGATCACGAGCATTTGATTCACCGCCCCAAGAGCTTCAGCGACGACGCGACCCCGGCCGGGAATGGCGTCACCGCGGGCCTCTTGATTCAGCTCGGTTACCTCCTTGGTGAGAACCGCTATCTGGAGGCGGCGCAACGCACGCTCGCGGCGGCATGGCAACCCCTGGCCGAGTATCCTCACGCTCACGGCACGCTGCTCAACGCCCTGGAAAGCTTACTCAGCCCACCCGACGTCATCGTCATCCGAGGTGACAGTCCAGACGCGCAATGGCAACGGCTGGCCCAGGCCGGCTTCAACCCGCAGCGACTGGTGTTCTCCATTCCTGCCGATGCGACCGATCTGCCGGGGGCGCTTGCCGAGCGGCGTGCGGGGGAAGGCACCTTGGCTTACCTGTGCCGGGGGCATGTCTGCGCGCCACCGGTAACGCGTCTAGAGGAACTGGCCGGCGCGCTTGCTGAGCCGAGCGACGTCGATTAGGCGCGGCGTCAAGGAGCCTGCGCGGCCTCAGGTCATGGCGCCGTCGCGGTCTCGAAGAACTCCACCACGCCCGTTGCCAGCGCATACTCGGCACCGACCACAGTCAGACCCTCCGTGGCAGTAAGGCGCTCAAGAATCGCCGAGCCATGGCGCAGGGCGTTCGCTGCAAAACGCACGTTGCTTCGCACCGCCTCCCGGTCCAGGGCCGGACCGTCGTTGGCCAGGTCTGTGGCCAGCAACCCCTCCACCGAAGGCCGGATCCGATCTACGATGGCGCGCAGATTAGGCGACAGAGTGGCCGACGGACGGCGCAATTGGTCGAGCGTAGCCTGCACCGCGCCACAGCGGGTATGGCCAAGCACCACTACTAATTTGCAGCCGAACTGTTCCGCGGCAAACTCGACGCTACCGATCTGAGAAGGGGCCACGACGTTGCCCGCCACTCGAATCACGAACAGATCCCCCAGGCCCTGATCGAAGATCAGCTCGATGGGCACCCTGGAGTCGGAGCAACCGACCACTACCGCAAACGGGCTCTGGCCGGCCACCAGCTGTTCGCGACGGGACTGGTGCAGCAGATCACCCAGCTGACTCGCGCCTGCTACGAACCGGGCGTTGCCATCTTTGAGACGCTGTAGAGCCTCTGCTGAAGCGATCGCAGTCATGTGAGTCCCCGTAAGGCTAAACAGCCGGACTATAGCAGGCGGCTCAGAGCCTGGCTGACTGTGGACTGCACCCATGCCTGGGCCTCGGGCCAATCGCTGGCACGGGGCCCGGCAACGTTCAGCGTTGCAATTTTATTCCGGCGCACGAAGGCGGCCAGACGCGCGGCAGCATCGGCACAGGACATCCCGGATGCGTCAAGCAGCAGCAGCGGTCTTCCCTGGGTCGCTGCTTCCTGTTTGGTTAACAGACTGCCGCCGGCAAGCGGTGGGCGGTAGACAATCACCGTGCCGTCGGAATCGATCACATTTTGCCGGGTGCGCTCGGCGTAACCGGCGCCGGGCAACTCCGTAAGGGGCAACTCGTCCGGCACCCGGCCGTCCTCAGCCAGCCGCCCGTCGGGGCACCAGCCCCCACAGGCCAACCCCGCCTGAAGGGCGGCCAGCAGCGCGCCGCGGTCTGCGCCCGTCTGGCCGCCGCTGACAATTTTCAAGGTGGCCACCGTCGGCCCGCAGCTCATCGGTAGAGACGCCCCGCGAGCGTCTGAGCGGGTCTCATCAGCATAGCCAGAACCACCGTGTTCCGGGCTGAACCTGGGCCACTAATCGCCTACGTCATCCGTGTCCAGCTGACCTGCCATGCGGCGGCGCAAGTGGGACCAGGAGATGCCGGCTGCCAGAATGGCGGATAGCAACAGCAGCACGACCCAGGTCACGGTGTCCCGGTTAGCCCGATCAACCAGGTCGTATTCCAGCAATATCCATAGAATTGAGCCCGCCAGCGCCACTGCCAGGATGATGCCGATGACGCCGAGAGATCGAGCGGTTGCGCGCAGGAAGACGATCCACGCCGCGAGTATGACCAGCCCCACGAAAACGATAATGGCAGTCAGATTATCCCAGTTGGCCACGGCCCATCGGGTATAGTTGTACGCGGTCGGATTCCAGGTCAGGCTGACCAGGGACACCGCCACGATGAAGCGAATAGCAACCCCGCCAACACCCAGCTGACGCATTGCAACCCCCTAGTTGAGCGTCACTCGGCGCCACCCGTTGCCACTGCGAAGCAGCTCATAGGCGGGCCAGTATTGCTCATCGAGCGTCAACGTAATCACCTCAACCATATTGTTCCACGTGACTGTCTTGATTCGCAGCGACTCGCGATCCCCTTTGTCGCGCACCACCGCCAGAAAGGCATCCAGATCCGGCGTGGGCTGACCGTCCACTTCAACAACTCGGCGGCCGGCGAACAAGCCGTAGCGGGTCGCGGGCGACCCGTACCCGAAATAGGATACGTAAACCCCGGTGGGCTCGATGCCGCGCTGGACAGCCAGCGCCCGATGGGGCTCCTGGACGAGTGCCCCGGCCCACATCACGGCCCGGTCGATGCCGCGACCGCCCAACGCGGCGGTTTCCAGGTCTTCCACCAACTCGGCGCCGTCGCGAAAGATGTGTACGTTGACGCGATCCTTCTGGCTGGCTCGCTCCACTTCGCGGAAAGTATTCAACACCTCACCATCGATGCTCAGCAACAGATCACCCGGCTGGAAAAACTCAGCGGCCGGCGAGCCAGCCACGACCCGCATGACGGCGAGCATTTGGCGCCGTTCCGGGTTGTGTTCTTCGTAGCGCTTCACCCAGTGCTCGGGCAGGTCCAGCTTGCGGGCGCTGGCCACGGGCATCTGGCGCCATTCGACCTCCAGGGAATGCAGGGGCTCGCCATCCCGCAACCGGTCGATCATCTCAGTCACCAGCTCCGCCGGCACCCCCATATTGACTTGCTCCATATCCCGGCCATTCTCGACCGCGAAACTGGACCACAGGGAGACCACGCCGCCCCGGCTGTCCACCAGCACACCGTCGTAGTCGCTCGGGGCATTCACAACGGCAACGGTCTCCAGATTGGCATCGCGGAAGCGCAGGGTGCGGGACAGGGCAAAGTTGGCCGCGCTGACAGAGGCCACAGCCGTGGACTGCATCTGCAGCTTGCTGTCGCCCTTCAAACCGATCACCCACAGCTCGTCGCCCGGCTTCAACCGCCGATCGACGAAATCGGCGCTGCGTACCGGCGTTGCTCCAATCAGCGCCGGGTCATATCCCACCACCGCAAGATTGTGCAAAGGATGGATAAAGACCACATGGCCGGGAATTTCCAATGAGCCCGCAAAGGTCAGCCGCACATCGCCCATGGCCACCGGAACGGTATTGCGGTCAACCACTACCCAGCCGAGCTCCGCGTCGGCAATAACACCGGTGCCGTGATAGTGCTTTTCGGAAACCCCGGACACGGTGTAGGGCATATCGAAATTCACCAGCACCAGCGACGGTGCGACCCGGTCGGCGCGGCGGTCGCTGCTGGGGGTAAAGCTGGTCGAACGCGGTACCGGGGGCTTGGGGGCTGGCCCCGCCGCCAAATCCCGGCAGGGCCAGTAACCGCTGTGGTCGTCGCGCTGGCAGCGCTGGGAAGGAAACCAGCTGCGATCAATCGTGATGATGCGCAATTTCTCGTTCTGGGGATCATCGAAAGAGATAAACCGCACGCTGGCGCGCTGGCCGTCGGCGATAGCGGCGAGGGCCATCTCCAGATCATCCAAATCCTCCATGGCTTTGCCATCCAGCGCCGTAATCACGCTGCCTCTGGGAATCGCAGCGGTGCCCAGCACGTAACCCGGGTTAGCCACGTAAACCCCACTCAGACTGCGGTTAAAGTGGCGCGCCTGCTGGTAGGACAGATCGTGGACCACGGCATCGCCGAACTGCACGAACTCGGCCGGCGTAATGTTGTGCAAATCATCGACCGTCAGGTCTTGGCGCAGCGTCGCACCGCCCCGCTGTATCTCGAACATGAGCGGCTTGCCCACGTTGTCATCCATTACCGCAGCCAGAGGCACGAACTCGGTAATCAGCTGGTCGCCGACCTGAACGAGGATATCGCCGGGCTCGAAGAATCCCGCCGCGGCTGAGCCAGGGATTACCGACTTCACCACCAGCATTCCTGTCTGGTCCGGAAACGCCTGCCGAACGGCGCGTTCTGTGGCCTCTTTGAGACCCAGACGGCGCAGCTCCGCGTAGGGTTGATGCACGAACATGGTCTGCAGGGTGCCGCGGGACACGGCTGCACCGACCCGCACCTGGTCGAAGGCACGCTGTACTCGATCCAGGGGCAGAAAGAAGCTGGATGCCGCCCCGGAATTGGCGCCCGCATTGAGCGCGACCACCCGGCCTTCAATGTCAATGACGGGCGAACCCGAGGAGCCTCCGGATGTGCTGGAGGCCGCCTGCAGATAGAAGGTATTGAAATCATTATATTTACCCCGACCATAGTCGGGCGCGGCTCGATCCAGGCGGGCGATGGTGCCGGCCAGGATTGACAGCCGCTCTCCGGCGTCATTACCAATGACGCGGATGTCGCGACCGATTTGAGCGGCCTCGGGCACCAGCTCCAGCTCCGTCGGCTGGATGAACTTCAGCGCTTTCGGGTCATAGCGAAAGAACCCGAAATCGTGTACCGGATCTCGATACACGGGCACCAGGTCCACTTCCTCCTGGTTCAAAAACACCGCCTGAGCGACCACGGGTCCCGGTGTGACCACATGCCGATTGGTAAGGATGAGGCCCTGTTTGGCATCCACCACGAAGCCAGTGGCCTGGGTGGATTGATTCCATTCAGTGTCGAAGGCACGGGTGCCGTCCACGCGGATGGAAACCACGCCGGAGGCAATGCGCTCGAGCGTCTTGCTCCAGCGCAGCTGTTGGCCCTCGGCGGCCTGGCCGGCCACAGAGAGGCCCAGCAAGGTCAGCAGCAGAATACGTCTCATAAGCGCGGAATTGCTGATGGGTATCGTTAACAGACCCATTCTAGCGGCATTTTGCTCCCTAGACCCGCGCTCGGATTGCGCCGTGCCCAAGGCCTCAGACCACTTGCCGGGTACTCACCGTGTCCGGTTCGGGCGCATCCGGCTGATAGCGGATATCCAGTTGCCGGGCAGCCCGGACATCATCCAAGCGCCGCACGGGCGTCGTGTAGGGCGCACCCCTGACCACTTCAGGATCGGTTTTCGCTTGCTCGCGAATCTCGACCATTGCGGCAACGAAGCCGTCCAAGGCTTCCTTTGGCTCCGTTTCCGTTGGCTCGATCAGAAGGCACTCCGGGACCAGCAGCGGGAAATAGGTGGTGGGGGCGTGAAAACCACGGTCCAGAAGTGCCTTGGCGAAGTCCATGGCCCCGACGCCCAACTCTTTGGCCTCCCGTTTCAACGTCACGATAAATTCGTGACTGGCACGGCGACTGGGAAATGCCAGCTCGAAACCGGCCCGCTGCAGCTCTGCCATGAGATAGTTGGCATTCAACGTCGCGTAATCGGCGACCCGCTCCATGCCGCGCCGACCCAGCAGGCGCATATAGACATAGGCCCGCAGTAGCACGCCGGCATTGCCCATGAAGGCGGACAGCCGACCAATGCTGTTGGGGCAATCCGCCTCCGTCAGCCAGCGGTATTCATCAGCCTCCCGAGCGACAATGGGCACGGGCAAAAACGGCGCCAGCTTGTCGCCGACCCCCACCGCGCCGGACCCGGGACCACCCCCACCGTGGGGCGTGGAGAAGGTCTTATGCAGGTTCATGTGAATGACATCGAACTGCATCTTGCCCGGTTGTACCTTGCCCAGAATCGCGTTCAAGTTTGCGCCGTCGTAGTACAGCAGGCCGCCCGCCTCATGCACGATCTCCGCAATCGCATCGATGTGCCGTTCAAACACGCCCAAGGTCGACGGGTTGGTCAGCATAATGCCTGCAGTGTGACGGCCGACCGCGTTGCGCAGGGCCTCCAGATCCACATCGCCCTGCTCGTCGGTGGGCAGTTCTGTCACCGTACAGCCGCACATGGTGGCAGTGGCGGGGTTGGTGCCATGGGCTGCATCGGGCACCAGAATCTCAGTGCGCGCGGCATCGCCACGGTGCAGGTGATAGGCGCGGATCATAGCCACGCCCGCCAGCTCTCCCTGAGCTCCGGCCATCGGCGTCAACGAGACGGCCCGCATGCCCGTGACGGCCTTGAGCATCTCCTGCAGCTCCCACATACACTGCAAAAAGCCCTGAGAACTGGCAAGGGGAGCGAGCGGATGGCGCGCCAGGAAACCCGGCAACATGGCCAGATGGTTGGACGCCCGCGGATTGTATTTCATGGTGCAGGAGCCCAGCGGATAAAAGTGGGTGTCGATGGAGAAATTCATCTGCGACAACCGCGTAAAATGACGCACCGCCTGTAACTCGGAGACCTCCGGCAGGGCGGGGGGCTCGCTGCGCAACAACTCGGCGGGCAAACCCAGCGGCGCCTCCGCCTGATCCAGATGGGCGCGCCGGTTTCGGCCCGGCTGGGACTGTGTGAAGATCAGCGGTTCCGTCATACCCCATTCCTCATCGTCTCAAGCTGCCTCTCCAGACTCACAGCGTATCTTTCCAGATCGGCGGGTGTCTTGGTCTCCGTGGCACACACCAACAGCGCGTTGCCGAGTTCGGGAAAGTGTCGGCCCAGGCTCAGGCCGCCGAGAATGCCGTCGGCAGCCAGACCGTCCAGCACCCCGTCGACCGGCTGGTCCAACCGAATGACGAACTCGTGAAAATGGGCGCCGGAGAAGGCGGCCTGCACGCCGGCGATACCTTCCAGACGCGCCTTCAGCGCCGCGGCGTTGGCATGACAGGCGGTGGCGACCTGGCGCAGCCCCACGGGTCCCAACAGGGCCATGTAGATGGTGGCCGCGGTCACCACCAGACCCTGATTGGTACAGATATTTGAGGTCGCCTTGCCCCGGCGGATGTGCTGCTCGCGGGCCTGCAGGGTGAGAGTAAAGCCCTCGCGCCCGTCCACATCCACCGTGCGGCCGACGATTCGGCCCGGCATCTGCCGCACCAGTTTCTGGCGGGCGGTGAGGAAGCCGAAGTAGGGCCCTCCGGAGCTCAGGGGCACCCCCAGGGGCTGGCCTTCGCCGCAGGCGATATCCACGCCTGCCGCGCCCCATTGGCCCGGCGGTTTCAGCATGGCTAGAGACAACGGGTTGACGACAGCAATGCTCAGTGCACCGTGTTGTGCTGCCCAATTTGTCAGCCGGTCCACGTCCTCCAGGGCACCGAAGAAACCCGGTTGGGGGATGACCAGGGCGGTAATGTCCTGGCCTGCGTAGGCATCCAGGGCGGTGCAATCCGTGACCCCGGTCTCAAGATCGTAGGGCAGAGGCAGGAACTCGACCCCCTGGGTGCCGGTAATGGTCTCCAACACGCTGTGGTAACGCGGGTTGACCGTCGCGGGCAACAGCACCCGCCGCGACTTGGAGGTCCGGTTGGCGCGTACCGCCATTAACGCAGCCTCCGCCAGCGCCGACGCGCCATCGTAGAGGGACGCGTTTGACACATCCATCGCCAGCAGCGCTGTCAGCATGGACTGATACTCGTAAATCACCTGCAGGGTGCCCTGGCTCGCCTCCGCCTGGTAGGGCGTGTAGGCGCTGTAAAACTCGCCCCGGGTGGTGATCTCCCATACGGCGGCTGGGATGTGGTGCTCGTATGCGCCGCCGCCAAGAAAACTTAAGCCCACCTGGTCCCGAGCTGCCCGCTCCTGCATGAGCCGGGTTACGGCAAGCTCGCTCAGGCTGTCGGGGACCCCCTCCAACGCGCTACCGCGCAGATCAGCAGGGATCTCGTCAAACAGATCATCGATGCTGTCTGCGCCGATGCTGGCCAGCATGGCGCTGGTATCACTCTGCGTGTGGGGAATGAAGGGCATGGGCTCACCTCCTCCCGGCGGCCGGCACGGCCATTATTCGTCCGCCTCGGCCAGCAACTGCTGATAGGCATCGGCGTTCAGCAAGTCCTCCAGCTCCAGGGGATTGGCTGGTCGCAGCTTGAAAATCCAACCCGCCCCATAGGGATCCTCGTTGACCCGCTCCGGCGCATCCGTAAGCCCTTCGTTGGACGCGATCACGGCGCCGCTCAGCGGCGCATAAACATCCGACGCAGCTTTCACGGACTCCACCACGGCGCAGGCATCGCCCTGGGAAAATTCCGCGTCCGCCTCGGGCAACTCCACAAACACCAGATCACCCAGGGCCGTCTGGGCGTGATCCGTGATGCCCACGTCTACGGTGCCATCATCGTTCTCCCGCACCCACTCGTGCTGGGGCGTAAACCTGAGATCCTCGGGAATTTCACTCATCATTGGGCTCCTTATACGTCGGGCAGCGCCACCTGAATCCGCCCGTTACGCACAAAGGGCGGCGCGACACAGTGAGCTAGCTTGAGCTTGCCTCTGATTTCTACATCACAATTTTGAGCGGTGGCCACCGGGACTCGGGCCAGGCCGATCGCGCGCTGCATGGTGGGCGAGAAGGTGCCGCTCGTCACCAAGCCCTCGCCGGCTGGCGTAATCACCCGCTGGCCGCCGCGCAGCACGCCCCGATCGCCCAGAATCAGACCGACCTGCTTGCGTTCCAGGCCACGAGCGCCCTGGCGCTGCAACGCGCCGCGACCGACAAAATCCCGCTCGCCGATGGCGACTGTCCAACTCAAGCCGCATTCCAGCGGCGTGATGGTTTCGTCCATATCAGCGCCGTACAGATTCATGCCGGCTTCCAGACGCAGGGTATCCCGCGCGCCAAGGCCGCACGGCACCACCTGGGCCGCCAGCAGCGCGGCCCAGAGACGCGGCGCCTCATCGCGACTGAGCATGATTTCAAAACCATCTTCTCCCGTATATCCCGTGCGCGCCACGAACAGCCCGTCAACATCGCAGCTGCTGAAGGGCCGCAAGGCCAACAGGTCGTTCTTGCCCAAGACAGCGGCAACCCGATCCCGGGCGGCGGGTCCCTGCACAGCCAGCATGCCCAGATCGGTCCGCGACGTGATGCCGACTTCATAACCAGCCGTCGCGACTTGCTCCTTGAGCCAAGCCACGTCCTTATCCGCGGTAACCGCATTGACGACCAGGCGGTAGGACTCAGCGCCGCGGTAGTACACGATCAGATCGTCGAGGATCCCGCCATCCGGCCGCAACATGCAGCTGTACAGAGCGCGGCCCGGCGCGCCCAGTTTGGCTATGTCGTTGGCAAGGACGTAGCGCAGCGCGGTGGCGGCTTCGAACCCGGTGATATCCACCACGCGCATGTGAGATACGTCGAAGACCCCCGCCTCGCGGCGCACCACGTGATGCTCGGCGATCTGAGACCCGTAGTGCAAAGGCATGTCCCATCCACCGAAATCCACAAGCTTGGCGCCTGCCGCCCGATGCGCATCATATAGAGCCGTCTGCTTACCCATCGTTTGCCGCCGGGCCTCCATCGCCAATTCAACAAAAAGGGGCGGCGAGCCTTGCGGCCCGCCGCCCCTCTGTCCTTCAACCTGAGAGATTGGGCGCCCGAGTCGATGCGAGTAGCGCCGATCACCTTCGGTGGGTCTGCAATGAGACCACTCTCCAGAGCCGACCGGGAAGCTGACGTCCGTTTGCCTGAGCGTTTCCGAGCGGTGGTTGCGCCTTCGGCGCCCCGGGGAAACCCGGGGTCTCTCCGCCAGATCCGTAACGATCGGGAATCAGATGATAGCCGAAGACGTCGGCCACCACCAACGCGGTGGCTGGCGGCAGAGCGCCGTGGTCGTTTTGGGGTTTTAAGCACGCAGCTTTCGTTGGCCGTGTCACCCGTTACCAGGCCGGCAAGCCAGAACCACTGAATCAGCTCACCACTGATTCCACATGGGGCGTTGCCCGGCAGCGCTCCGCGGATCCTGGGATCGATCTGGTCAAAACGGCCCCGGCGCCCTAGGCGGCGAACGCAGCCTGAGCACGTTGGACGCGCGCAGCGAAGTCGGTGCCGCGGTCCGGCCAGGCCTCGACTTCCCGGAGCCTCTTGCCCAGCCCGGCGCGGTTGGCGATCTGGATGTTCAGACCGGGGCGCGCATTAAGCTCCAGAATCAGCGGCCCCCGCTCCCGGTCCAGCACGATATCCACGCCCAGGAACCCCAGCCCGACCACATCGTGACAACGCGCGGCCAGTGCCATGATCTCGTCCCAGCGCGGCACTTGAATGCCAGTAATCATGTTGCCCGTGTCCGGATGTTCATCGACCATGTCATTGGCCAACACGCCGACACCGGTCACGCCGGTGGCGATATCGATCCCGGCGCCCACTGCGCCCTGGTGCAGGTTGGCCTTGCCACCAGAAAGGCGCGTCGGCAGGCGCACCATGGCCATCACCGGGTACCCAAGGAACACGATGATGCGAATGTCGGGGATTCCGAGATAGCTGATGGCTTGAAACACTGGATCGTGCTGCACGCAATACTCGATCAACGCCTGATCCGGATTACCACCCAGGCTGTACTGACCGCTGAGGATATTGGATACGTGGTAGCGCAGCTCCGCAAGCTGCATGATCTTGCCATCGATCAAATGGAACCGATCACGCCGGCGATGGCCGCGATGAGACACCACCACGATACCGTCGCCGCCGCTGCCGTGGGCCGGCTTGACCACGAAGCTGTCCCGCTCCGCCAGGGTCTGTGGCAATTCGCCGGCATCGTGCTCGGTGCGGACCACGCCATACAGCGCCGGCACGGCCATGCCGGCCGCCAATGCCAACTCCTTGCTGCGCAGCTTATCGTCCACCAGAGGATACAGGGCACGGGGATTGTGGCGCATGATGTAGTCACCGTTGCGCTCGTTAAGACCTAACACGCCCCGGGCGGAGAGCTGCCGCAGTCGACTCAGGAGCTTCACGGGGCACGCTCGAAGGCTCGAAAACGGACGAACTCGGAGAGCCTGTAGCCCCGATAGCGGCCCAGCAGCAGCGTAGCCGCCAGAAACAGCAGGAGCAGCTCCGGGAACACGAAGACCATATGCTCCAGGTAATCCATCCCCATGACCGCGTAGCAAATTGCCGCCACCACCAGACTGCCGAGCCCCTGCTGCAACGCCTCCTTGGCACCGCGCTCTTCCCAGACGATGGACATGCGCTCGATGACCATGGTCAGGATCACCATGGGAAAGAGCGCCACGGACAAACCGACTTCCACGCCCAGCTTGGCGCTGATCACACTCACCAGCAGCATGAGTAAAACCACGCTCACCAGCACCGTGGCCAAACGCGGCACCAGCAGCAAGCGCAGCTTCTCCAGCAGGAAGCGAATAGCCAGGCCCAGGCCCACCAGTAGCGTGAACAGCACGACGCCGGAGAACAGCCGGGTCTCGCGAAACGCCAACGCAATCAGCACCGGCATGAATGTCCCGAAGGTCTGTATGCCCACCACGTTACGGGCCAGCACGATGACCAGCGCACCGATGGGAATGAGCAGCAGCACGCTGTAAACGGCCTGAGTCTGAATGGGCAGTGAAAACAGAGAAAACTCCACCAACCGGGACCGGGCCCGCTCGGCCCGGGCCTCGGCAACGACCATGGCCTCGGCCACGTTCTTGGTGACCGCCAGGCGCACATCGGTGTTTCGCCCCCCCTCCACGTGGACCAGAGGCTGACTGCCGCGCCACCAGAACAAAAATTCCTGGGGCAATCCCGGCTCGCCGCTGGTGGGGTTGAAATACAGCCAGCGATCGCCGTCATGAATTTCAAGCCATGGCACGATGGCCGCGTTACGTTGCTGCTCCAGCAGCTGAATCCCCCGCACCAGCCGTGACGGAATCCGATTGCCCGCCAGCAGCGTGCTGGCCGCCTGGGCCAGTTCCGTTGGTGTGGTGACCTGGGACAGGAACAGCGCCACGTTCTGATCCGGCGACGGATCGTTCAGGCGCCGCAAGAGCTCGGACGTAAACGTCGCCGCGTCTGCCGATGCCGCCCGCACCTCGTCTACCAAGACCTGCATAGCCGTGTTGTAGGGTTCGTCCAGCACGGGCACCGGCGGCAGCGTCGGCGTGGTGTCCTCGCGGAGATTGGCCCGATCACGATAGACCACGGCGCGGTAATACAGGGTTTGGGGTCCCTCGGCCTGGCGCACTGCCCACTGAGCCGTGCGGCCGCTGGCGGTGTACAGCGTGGTGAACCCGAAGCTGGGAGATACGAAGTTCTCTTTAAAAACGGTGTAGCCAGGCGTCAGGGTAGGAATCTGCAGACTGACCTTCACGGAACCGGGCAACGCCTCGAAGGCAATGCGAGCCTCCACGGTCCAGACGTCCGTGGTTTCGTTGGGCACCAGCGGAAAGCCCAGCACAATTACCTTATAGCTGAACAGGCTCAGTCCGATGAGACCGAGCAGTGCTGCGATAATCAGCACCGGCCGCAAGCTCATGGCTCAAGCGGCAACTGATTGCACCTTGGCGGTGTCGTGTGCGCGAGATCCGCATCGACCAGCACCAAACCCGCCAGAGCATTGCGGCCCAGCAGGACCGGATGGTCGAAGTTGCTGCGATCCACCAGGCTGAATTCCACATCGCGCCAGACCCGCCCAAGGCAGACACCCAACGCCACCACCGGCCGGCGCTGGTATTGACCGTCGTGTTGTTTGATGCGGACCATGCGAACCAGCGGCCGTTCGACCAGCTGGGGCGAGGCCCCGTCGCCGCCGGGAAGCTGAAAGCGTACAAAGCGTTTCTCGCCACGCCGAAAGCGGTAAATTTCGCGGGCGTCGATGGAGGACGTGGTCGCACCCGTATCCAGCTTGGCCTCAAGAGTAGCGGCGGTCCCCTGCACCCCAACCCGCTCAACCCAGCCAAAGATGAATTTTTCTGCGGCAGCGGCGCCCGGCATGGTCGCCGCCGCGCCGACCAGAACGATTAGCTTTATCATTAAGGTATTCAAGATATTGCCGGGTGGCCCCACATCACCAGGCAATTATACGAGTTTGTGTCTGTGGACCGCGGTTTTCAGCCTGGTAGGCGCTCTGCCGGCAATGGCGGCCGGGCTGCGGCGGGCAGCCGCCCGCTGACCCCCAGTGCCTCCCGGACGAGCAGATTCTTCAGCGGGCCGGCGCCATTCACGCTCGCCATACCCAGTTTGCGCAGCGGTTGGAAGGCCGGCTCTGGCAATCCGAACAGACGGTGCAGGCCGTCCAGCGCCAGCATCATGCTCAGGTTCGCGCCCTTGCGCTGCCGTTCGTAGCGACGCAGCTGCCGCTGGTCACCCGGGTCCCAGCCGCTGGCGAAACTTTCGCACAGAGCGTCCACCAGCGTCCCTGCATCCAGCAGGCCCAGATTGGCACCCTGGCCAGCCAGGGGGTGCACGGTATGGGCAGCATCGCCGAGCAAGACCAGCCGCGGTGCCGTGTAGCGCTGAGCATGCAGCAGCTGCAGAGGGAAGCTCAGCCGCTCACCATGCGCCACGATGTCGCCCAGAACCCCGCCCGTCGCTTCGGTCAGCCGCGCCATGAAGGTGTCGCCGTCACTATTCAACAGCGCCGTCGCCTCCCCCTCAGGCAGCGACCATACGACCGACGACCGGCCATCTGCCAGCGGCAGCAGGGCAACCGGTCCACCCGCCAGAAAGCGTTGATAGGCGATACGCCCGTGGGGTTGGGCCGTGGCCACATGGCTAACCAGCGCCCGTTGTCTGTAGCCCCAACCGGAGGTGGCAATGCCCGCCAGACGGCGCACCATGGAACCGGTTCCATCGGCGCCCACCAGCAACGCACCGGAGCGCCGCACGCCGCTGGCTAAGGTCAGCGAGATCTCATCACGAGTCGCCGCGAGATCCACCACGCGCTGCTGCGGCAGGTACTCCACCTGGTCGGGTAAGGCAGCGAACAAACTGGTTCGAACCAGTCGATCCTCCACGATATGACCCAGATTAGGCTCGCCGACGTCGGCCGCGTCGAAGCACAGCGTGCCAGCGCCCCGGGGGCCGTGGCTGCCCTCCCAAACCCGCATGGCCTGGAAGGGCGACACGCGCGTCGCCGCGATCCGCGGCCACGCTCCGGCAGCTTCCAGAATCAACTGTGACGCACGCGACAGGGCGTACACCCGCAGGTCCAGGTCCGGCTCGTCAAGCACTTCCGGCGCGGGTCGCCCGTCGATCACGGTGATGGCGCAGCCGGCCGCCGCGGCCGGCGCGGCGAGCAACGCGGCGACGCACAACCCGACGGGGCCCCCGCCCACCACGATGATGCGCTGCGGCTGGCTCATTGGTTCAGACCGGCACCACGCAGCAGACGGGGCAAGCGGCCCGACAGTCCCATGGCCTGCCGGGCCAGTTGGGCTTTGGCTCCGGGCAGGACATCGACGGCCACCAGACCCAGGTTGCGCGCCAACCCGATCGCGCGGGCCGGGTGTGTGAACAGTTTCACCAATCCGTGGGTAAACCAGGTAGCCGTGCGCTGATCACGCTGTCGCCAGGCCACATAGCGCGCCAGCAACGCCGGGTCACCCGGATCGAAATCCGGCGTTCCGGTACGATCGGCCAACAGTTCCGCCAGCGCGGCTACATCTCGCAGCGCCAAATTGAAACCCTGCCCGGCAACGGGATGCAGACTGTTCGCTGCGTTGCCCATCAACACACAGCGGCGACCGGTCAAGGTTTGACTGCGAACTAACCTGAGCGGATAGGAAAAACGCTGGCCGACGCGCAGGATGGCACCCAGGCGTTGGCCAAACTGTGCCTGGAGCGCCTCGCGGAAGGGGTTGTCGTCCAGGCCAGCGATCCCAGGTGCCGCGCCGTGGGACAGGGTCCACACCAGTCCGCAGCGCTCCCGGGATAGCGGCAGCAGGGCCAGCGGGCCCGACGGTGTGAAGCGTTCAAAGGCCCGCCCCCGGTGGGGCTCACTGGTCGTGATATTGGCGATCAGCGCAGTCTGGCCATAATCATGGACCGTGCGGCTGATGCCAAGCAGATCGCGCACCGTGGAAGCCGCACCATCGGCGCCGATCACCAACCGGGCGCGGACATGCGTGTGCCCCTCATTGCGCTGGATGGTGACAGCCGCATGGTCCATCTGCAGCGCCAACCGGGCAACGCGGGCTGACGCCAGCAGGCGCACGCCCGGGATTGCGGCCAACCGATCTTGCAGTGCCTGGCCCAGCACCCGGTTCTCCAGCGTATACCCCAGCGCAGCAACGCCCTCTTCTTCCGCCGCGATGCGGGAAAACCCGAACCGACCCCGCTCGGACACGTGGATGCTGGTTATCGGCTCCGCTTGCTTTGCGACAGCAGGCCACAGGGCCAGCCCCTGCAACACGCGCTGGCTGGCGTTAGCGAGCGCCGTGACCCGACTGTCGAAGCTGGTGGATTGCTCGCCTGCTCCGCTGTGCGCTTCTGCAATGATTACCTCAAGCCCAAGCTCACCAAGCGCTACGGCCAGAGTGGCGCCGACCATGCCGCCGCCAACGATCAAAACATCGCAGTGAAGCGTGTCAGTCACCGGCCGCCGGCCATGAAGGCCTCCACGTCATCCGGCCACTTGGGCAGGCCGGCGCTCAGAACCTCGTGACCACTGCGGGTCACCAGGACATCGTCCTCGATGCGTACGCCAATGCCCTTGAAGCGTCGTGGCACCCGCGCGCCAGGCGGTATGTAGATCCCAGGCTCCACCGTGGTTACCAGACCCGCTTCCAGCAGGCGCCATTCACCGTCAATCTGGTAATCGCCCACGTCATGGACATCGATGCCCAGCCAGTGCCCGGTCCGATGCATGTAGTAGGGCTTGTACGCCTCCCCTTTGATCAGGCTGGGTAGCCTGCCCTTCAGGATCCCCAGATCGCGCAGGCCCCGGGTCACGACTTTTACGGCGGCCAAGTGAGGATCGTTCCAGTGATTGCCCGGCACGGTGGCATCGATAGCCGCCGCCTGAGCTTCGCAGACAATCTCCTGGACGGCGCGCTGAGCCTCGGTGAAGCGACCATTCACGGGAAACGTTCGCGTCACGTCCGAAGCGTACAGGTCGAGCTCACAGCCGGCGTCGATAAGCACCAGGTCGCCATCGCTGAGCGGTTCGGAATTCGTCACATAGTGCAGCACACAGGCGTTCGCGCCGCCGGCAACAATCGGCAGGTAGGCAGGCACCGCGCCGGCCCGGCGAAACTCATGCACCAACTCCGCCTCCAGCTGGTATTCAAACATGCCAGGCTCACAGGCCAGCATCGCGCGCTTGTGGGCAGCGACCGCGACCCGGGCGGCTTTCTTCATGGCGCTGCGCTCCCGGCGACTCTTGAACAGCCGCATCTCGTGGAGCAAATGATCCAGCGCGATGAGCTCCTCGGGTCCGTGGGTACCGCGCCGCTGACCGCGGAGACTGTTCATCCAGCCGATGACCCGCTGATCAAACTCGGAGTGAGTGCCCATGGAATAGTAAATCCGGTCACAACCCTCCATCAGACCTGGCAGGATCTCGTCGATATCGGTCATTGGAAAGGCGTCTTCGGCGCCGAACCGCTCGCGGGCGCCCTCGGGGCCAGCCATGGGGCCGTCCCACAGCTCCCGGGTCGGGTCTCGTTCGCGACAGAACAGCACAAACTCCGCGTGATCCCGGCCTGGAACCAACACGGCCACCGCGTCCGGCTCATCGAACCCGGTCAGGTAGTGGAAATCACTGTCTTGCCGAAAGCTGTAATGCGTGTCGCGGCTGCGAAGTTTTTCTGGCGCCGCCGGCAGGATCGCCATAGAGCCGGCGCTGATCATGCTCATCAGCTGGCGACGGCGGCGGACGTATTCCTGCTGGTTCATCAGGCTTTACCTTCAGTGGAGAATACGCTCGCATGACCCGGAGCGGCCGCGCAAGTCATCCAACTCCTCAAATAACAGCTGCACGCCAGCGCGCACGAACTCTACCAACTCTGCGTAGGCAAAGTCGGCCTGCACTGCATCATCGTCGGCCCCCACCCCAGCCCGGGCGATCTCCGCCAGGTCCCGCAGAAACTCGTCGAAATGCGCTGCGCCGCTGCTGTTGGCCGCGGTTACCGTCACCCCACTGAGGGTGACGCCGTACAGGAATCCCTGGCACCAGTGGGCCAGCGCATCCACCCGCTGCTCCAGGGGATCGCTGTCATTCGGCAGCAGGGGCATGAAATCCATGGCGGACCCGTTCAATGCCGCCCATGTCTCCAGCTCCAGCTCCTGCAGGGCGGTGCGTGCCGCCGGGACCTGGGCATTGCTTTCATCCACGTTATCCAGGCTGTCCTGGCGCCACACGGCTGTGGCAGCACTGCCGCCAACGCAGAGCACGGCACACAGGCTGCCGTGTACCTCTGAGGCCTCCCCCAGGGCGCCAGCGCGGCGCAGCGCATCTTGGAGAGCATGGTATGCCTGAGCTTGCCGAACCAAAGAAAATCCCGCGGTAAAACAACGTGCCTGGGTGCCGATTGGCCGCTAATCCTAACACCCGTGCGAAGTTGCGACATGGCTTATTGACCCTCCCATAGCCGGGGTTCTATAGTGCCCAGGATGGCTAAAGACGACGACACGCAGCGCTTCGACCTGGAACTGCAGCGCCTGGAGAAACGGCTCGATGAGCTGGTCGTGGTCTGTAAACAGCTGCAGGAGGAGAACAAGTCTCTGCGGCAGCGCCAGGATTCTCTAATAGCTGAGCGGGCCACGCTGCTGCAGAAGAATGAGCAGGTACGTGCCCGGGTTGAAGCGATGATCGGCCGCCTGAAGGCCATGGAGCAGAACCCGTGACCGAGATGTATGCCCATGTGACGATCAAGATCCTGGAGAAGGAATATCAGGTGTCCTGTCCGGCGGACGAGCGAGCCTCCCTGGTGGCTTCTGCCGAGCTTCTGAATCAGAGAATGCGGGAGATCCGGGACAGCGGTAAAGTCGTCGGTCTGGATCGGATTGCGGTCATGGCGGCCTTGAACCTGGCCAACGAGATGATTGGCACCCAGACTCAGGATGAGGAACTGCGCAATGTGGTCGGATTGCGCCTCAAATCGATGCGTGAGCGGCTGGACTCGGCATTGGGGCCTGGTCACCAGCTGGAATTGTAGGGATACGGCGCTTCCTGCGGTGTTCGACGTGGATTGGACAGTCTTTCGACCCTAATTACCACACCTCGGGGTTTGTAGTACTGTCGGTGATGTTGTGCAAATCCGTGACCATCACGGAGAGCCTGCAGTCATCACGGCTTACCCCACCTATTGCTCTGGTTCGAGAGCAACCATCCGCGACGGCACAGGCGGGAAGCGCCATCTGCCCACTCCGCAGCACCCCGTGAGCCCGGACAGTCATCAGGCACGGCGGGCGTTGCGACAGCGGTTTCGCGATCGTCGACGTGGGCTGTCCACGGCCCAGCGCAAGGCTGCTGGCGACGCCGTCGCACAGCAACTGCTGACTCTGGGCGAATTCAAACGCGCCCGAACGATTGCCGTTTATCTGGCGTTCGACGGCGAGGTGCCGCTGGACGCCGTAATCCGGCTCGCCCGCGGCTGCGGCAAGAGGCTTGTTGCGCCGCGCTTGAGCCGGGGCGGACGAATGGTGTTCCTGCCGCTTGCCGAAGCGCGACTGCGCCCCAACTCGTGGGGCATTGCCGAGCCCCACCGCGGCCATCCCGCAATCCTGCGTCGCATTGACCTGGTTCTGACGCCGCTGGTGGCCTTTGATCGCCAGGGCACCCGGCTGGGGATGGGTGGTGGCTACTATGACCGCTGCTTTCATTTTCTCAACGCCCGCGCTCAGTGGCTGCGCCCCAAGCTGATTGGTATTGGCTACCATTTTCAGCGCGTCCCCCGGCTGGTCCGGCAGCCCTGGGACGTACCGTTGTGGGCCGCCGTGACCGACTGCGGCATCTGGCGCTTCTCCATATCAAGGAAAATCCAATGAATTACTGGTTAATGAAGTCGGAACCGGGCGAGTTCAGTATCGACGACCTGAAAGCGGCGAAGAACAAGACCGACCATTGGGACGGAGTACGAAATTATCAGGCCCGCAACTTCATGCGCGACGGCATGAAAAAGGGCGATCAGGTGTTCTTCTATCACTCCAACTGCGAGGAGCCTGGCATCGTGGGAATCATGAAGATTCACCGCGAGGCCTATCCGGATCACACCGCCTTCGATCCGAACGACAAACATTTCGACCCCAAGAGCGAGGCTGACAATCCACGTTGGTTCATGGTAGACGTCAAGTACACCCGCAAGCTACGCCGCACGATTTCGCTGGCGGAACTGAAGGACTATGGGCAGACGCAACTGGAGGACTTTCCATTGCTGCGCAGGGGTAACCGGCTATCCATCATGCCGGTGACCAAGGCACAGTGGGACTTCATCCTTGGTCTGGAATGACATCACCCGTGGTCGGCGTTGCGTAGCCATGTCCACCGGTTCGCAAAGCACGCGTTCTAAGCCTAATTTTCGCATGCGCAAAAATGATTAACTTGCTGGAAATTTTGATCTTTATGTATATACTCGACGGCGTTTAACCCGACACGGAGTACTACCCATGGCTAAACGACCTGCTTCTCGTAAGAAGACGTCGCGCAAAAAGGCCACCACGAAGCGCAAGACAACGCGTAAAAAGGTAGCCAAGCGCAAGACTGCAAAGAAGGCTACGAAGCGTAAGACCAAGAAGAAGGCTGCGAAGCGTAAGACTGCAAAGAAGGCTGCGAAGCGTAAGACTGCAAAGAAGGCTGCGAAGCGCAAGACCAAGAAGAAGGCTGCGAAGCGCAAGACCAAGAAGAAGGCTGCGAAGCGCAAGACCAAAAAGAAGGCTGCGAAGCGTAAGACTGCAAAGAAGGCTGCGAAGCGCAAGACCAAGAAGAAGGCTGCGAAGCGTAAGACTGCAAAGAAGGCTTCTAAGAAGAAGACTTCCCGCAAAAAGAAATAGGCTAATCAGTGCCTTAGTCGGGGCGTTTTCCGTGCCCGACAAACTCAGTAAAGTGCCCGCTAGCGCGGGCACTTTTCTTTTGGCTAACCCTTAGCGTGGACCAGGAAACAAAAAAGCAGGCGGCAGCCGCAGCGGCTCTCGACTATCTAGAGGCCGGCATGGACTTGGGCGTGGGCACGGGCAGCACGGTGAATTACTTCATCGACGGGCTGCGCGGTCAGCGAAAGCGGCTGGGTCGTGTCGTGTCGAGCTCGAACGCCTCAACAGAACGTCTGGCGAAGCTGGGCATCCCGGTCGCCGATCTTAACGATGTAGCGGAGCTGGACCTTTATGTGGACGGCGCGGATGAGGCCGATCCGCGGCTATGCTTGATCAAGGGCGGCGGCGGCGCGCTGACCCGCGAAAAAATTGTCGCGGCGGCGGCGCGCAACTTCGTCTGCATCGTGGATGATTCCAAGTTGGTCAGCGTACTCGGCGCGTTTCCGCTGCCGGTGGAGGTTATTCCCATGGCCCGAGCCGTCGTGGCCCGTCAGCTGGTCGCACTGGGTGGCCGATGTGTGTTGCGCCGGGATTTCATCACCGACAACGGCAACCAGATTCTCGACGTGCACGACCTGCATATCCGGGAGCCGGAACAGCTGGAACAGCACGTGAATCAGATCCCTGGTGTGGTCACCGTGGGCCTGTTTGCGGTGCGCCGCGCTGATGTGCTGGTAGTCGCCGGTGATGAGGGCGTGGAAATCAAGCGCTAGCGGCCGAGGCTCGGCCGGAGCGACAAAAGGGTGGCTGGGGGACCAGGATTCGAACCTGGGTTCTCGGAGTCAGAGTCCGATGTCCTACCGCTAGACGATCCCCCACCGGGAGAAAAACCAGCAATGGATTATTGGGCCCATATGTGGAGGCTGGTCGGGGCTAACGCTTGGAGTACTGGGTGGCCCGGCGGGCTTTCCGAAGACCGACTTTCTTGCGCTCCACCTCGCGGGCATCCCGGGTAACGAACCCGGCCCGACGCAGCGTCGGCCGCAGGGTCTCGTCATAATGCATCAAGGCTCGGGTGATGCCATGGCGGATCGCGCCGGCCTGACCAGTGGTGCCGCCGCCTTTTACGCTCACCGTAACGTCAAATTTCTCTTCTAAATCAGCAACTTTCAGAGGCTGGCGCACGATCATCCGGGCCGTTTCGCGACCGAAAAACTGATCCAGAGGCCGTTCGTTGACGACAATCTGGCCGCTGCCGGGGCGCAAATAGACCCGGGCCGTGGAGGTCTTGCGACGTCCGGTGCCGTAGTACTGGTCGGTGGTGGCCATATTGGTTCCTTATAACTCCAGCGGCGAGGGCTGCTGTGCCTGGTGGGTGTGCTCAGGCCCGGCGAAGATCTTCAGCTTCTTCAGCATCTGCCGGCCAAGCGGGTTGCGAGGCAACATCCCCTTCACCGCCGTGTGCAAAACCCGCTCCGGGGTCCGCGCCAGCACGTCCTCCAAACGCTCGCTCTTGAGGTTGCCGATATAGCCCGTGTGCCGATAATAGTACTTATCTTTCAATTTGTTACCAGTAACCCGAATATTCTGGGCATTCACGACGACAATATAGTCGCCGGTGTCCACGTGGGGGGTGTACTGAGGCTTATGTTTGCCCCGCAGCCGGTGGGCAATCTCCGCCGCCAGGCGCCCGAGGGTCCGCCCGGAGGCGTCCACCACGAACCAGTCGCGCCGGACTTCCTGAGGCTTTGCGGAAAACGTCTTCATGGTTCTTTCACACCAGGGGAGGGGGCGGGTAAGGCCGCGACCGAAGGGCGGGGATTCTACTGAACGCCCCAGACCTTTTCAACGCCGCCCAGCGCCGCCAGCCGGGGCGGCCGCACCCTAGAAGGCATACTCAAGGGAGATGGCGGTGAACGTATCGCGCTTCTCGCTCCCCACAGGGACGAAGGTATTGCGCTTGATCGTATAGGAGCCTACCAGGGCGACATTGCCCACCAGGCGCGCCTTTACTTCAGAGACGCTCTCCATATAGGTATTTTCCGAGCCGGACTCCACGATCAGGGTCTGAACGAAGCTGCCCGTCTCGCTGAAATTCCAGGTGAAGTCGGTGGCGCCGCGCAGGGTGGCCTCGTTCTCGCTGGTCCCGTCGCGCAGCTCGCTCTGCCGGGCACCCGCACCGATCTCAGCATTCCAGACGTAGCGCTCGGTGTTCAGCAGGCGCCGACCGTAGCCCAACACCTCGGAAACCTGCTGGTCGTAACCTGAGAAGCGATCCTCCTTCCAATCCAGCAGCCCGAACAGATAGTTGAACTCACTCAGATCGTATTTGCTTTTCAGGCTCAGCGAATAAGCCTCTGCGGTGGTCTCCTCATCGGTACTCGCCCCCACCGCCTTGGCCTCAAGGGCGTGATGCCACTTGCCGACATCGTAACCCAGCTTGAAGTTGCCGTTAACGCTGGTGTTTTCGCTGTTGCCGGTGGTAGCAAGATAGCCCAGGGCCACACTGCCCGACCAAGTGCCTTGCGCAACTGCCGCGGTGCCGGCCAGCATCCCGGCACCAGTGAACACAATCAAGATCACCCGCATCCGTAAATTCTCCCTGAGGTGTAGAAGTTGCCGGCAACCGGCGGCGCTTATCATACCGGCGGCGCGGGCCGCTCACACCCGCTCATGGCGTTTGTTGGAGTTAGCGGTCTACTCCAGCTGCCCGGGCTATACTTGGCGCCATGCGGCAGCCTCTCCCAGATCGTTTGCTGAGCGCCTTGGACCGGGCCCTGAAAACCCTGACCACAGCCCCAGACGGCGGGCGGGCCAGCCCGGCCGCCAACCTGCCCGAGCCGGCTTTGAGCGCTGCTGAACGTGCGCACAGCGCTGCCCTTCTGCGAGTGAATCACGCCGGCGAGATTGCAGCCCAGGCCCTGTACGAAGGACAAAAGGTCTTCGCGCGCTCGCCCGCGGTCGCGCAACAGCTGGAGCAGGCGGCGGCGGAGGAGCGGGACCACCTGGCCTGGTGCGCCGACCGACTCGAGGAGCTGGACGGCCGTCCCAGCGCCCTGTCCCCGCTGTGGTACGCAGGCGGCTATGCGCTGGGCGTGCTGGCCGGGGCGGTCAGCGATCGTGCCAGTCTGGGCTTTGTGGAAGAAACCGAACGCCAGGTGGTGGCACATCTTGAGGATCATCTCGGCCGCCTGCCCGCTGGGGACGCCAAGAGCGCCGCGATTCTGGAACATATGGCCGATGATGAGACGCACCACGGTCAGCAGGCCGCCGCCGCGGGAGCTGTCAAGCTGCCGCCGCCGGCGCGCGCCCTGATGCGGCTGGGTGGCGGCGTGCTGCGCCGCGTCGCCTATTGGGTGTGAAGCCCGTCACAGAAACGGCGCCCGCTGATACCCGAAGGCACTACCCTTTGTGACCCTCGTCACAACCTTGAGCATCAACTGGTTGCGTCGCCGGCGTGATTTGATTAAATACACGCACATTAAGTCAAACTGCCAGGGTCAACCACCATGGAAGAAGCCGTTAGAGCGTTAAGTGATGTTCCCGCGATCAATCGCTTCCTGAGCTATTGCCGCATTCGCACCGTGCCTCCCAAGACGGTGATGATTCACGCCGGCGATCTCCCCGATGTGCTCTATTACATCGTAAGCGGCTCAGTCGAGGTCATGATTGAGGATGAGGACGGTAACGAAATGGTGCTGGCCTATCTGAACAAGGGTCAATTTTTTGGCGAGATGGGCTTGTTCTACGAGCAGCCCACCCGCAGCGCCTGGGTCCGCACGCGTGCCGAGAGCGAGATTGCGGAAATGACCTATCCGCGCTTCCGGCAAATCGCATCCGAAAGCCCCGGTCTGGTATTCGAGCTGGCCACCCAGCTCGCCAGTCGCCTGGATCGCACCAATCGCAAGCTGGGTGATCTGGCCTTTGTCGATGTGACCGGTCGGGTAGCCCACGCCATTATGGACCTGTGCAACGAACCGGACGCCATGACTCATCCCGACGGCATGCAGATCAAAGTTTCCCGTCAAGAGCTCAGCCGGTTGGTGGGGTGCTCACGGGAAATGGCAGGCCGTGTGCTCAAGGTGTTGGAGGAACAGGGCCTGGTGCAGGCAAGTGGCAAGACTATCGTGGTCTACAATGCGCGGCGGGAGCCGCCGAAGCCACGCAAGGTGCGCTGACGCTCACTTGATCCCGCGCTGGTCCTTGATGAGGTCATAGGCGGTCCGGATCTCCCGGGTCTTGTCCTTCGCGACCGTCATCATGCTCTCGGGGAGGCCCTTGGCGACCAGCTTATCGGGGTGATGCTGATTCATTAGCCGCCGATAGGCCATCTTAACCTCCTTGTCACTGGCATCGGCGGTCACGCCAAGTGCAGCATAGGCTTTCGCCAACTGCTCCGGATCATCCTTTCGGGGTGGGCCAGCGAAACGCGACTGGGCACGAATCAGCGCTTCGATCTGGGCCAACTCGACGCGGCCGATGCCCAGTTCCCGAGCGACCTCCCAAAGAATCCCCCGCGCGCGTCGTTTAACGCCCGGGGATGCCAGCAGCGCCTGCATCTGGATCTCCACAAAGGCGCGGCACAGATCAGGGCGACCGCCAATGGCGGCACGCAGGTCCTGTAGCCGCTCGGCGAGCGGAAATGCCGGATCCTTGCCACGATTGAAATGGCCAATGGCGGCGCGCACCTGCTCCGGGGACAACCTCATGCCGTGCATGACACCACGGGCTGCGCGGATCTCCTGCTCGGACACACGGCCGTCAGCCTTGGCCACATGGCCCATGACCGCAAAACTATTAGCAAAAAACACGTCCTGGATATTGGCCCCATCCAGACGCAGAGAGCGGTAGGCAGTCGTCAGGCGCTCGGCCAGGCCGCGGTCGAACTGATGGCCGAGCAGAACACCGAGCACGCCGCCCACCGGACCGGCCACTGCCCAGCCTGCCACGGCGCCCACCAGCTTGCCCGTCCAGGGCGTCATGGCCTGCGGTCGCGCCAGGGTGGTTGCTCGGAATCATGGCAGCGGTCATCATGGCCGCCAAATTCCCTGTCGCTCCCACCATGGATCAGCCAGCGCCCAGCGTAGTCTTCGAGTCCGACCTGGTCGGCCTCAACTTGGTCGCCCGCGGCAAAGTGCGCGACATCTATCGCATCGACGACGCTCATCTGCTCATTGTAGCCACCGATCGACTCTCCGCGTTCGACGTGGTGCTGCCGGACCCCATTCCACGAAAGGGCGAGGTGCTGACGGCCATTTCGAATTTCTGGTTCGCGCGCACGGCCGGCATTATCGCCAATCATCTCACCGACATCGATCCGCGCAGCGTTCTTAGCGGCGCCGATGCCGACCGCGTCGGCGCCCGCTCGGTCGTGGTGCGCGCGCTGCGGCCCCTGCCCGTGGAGGCGGTGGTGCGCGGCTATTTGATTGGCTCGGGTTGGAAAGACTACCGCGCCACGGGCCAGGTTTGTGGCATCACGCTCCCCCCAGATCTTGAGATGGCCCAACAACTGCCGGAACCCTTGTTTACGCCCAGTACCAAGGCTGCCCCTGGCGCCCATGATCAAAACATAAGCCTGGCCGCTGTCGCTCAGTTGCTGGGCGAAGAGTTGACGGCCCGGGTCCAGGCGGTGGCGCTGGACATTTACACCAGCGCCTGCGCTTATGCGCGGAAACGCGGCATCATCATCGCCGACACCAAGTTCGAGTTCGGTCTGGATGCGCACGATGAGCTGTATTTGATCGACGAAGTGCTGACTCCCGACTCGTCCCGGTTCTGGCCAGTGGAAAGTTACGCCGTGGGCATGTCGCCGCCGAGCTTCGACAAGCAGTACGTGCGCGACTATCTGGAAACTCTGGATTGGAATAAGCGGGCGCCCGGCCCGCATCTGCCGGCGGACGTGATTGCCCGCACCAGCGCCAAGTACCTGGAAGCGCTGCAGCGGCTGGTGGGTGAGACCCGTGCTTGAGCGGCTGCAAAAGCGCCTGACTGAGGTGCTATGGCCGGCCGAGATGCCCAGCGGACCGGCGCGGTTCGCCGTGCTTGTCGCCCGCTATGGCTACGCTCTCGCCCGGGAAGCGCTGGACGGTCAGCTCAGCCTGCGCGCCATGAGCCTGGTCTACACCACAATGCTGGCGGTGGTTCCGCTGCTGGCTTTCAGTTTTTCCGTCCTGAAAGGTCTCGGTTTCCATCGGCAGATGGAACCCATGCTCGCCCAGTTTCTCTCGCCGCTGGGAGAGAAAGGAGCGGAATTGACCGGCAACGTAATCAGCTTCGTGGACAACGTTCAGGGCACGGCGCTGGCCGGCTTGAGCCTGGGCTTTCTGTTGTTCACGGTACTGTCCATGGCTCAGAAAGTTGAAGACAGCTTCAACTTCGTCTGGCGCGTAGACCGGCCGCGCAGCTTCGGGCGTCGCTTCAGCGAATACCTGAGCGTGATGCTCGTCGGCCCCGTGGTAATGACCTTCGCCATGGGCATCACCGCATCCATTACCAGCACCACCCTGATGCAGCGCATTGCCGCTGTGGAGCCCCTGGGCGCCGGCATCGTCATGCTGGGCAAAATGTTCCCCTACTTGCTGGTGATCGGTGCGTTCACATTTCTGTACGCTTTCGTTCCCAATACCCGCGTACGACTCAGATCCGCGGGCGTTGGTGGATTGGTGGCGGGGATTCTGTGGGCCGCCGGCGGCAGTTTGTTTTCCCAGTTCGTCGCTGCGGCGACCCGAACCGAAGCGATCTATTCTGGCTTTGCCATCGTGATCGTAGCCATGCTCTGGTTGTACCTGTCCTGGCTGGTGCTGCTCTACGGCGCTCAACTGGCGTTCTATCATCAGAATCCCGGCTACCTGAAGATCGGCCGGCGCACACCGAGCATGGCCAACGGCGTCAGAGAACGACTGGCGCTGATGACCATGGTGCTGGTGGCCCGGGACTTCGTGAGCCCCGGGCACGGCTGGCGCGTCGCAAGCCTGGCAGCCCATGCCGCGCTGCCGGCCCATTCCATGGCGCCCATCGTCCAGGCGCTCACCGAAGCCGGCCTGCTCACGGTGACGACGGACGACCGTCTGATACCGGCCAAGGCGCTCATCACCATCCAGGTACGCGATGTGCTGGGCGCAGTGCGGCGCGCCAGCGCAGAGGAGGAACGGGGCTCACCGGCCTGGGATCCGCCGGTGGACCAGATCGCTGCGCAAGTCGACCAGGCTATCGACACTACGCTGGGCACTGCGACGCTTGCGGATCTGGTCACGCAGCAGGGGGAGCAAGAACGTCAGGCCATCCCGCCGGGAGCAGTCAACCTGGGCCGGTCGACGTCCTTTTAACGACCGGCGATCGTCATCTCGCCGACGACGATAGAGCCACAGCGAATCGTGCCGCGCAGATCCACGTCTGAGCCAAACGCCGTGATGTCCTTGAGCATCTGAGCAAGATTACCGGCAATGGTCACTTCGTTGACAGGATACTGGATCTCGCCGCCTTCTACCCAGAAGCCGGCGGCGCCGCGGGAGTAGTCGCCGGTGACCGTGTTGGCGCCCTGCCCCATGAGCTCGCCGACCAGGAACGCACCGTCCAGAGGCCTCAGCAGCGCCTTAAGATCACCCCCCGTCGGCGTGACGATGAGATTATGAATCCCGCCCGCATTGCCAGTGGTTTCCGCCCCCAGACGGCGCGCGGAATAGCTCGACAGTACATAACCGGTTAGAACGCCATTTGCAATGAGTTGGCGCGGCGCAACTGCCACGCCTTCGCGATCGAAGGGAACGCTGCCCATAGCAGCGGGAATAAATGGGTTCTCGTCAATCTGGGCAAATGCCGGCAGTATCTGCTCACCCTTGGCATTGAGCAGAAAGGACGCCCCGCGGTACTGGCTGGCTCCCGTGATGGCCGCCGTTAAATGCCCCATCAGGCCACGGGCCAGCTCGGCGGGGAATATCACGGGCGCACGTCGGGTGGTTAACTGGCGCGCGCCCAGTCGCCGCAAGGCGCGGCGCGCGGCACGCTCGCCGATGGCCGAGCCCGACTCCAGATCCTCCGGCCGGCGCGCTACGGTATACCAATAATCCCGTTCCATACCGCTTTCGTCCTGGGCCACCACGGCGCAGCTGGTCGAGTGATAGCTGGTTGGATAACCGGCACAAAAGCCGTGGGAGTTGGCGTAGACGCGCATCGACTCGTGACTGGCCACCGTCGCGCCGTCGGAATTCTGAATCCGCGGATCAAGAGCCCGGGCCGCAGCCTCCGTCTCCCGGGCCAGCGCTTCCGCATGATCAATGGTCAGCACCCAGGGGTGATAAAGATCCAGATCCGGTGGATCCGTGGCGAGCCGATCCGGATCGGCCAGCCCGGCGTACTCATCCACCTCGGTAAAACGGGCGATGCTCAAGGCCTGGTCGACCGTTCTGGCGACAGCCTGATCACTGAAATCAGCGGTCGATGCGCTTCCCTTGCGGCCCTGACAATAGACGGTCACTGCCAGGCCCCGATCTCGCTGACGTTCCAGGGACTCCAGTTCACCCAAACGTACCGTGACCGACAAGCCTTCCTCGTAGCTGACACCCGCCTCCGCCGCGTCGGCGCCGCCGGCGTCGGCGCGCTCCAGCGCGCGCCGGGCCACCGTGGTGAGCTGAGTTTCCAGGGCAGAGTTATCCATGGCGTGCGGGCATTCTAGCTTGCATCAGCCCGGCGTTGCGCCCCCGCAGGGCAACATCGGCCGGCAGCCAGGATCCCTGCAACGCGGTACAATCCCCGCTGTGGAACCTGCGGTCGGCATAATCATGGGCTCAGTGTCCGATTGGGACACGATGCAGCATGCGTCTCAAACGCTCAATGAGTTGGAGATCCCCCATGAAACTCGGGTGGTATCGGCCCATCGAACCCCTGACCTGCTGTTCGAGTACGCGGCAAGCGCGGCGGGGCGGGGCCTCAAAGTGCTGATCGCGGGCGCCGGCGGGGCCGCCCATCTGCCGGGCATGACCGCGGCGAAAACGCTCTTGCCGGTGCTCGGCGTGCCGGTGCAGTCCAAGGCCCTGAACGGGCTGGACTCACTGCTTTCCATTGTGCAGATGCCCGGCGGAGTGCCAGTCGCCACGCTGGCCATCGGCCCGGCGGGGGCGCGTAATGCCGCCCTGCTCGCAGGGGAAATTCTGGCGCTGCAGGACCCTGAGCTTGCGCAGCGGCTGCGCCGTTTTCGTGAGCAGCAGACCGATGGGGTACTTTCCCGGCCCGATCCCCGGCAAGCTGACTGATACCCACCTCGCGATGAGCAAGGACCAGGCCACCCGGGTCGCTGTGATTGGTGCTGGCCAACTGGGCCAGATGCTCGCCCTGGCGGGCATTCCGCTGGGACTGGAGTTCAGTTTTCTGGACCCGAACGCCAATGCGCCGGCAGCGGGTCTCGGCCGCTTCGTACGGGGCGCTTTTGACGACCCGGCCGCGTTGGCTGCCCTGGCTGCGGGGGCCGACGTGCTGACCTACGAGTTCGAGAACATCCCGGTACCGCCCTTGGAACCCTACGCTGACCAGCTCGCACCGAGCCTTCAAGCACTGGCCAGCGCCCAGGATCGCCTCGCCGAGAAGCAACTGTTCGAATCGTTGGGCATTCCCACCGCAGCCTATGTGCCTGTGGAGACCGCCGCAGACCTGCAAGCGGCAGCGGCAACCGTGGGCTTGCCTGCCGTCCTCAAGGCCCGTCGGCTTGGCTACGACGGCCGCGGCCAGGTTTTCGTAGAGAGCGCGCCGGCGCTGGCCGCCGCCTGGGACACCCTGGGTGAGGTGCCAGCGATTCTCGAGGCGCGCATCGACTTCGCGCGGGAGCTCTCCCTGGTCGCCGTCGCCGGTGCCGGAGAAATCAGGTATTACCCGCTGAGTGAAAATGTGCATCAGGATGGCATCCTGATGACCAGTGTTGCCCCGGCACCGGAGGCCAACCATGAAGCGGCAGCTCGTGCCTGGCTGGCTGCCCTGATTGCTGCGCTCAACTATCGCGGCGTGCTCACGGTGGAGTTTTTCGACACGCCCGCGGGCCTGCTGGCTAACGAAATGGCACCGCGGGTGCACAACTCCGGCCATTGGACCATCGAGGGGGCCACCACCAGCCAGTTCGAAAACCACCTGCGCGCGGTGCTCGGTTGGCCACTGGGCGACACCTCTGCCCGGGGCACCGCTGCCATGCTGAATCTGCTCGGCGAGATGCCCGATCCCGTCGCTCTTTTGTCCCTGCCCGACGGCCACCTGCACAGCTATGGAAAGACCCCCCGGCCCGGACGCAAGCTGGGGCACTACACCGTGGTGGCCTCAGACGCGGTTGCAGCCCGCGAGCGATTGGCAGCAGCGCGACAACTGCTGAGGCGCTAGCGACCGGCCGTCAACCGGGGCGATTTCGCCAACGGCCCCCGCGATCTCGATATACTAGACTGTTCGTGCCGCCGCATCAGGATGTCCATGTACCGCGAGCTGTTTGATCTGGACGAGCCGCCCTTTCGGCTCACTCCTGACCCACAGTTCCTGTTTGCCAGCAAACAGCACACGCGGGCGAAGGCCTATATGGAATCCACCATCTGGCTGGCTGACGGCTTCGTGGTGATTACCGGGGAAATCGGTTCCGGCAAAACCACCCTGATAGAGGCTTTTCTGGCGGAATTGCCGGAAAACGTGACGCTGGGCTATCTGACCCAGACTCAGATTACACCGGTGGAATTCCTCCAGTCCGTACTCGTGGAGTTCGGCTACAAGCCTTTCAAAGCGCGCAAAGTCGAGCTGATGTCCATGCTCAAGGATTTTCTCGTTGAGCAGTATGCGGCTGGCAGGCAGGTGTTGCTGGTCATCGATGAGGCCCAGAACCTGTCCCGCAAGGTGCTGGAGGAGGTTCGCCTGTTATCAGGCATCGAGGCCCAGAAAGAGAAGGTCTTGCGCATCATTCTGGTGGGCCAGCCGGAACTGAACGACAAGCTCGACTCGCGGCGCCTGGAGCAACTGGCACAGCGTGTACGGCTGCGCTTCCACCTGGGCCCGCTGAACGAATCCGAGACCCGTGATTACATCGAGCATCGCTTGCTCGTCGCCGGCTCCAATGGCCGGGAGATTTTCAGCGAAGATTCCTTCCCCACGATTTTTCGCTACAGCGGTGGCGTCCCCCGATTGGTGAACATACTCTGCGACACGGCAATGCTCTGTGCTTTCGCCGGCGAGCGGAAACGCATTGACCACGACGTCGTGATGGAAGCGGTAGCGGAACTGCAATGGGCGGAATACGCCCAGCGGATTCACGGATCACGCGCGCCGGCCCCAAAACCGGCGCAGACACCTGGCAATAGTGTGATCAAGCAGGACACGCGTCATTTTGCCATGGCGCGCCTGGAGGTCATGTTCCAGAATCAGCGCGTCGGAGTCCACGAGCTATCGAGCGGTCGCACCATCATCGGTCGCACCACCGACAATGACCTGCAGATCCGCAGTAAGTTTATCAGCCGGCATCATGCTCAGATCATCAGTGATGCTCAGCAAAGCATGCTGGAGGATCTCAACAGCACCAACGGAATTATTGTGGGCGCAGCCCCGGTCAAACGGCACCGCTTGACCGACGGCGACGTGATCCTGCTGGGCGAGCATAGGCTGGTCTATCGGGATCTTCGCGCTGCCTCGGCGGTGGTCGAACCGGGCCCGGGGAATGACCCAGGACGCCTGCAAGATGGGGACCTGGACAACGAGCGAGGCCACGAAGAGTCCGCCCCATAACCCGGGTCAATTTAGCTCGTTGCTGATTTTGATCTCACGGGACCTGCTACTGCAGCTTTGCCTGTAGTCGCGGCGCTTTAGCCAAACCACGAGTCCGATCAACAGACAAACCAGTCCCAACGCCGTGCAGATGGCAGGCCAATACCAGTCATTGACGTACACGCTCGCCACCAGGCCGACCACCCCGGCGACAAAATAGAAGTAGGGAACAGATTCGTACAGAGGCTTAGAAAGCCACATTGCCGACCTCCCGGCGAAGAGTGTGTTGTTACGACCAGTGCCTGTCCATGGCTATCAGGCGGCCACCGTACCCGGCGCTTTAGCAGGACCTGTCGAGCTTTGATTGCCGCAGCAGCGCGTCTTGCGCCTTCAGAAGCTTGCGCAGCAGGGTGGGCTCCCAGGCGTCCATGGCCAGACGCTCCCGGTCCTCCGGCGTGAGCGGACCCAGCGCCATATCCTCCAGCGACCCCGCCGCAGATTCGCCAGCCGCTGATTTCGGTCCAGGCTCGTCCATGAGGCTTCGGGCTTCCGCAGCGCCAGCCCGGGCTAACCCTTGGCAGTACGCGGCAAGCGCACCAGGCAATCGGTCAAAGAGCCGGTCCCTGCCTGGACCGATAAATCCGGCTGCCGGCCACCCGGTGACTCGGGCAACTCCAACAGCACGCCCGCCAGATCAATCTCGTTGGCGGTTTTGTCGTCTTTCATCCCTGATCTCGACCAGACCCAACAACCGGGATGTTACGGGGCACCAGTGCCGGCTTGCAGTGAACTGTTTCACACGCATCATGAACAGCCAACCGTCAACCCATGGGGGGCGGGTCGGGGCGCCGGGCGCCGCAGCTATTTGACAAAAGGGTCTGGCGGCCGTGCAAAGCGTGGCGCCGTGTTGCTGCAGGGATCCATCCGTGCCAGCGAGCCGACCCAAAGGGCGGTGGGACCTCCCAGGCTGATCAGGCTTCCGTGCCGCCGACGGTGAGCGAATCTATTTTCAGCGTGGGCTGACCAACGCCGACGGGGACGGATTGGCCATCCTTGCCGCAGACCCCGATGCCAGCATCCAGCTCCAGGTCGTTGCCAACCATGGACACACGGGTCAACACGTCCGGACCGTTCCCAATCAACATGGCGCCCTTGACGGGGGTGCCGATGCGGCCGTTTTCGATCAGGTAGGCTTCGCTGGCGGAGAACACGAACTTACCGGAAGTGATATCCACCTGGCCGCCGCCGAAGTTAGGCGCATAAATACCCTTGGCGACGCTGGCTATGATCTCGGCAGGATCGTGCTCACCCGGCAACATGTAGGTATTGGTCATGCGCGGCATGGGCGCATGGCCGAAGGACTCGCGCCGACCGTTGCCCGTGGGCGCCACGCCCATGAGGCGCGCGTTCAACTTATCCTGCATATAGCTGCTCAGCACACCATTCTCGATGAGCACTGTCTGCTGAGTCGGCACGCCCTCGTCATCTACGTTGAGAGAGCCGCGACGCCCTGGCAGCGTGCCGTCATCCACCACCGTGCACGCGGTACTGGCCACCTGCTCACCGATCCGGCCGGCAAATGCAGAGGTCCCTTTACGGTTGAAGTCGCCTTCCAGACCGTGGCCAATGGCTTCGTGGAGCAGAACGCCCGGCCAGCCGGGGCCAAGAACCACCGGCATGTTGCCCGCCGGCGCGGGACGAGCCTCCATGTTCACCGCGGCCTGGCGCACCGCCTCCTGCGCCAACGTGACGGCCGTCTCAAAATCATCAAAACGCCGGTAGTCACTGCGGCCGCCGGCACCGGCAAAACCCTGCTCGCGACGCTTCCCGGACTCCATGATTACGGAGACGTTCAGGCGCACCAGGGGACGCACGTCCGCTGCGCAGGTGCCATCGGATGCCACGATGAGAATGGTCTCGTAGACACCGGCCAGATTAGCGATCACCTCTTTGACCCGGGGGTCCATGGCCCGCGCCGCTTCATCGAGCCGGGTCAACAGCTGCACTTTATGGTCGTCCGACCAACTCACCAGCGGATCCGCTGCCGGGTATAAAGCCAGGTTCCTGGTCGCTCGCGCGGCGATTCGGGCGCGACCCTCCCCATGCCGGGCGATCGCCCGCGCCGCCTGTGCCGCCTCGGTCAACGCCGCCGCATCAATCTGATCCGAATAGGCGAAGCCGGTCTTTTCACCGGCCAAGGCGCGCACCCCTACGCCCTGCTCGATGCTATAGGTCCCGTCTTTGACGCGGCGATCTTCCAAGCTCCATGCTTCGTAACGGGTTTGTTGAAAATACAGGTCGCCAAAATCGATCTTGTGCTGCAGCAGCTGCCCCATCGTGCTGTCCAGGGCACCCAGGTCCAGCCCGGCGGGGGCAAGCAGGCGGTCCACGGCCTGGGGTGTGGCGTCGGTCGTGCCGGGTTGGCTGGCATCCATGTATCAAAGCTCTCTTCGGTGGCGCAAGGCCGGGAAACGGTCGCGCAAAGCGCGTAACGACATGATATCGATTTCCGCCGAACACACACCAGCGCCGGCGGGCAACTCCGCCAGAACGTCACCCCAGGGGCCGACAATCAGAGAATGACCGTAGGTTTGGCGGCCCCCAGGATGCTGACCCCACTGGGCCGCGGCAATACCGTAGCACAGTGACTCGACGCAGCGTGCCCGCAGCAGGCAGTGCCAGTGCGCCGAGCCCGTCGGGACGGTGAACGCCGCGGGCACGCTTAACACGTCCATACCCGCAAGCCCCAGTCGGTGGAACAGGGCAGGAAAGCGAATGTCGTAACACACAGCCAAAGCCACGCGGGCGACGCCGGTATCTACCACAACCGGCGCATTACCCGGCGCTGTGCTGGCCGACTCGCGATACTCCTCAGGCGCATCGGGAATCGCCACGTCGAACAAGTGGATCTTGTCGTAGCGCCCGGCCAGCTCGCCGTCGGGGCCGTACACGAGGCAAGCGGCGGCGGCACGCTTTGTCTCGTCGCCAAACACCGGAATGGTGCCGCCCACGAGCCAGACCCCGTGCCGGGCTGCGCTGCCGGCCAGGAAACCCTGAATCGGGCCCGTACCCGGTTGCTCAGCCACGTCCAGCCGATCGGTCTGGGCCGCACCCATAAAGGCGAAGTTCTCCGGTAGCACGATCAGCTGCGCGCCATCAGCGGCCGCGGCGCCGACCAACTCATCCGCCTGAGCAAGATTTGCAGCCACATCGGCGCCACTGTTGAGCTGCACGGCCGCGACTTTCAACCCGCCCCGTCCTCAGCCCCGGCCATGGCGCTGGCCGGCTCGGGGGGCAGGTCCACGCACAAGGGGCCCTCGGCAAGCTCGGCGGGCGTCAGGCGCTCCACGGACGGCTCATCCCACGACCCGGTCACGCAGTAGGAGGCGCGGCCCATGCCCTTGAGCGGCTCCTTGAAGATCTGAGTGAACAGTAACAGCGCCGCGCCTACTCCCGGGCCTGCAAGGATCCCACCCACGGCGGGCAGCATTTTTCCGGCCTCCGCGGTGACCACCGCCTGCTGCTGATAGTCCCGGTCTTTCAAGCCGACCCGCCCGACGATACCGATTTCGGCCACCGGTCCTTCCAGCTTCAGATTGTTGGTATAGGCATCACCATCAATGAGTAAAAAGCTGCCGCGGACTTTGTCGAAACGCAGGCCTTTCTGAAAGACGTCACGAAAGTCCAGCGCCAAACGGCGCGGCAGCGCGGCGATGCTCATCAGCCCTACTACACGGCCGGCTCCCGGCTCGATGGCGTATACGCTGCCGTCGTCCATACTCAGGCTGACCTCGCCGGCCACCGAGGCCGTCCAATCCGCCGTCGGCCCACCGTTCCAGGATACATCGGCGGTCAACTGAGCCGCGCTGCCATCAACCATGCCCTGCATGGATCCCAGACCCTCGAGGCTTGCGGCAATGTCCGTGGTAGTGAGCGTCAAGGCGATGCGCGTGCTCTGCTCGTCGCCACGCGTGGTCCAGCGGCCGGAGCCCTTGATGGCATAGCTACCGGCGTCGGTGGCGAACGAATTCATGCTCAGTCCGAGGGACTCGGCGCTGATGTCCGCGTTGAGTTCGCCCAGCTCACGATCACCCAGGGCAAAATCCCGCGCCACTACCAGGGCCCCCGGCAACTTGCGGGGATCCGGCTTAAATCCCGCACCGGTGCCGGTCGCCAGGCGCAGCCGTTCCATGTCCAGCACCAGTTGGGGCCGGTCGGCGAGGCGCGCCGGGATGAGGATACGCCCCGCCACAGGCTCGCTGGCCACCTGCACGTTCCAATCGGTCTCGCCGCGGGAAACCGCCAGATGCGCAGTGCCCAGATCCTGGCCAAATGCGCTCAACTCGGCGATATGCAAGTCCGAAGCCACAGGGATATCAACCCCGGCCAGCATGGCGCCCTGCTGGGCAAATAACGCAATCCAGTCGTCCACGGCCAGGGTGGGCAACTGACCGTCGATCACCAGACCGCTCTTTGGCAGCACCGCAGCGCTGTCGCCAAAGCGCAGGTTACCGCGGCTGAAGCGGGTACCGTCGTCGCCCACCGCAAAACCAAGCTGAAAACGGCCTACGGTACCCAGATAGCCCTCAACGACAGCCTCGCCGCCGATCCCGAAGCTGAGCTCGGCCGCCATGCTCATCGGATCAGCCCGCTCTTTAGCGAATGGCGCCGGCAGATCCAGACCCATGCCAGCCAGGTCCGATGCAACTTTGACCCGGGTAGGCGCGCCGTCTGCATCGTCCTCAGAAACCGGGAGCAATACGTCTACCCGCCACTCGCTGCTGCCCGTCATGCGGCGTGCCAGATCGGCAGGCAACCAGGGCTGCACGGCTGAACTGTCGAAGGGCCCTGACCAGGAAATCTGCGATCGATAATCGGCGGCGCGCAGCGGCGTCACGCTCGCGACCAGGGGAAAGCCCAGCAGCTGCCCCGTGATGCCCTCACCACTGACCTCATTCTGTTCCAGGGCCAGATCGCCGTTGAGATCTGTAAAGGCAGGTGCGAGGCCGTCCAGGGCCAACTCGCCGTCCTCCAGGCTCAGGGTGCCGCGCAACTCGTAATCGGGCATCGATCTGATGGGGAGCGTGAGATCCAGGGCTACCCGCCCGAGCCCGGCGGGGGCCGAGAGCGTGCTCAGACGGCCGCCCATGCGCTTCGCGGTGACGGGCGTGATTTTGAGGAAGTCCAGCACGTCCTGAAGTGGGCCCACCGTACTGCCGTTCACGGTCATAACGCCGGTCCGCAGATCGGGGAAACTCACCGCCGTGTCGCGGGTGATGTGGTTGAGGATGCGCGCGCTCAGAATCTGACCCTCGAGCCGGGCATTGGCAAACACGACATCCGCGGCGATGTTCTCCGCTGTCGTCCAACCAGGGGCGAATTGCAAGCGGCCGTTCTCCACACGTCCCGTGACGCGAAGCTGGCCCTCGCCATTATCAAAGGGAAAGGCGCGGATGGGGCCGAAAAAGCTCAGGCGCGCGCGCGAGATCTCGCCACCCTGAACCGCCTGCTGCAACCATCGCACCAGCCGCGGCCGCATCTTGCGCACCGGCAAATAACGTTTCGCCGCCAGCGCGTCGATGCCTACCGCACCGGCATCGATCTCCAGCACCGGCGATGATCCGTCAGCGGGCAGAGTCAACTCCAGACTCGAGCGAACGGCAAAGTCAGGGCTATCAATGGCGACGTCATCGCCCACCACGCGCAGCCCGCCCCGACCCTGGCGCCAGACCACAATGCCGCTCAAGCTGACTGCGCCTATCGGCTCGGCAAAAAAATCGGGGTAATCCAGCACCACGGCTGTGCTGCTCAAGTCCAGGCTGCCGCTGGTTGGATCGGCGCGGACGTCGGCGGTAACGCCCCGGATGCCGGGCCAGTCTCCATAGGCAGCGATGCCGACGCTCTGCAGGCCGGCCTCCACCGTGTAGCTCCAGTCACCCGCGGGCATACGTTGCAGAGTCAGGCTGACGTTGCGCAGATCCCCTTCCGGGTCCAGGCCCCGCCAAAGCGTGGCGACGTCCTCCTCGGGGAGCAGCGCGGCGACAGGCGCCAGATCCTGCAAGCGCACGAAGCCGACCGCGAGATCGACGGATGACGGCTCGCCATCCTCGAGCCGCAGCTTCAAATCAGCATTGCTGGTCGGCCAACGCTGACCCGTCCGGGTAATGGTCAGGTCTGTCAGTCCGATACGCCAGGCGTCCGGGTCGTCCGGGTCTCTGGCCCACTCGGCAACCGCGCGCACACCGTCGTAGGGATCCCCGTGGCGGGCTGACATACGTTGGTTGGGCAGCACCACGCCGTCCAAGGCAACCTGCAGCGTGCCCGTGACCGGCGCTCGCTCGGCGAATTCCACCCAGACGGAGACGTCGCCACGACCCTCATCAGGCAGGAATGGGGACGCCACCGGCAGCAGGCGCGCCCAGCCCGCCAGGTCGATGTCCGACGCCTCGGTGACGATCCGCCAGGGCCCGGTTTCCAGCTCGCTGAGCTCCGTTACGTCGGGATCCAGATCCGCCTCCGCGGAGAAGACAAGCCGGCTTCCCAACGCTTCTGGCAGGCTCGCCTCGACGGTCAGCAGCACTCGATCGGCCTTGCGCTGCAATTCAATCTGGGCGTCGCCGAACTCCCATACGGCAGCATCGCGGGTATGATCCACGTAGCGGATGCGACTATCCCGCACCAGCACCTGAAAGGGTGGGATTTTGCTCAGGTCAAAACCACCTGCCGCAGCCCGCGGATCCAGACTTTGTTGCTGGATCGCAAAACTGCCATCGGCGCGCCGCTCCAGCAACACGCTGGTGCCCGCCAGGGTGAACTGATCGACCAGCAGCTCCCGGGTACGGATCAAGCGCAGGAGACTCACGCCCACGCTGGCCCGCCGCGCCGCCAGCAGCTGCGCATTCCCCTGGCCGCCAACCTGGGCATCGAAGAAGGTTAACTCCGGCCCCTGCAGGCCCCAGCGGGCATCCAGACGGCTGAACTCTACGGTAAGGCCTAGCGCATCCTGAGCCCACCCCTTGATCTCGCGCTCATAGGCAGGCAGCTGGGGCAGGAGCAAACGGAAGGCGCCCACGGCAATTGCCAGCAGAATGACGCCCACCGCCGCCACTGTGGCCAGTTGTCGGACAATCATTTTGACTAGCTTCAGCACCGGTTGCCTCGTCCTTACATCAGCACCACGTCGAAATGGTCCGGGGAATACATATTCTCAGTCTGCAGGCGAATCGGCTTGCCGGTCAGCTCTTCCAGCTCCGCCATGGTGGCGGATTCTTCATCCAGCAGCCGCTCGATGACTTCCGGGTGGGCCAGCACCAGCGCTTCAGTGAAATCGAACTGGCGGTGTTGCCGCAGGATCTCGCGAAAAACGTCGTAGCACACCGTTTCCGACGTCTTGACGAACCCGCGTCCTTCGCAAATTGGACAAGGTTCGCACAGCACATGTTCCAGGCTCTCACGGGTCCGCTTGCGGGTCATTTCTACCAGTCCCAGCGGTGAGACGTTCATCAGCTGGGTCTTGGCCTGGTCGTTGCTGAGGCTGCGCTCCAGTGCCTGTTGCACCTGGCGGCGGTGTTCCTCCTCGGTCATGTCAATAAAATCGATGATGATGATGCCACCCAGGTTGCGCAGACGTAGCTGCCGGGCGATGGCAACCGCAGCCTCCAGGTTGGTGCGAAAAATCGTCTCTTCCAGGTTGCGGTGGCCCACATAGGCGCCCGTGTTGACGTCGATGGTGGTCATCGCCTCTGTCTGGTCGAAGATCAGATAGCCGCCCGATTTCAGCGGCACTTTGCGGCCCAAGGCTCGCCCGATCTCATCTTCGATGCCGTAGAGGTCGAAGATCGGCCGGGCGCCCCCGTACAGCTCAATGGCCCCAGCCAGCTCCGGCACGAACCGCTCGGCAAAGTCTTTCATCCGAGCGAACATGGGTTCGCTGTCTACCCGCACCTTGTCGATCTCGCTGCTGAGCAGATCACGCATCACCCGCACGGCCAGCGGCAGATCCTCATAAACCAGCTCGCCCGGCCGGGCCCGCCCGGCAGTCTGCTGAATAGATGCCCAGAGCTTCTCCAAGAACAGCATATCGGCCCGCAGCGCCTCCATACTGGCGCCTTCAGCTGCGGTGCGCACAATGTAGCCAGGACCGCCCTCGGGCAGAATGCTGTCCATGACCAGCCGCAGTCGTTCCCGCTCCTGCTCAGATTCGATTCGAGCAGAAATACCCACGCCCGGGCTGCGCGGCATCAGGACCAGGTAGCGGGAGGGGATCGTCATGTAGGTGGTCAGACGGGCCCCTTTGCTTCCCAGAGGGTCCTTCAGAACCTGCACCAGGATCTCGGCCCCTTCCTGGACCAGTTCGCTGATACCCGGGGTGGGCGCGCCTTCATCAGACGCTTCATGGGGGTTGCGGACGATATCCGAAGCATGCAGAAAAGCGGTGCGCTCCAGCCCGATCTCAATAAAGGCCGCCTGCATCCCGGGCAGCACCCGGGAGACTTTTCCCTTGTAGATGTTACTGATCAGCCCCCGACGCGACGCCCGCTCCAACAACACTTCCTGCAGTACACCGTTCTCCACGAGGGCCGCGCGCACCTCCCGCGGCGTGACGTTGACAAGAATCTCCTCACGCATCTAGCGGTTTCCTTCAAGCCAGGCCGGCAAGCCAAAGCGCCGCAACAGCGCGACGGTCTCCGCCAGGGGCAAGCCCACCACGCCCGAATAACTGCCGTGGATAGCCTCAACGAAGACCGCGCCCCGACCCTGCACAGCATAGCCGCCAGCCTTATCCAGCGGCTCACCAGTCTCAGCATAGGCATAGCGCTCGGCAGCTGTCGTGGCACGCAATCGCACTTCGCTGATACTGACGCGATCTTCGAGCTGGCCCTCCGCCAGCACGGCCACGGCGGTAACGACTCGGTGAGTAGCACCGGAAAGCTCCGCCAGCATCGCCTGGGCCTGGGTCCGATCTGCTGGCTTACCGAAGATACGCTCGCCCAGCACCACCACGGTATCGGCGCCCAGGATGGGGCGAGCCACCGCTGCTGTCAGCTGTTGTGCCACGGCAGATACCTTCTCTCGAGCCATGCGGGTCGCAAAGTCCCGTGGTGTTTCCGCTGGCAGCGGCTCTTCAGGCAAATCCGCCGAGCGAACTTGGAACGCCACGCCGATCTGCTCAAGCAGCTCGCTGCGCCGCGGCGAGGCAGACGCCAGATAGATGAAATCCTTTTTCATTCAATGGAATAGTACGACTTCCGCCCATTAAGGCAAAGAACCGCGGGGCGGGCTCGTGAGAGGCCCTCAGCGATGATAGGGATGACCCTGGTTGACGGTCCAGGCGCGATACAGGGCTTCGGCCAGGACCACCTGAATCAGCGTATGGGGTAACGTCAGGGGCCCGAGGGACCAGCGCTCTCGAGCTCGCTCCAGACAGGCCGGTGCCAGGCCGTCGGGGCCACCGATGAGCAGATACACGTCCTGACGGTCATGTTGCCAGCGCATCAGCCGATCGCTGAGCTGAGCGGTGCTCCAGGGGGAACCCGCCACATCCAGAGCCACCACATGAGCTCGCGCCGGGAGCAGTGCGAGCATGCGTTTGCCCTGCGCATCGCGGGCGGCGGCGGCGCTGGGGCCGCGGCGCGCCAGGGGCAAACGCTGGATCCGGGGGCGAGCCGCCGCGGGCAGCCGCTTGAGGTAGTCCTCGCAGCCCCGTGCCACCCATTCCGGCGGTCGGTTCCCCACGACGAGGATGTGGATGTGCATCAGGGGGGAGCGCCGGCCGCGCTGGACGGTTCGGCGCGGTTCTCAATGTCCCAGAGCTTTTCCAGGTTATAGAAATCACGAACCCGCGGCAGCATCACATGCACCACGACATCACCCAGGTCCAGCAGCACCCATTCGCCCGCCGTCTGACCCTCAACCCCGAGCGCCGCGCAGCCGGCCGCCTTGCAGCGTTCCAACACCGCGTCCGCCAGGGCGCGCACGTGGCGGTCCGAACGTCCGCTGGCGATGATCATGAAGTCAGTCACCGACGTCAGGTGGCGTACATCCAGCGTCTTGATGGCGTTAGCTTTCAGGTCATCCAGAGCGTCGTGCACCAAATCGGCGAGTTGCTGGCTTTGCATCGAGTTCCTCTGCGTGCGCCGCTCAAAAATAGCAGCGGCGGGTTCTGATCAGCTCCCGGACTTTGTCCGGCATCAAATACTTCGGATCATGTCCGGCACGAATCAAGGCGCGCAGGTCAGTGGAAGAGATCTCCAACTGGGTGACCGCATGGACATACACGTGCCCGCTCGGCGCCTCGTGCAGATCCTGGCTTCGGGCTGTGCCCTGCTCGCGCACCAGCTGCTGCAGGGGGCCGCTGTCCGGCACGCGCCATCCGGGACGATGCGCGACGACAATATGGGCAAGATCCAGAATCTCCCGCCAGTGGTACCACTTGGGCAAACCGAGAAAGGCATCCATGCCGATAATCAGGCACAGCGGGCGGTCGGCAAACTCCGCTCGCAGACTCGCCAGCGTATCCACGGAATAGGACGGGCCGGCACGGTTAAGCTCCCGGTCATCCACCAGGAACCCCGGCTGACCCGCCACCGCAGCCTGCACCATGGCGGCGCGGAGCGCCGCATCAGCCTGAGGTGGGTCCCGATGGGGCGGATTGCCGGCCGGCATGAATCGCACCTGGTCCAGGGACAGAGCCTCAAGCAATTCGAAGGCTGTGCGCAAATGACCGTAGTGGATCGGGTCAAAGGTGCCGCCGAAGATCCCGATGGGCCCCATCAACCCTTGGCCTCGCGATCTGCCGCGCCGCCAGCAGAAATCACGCGGCGGCCCGCGGCTGCGCCATCTGCAGTGCCAGGTCCGCCAGCGCATCCCAGGGCGCACCGGGCTGCACACCCTTGATCACGCGATCCGCGGCCGCAACCCGCCGCTGCAGCTGGGCGACAACGGCGCCGGACAGCCGCCCCAGGGCGTTGCTCACGAGCGGTTGGCGGCGACGCCACACGCCCTGCTGCTGCATGGCGCGGGCCGGCTGCTCGCCGGCGCTGAGCGCAAACTGTAGTCGTGCGAGCAGGGCCGCATCCCGAGCCAGGCTCCACAGCACCAGGACCGGCTCCACACCCTCGCGCCGCAGGGCGCCCAGAATACGCAGCGCTCGCTGCCCATCGCCGACCAACACGGCGTCGCTCAGACCGTACACATCGAAACGGGCGCTGTCGGCCACCGATGCCAGCACCGCTTTTTCATCCACGGCCACCGGCCCCACCAACATCGCGAGCTTGTCCAGCTCCTGAGCCGCTGCCAGCAGATTGCCCTCGGTACGCTCCACCAGCAACGCCACCGCGTCGCGATCCAGGCGCATACCCAGCCCGGCGGCGCGGCGTCTGATCCAGCTGGGCAGCTGACCCCGGTCCAAGGGCCAAACCTGAACGTGGACACCCTGCTCTTCCAGGCCGCGCACCCACTTCGACCGGCTTGCAGCGGCATCCAGTTTTGGCGTGACCACCAGCAGCAATCGATCCGGATCCGGCTGTTCCAGCAGCCGCAACAGGGCCTTGGCGCCGGCTTCCCCCGGGCGGGCGGTGGCAAGCCGCAGCTCGACCAGGCGTCGCGTGCTGAACAGGGACAGGTTGCTGACGCTGCCGCCCAGCGCCTGCCAGTCGAAGCCCCGCTCTATGATGGACAATTCCCGCTCGCCGAAGCCCGCCGCGCGGGCTGCGGCACGGATCCGATCGCAGCTCTCAGCCACCAGCAGCGGCTCATCACCGCTGACCAAAAAGGCGGCGCTCAAGCCCCGGGCGAGCTGTTGGTCCAGCTTGGCTGCGGATATCTTCACCAAGCCCCGTTCAGGGATGCAGCTGGGACATATGAACGGCGCACTCCTCCAGCAGCACCGGAATGCCGTCGCGAACCGGATAGGCCAGCTTGCCATCTTCGGTGACCAACCCTGCCTCCCAGGCCTCACTGAGCACAGCATCATCCCGGGACTTGATCTGGCGCGCCGCGATGCGCTGGTTGAGCTCGCTCAACTCACTGCTGGCGAGAATCCTTAACGGCACGTGGGTAACGGGGCAACAGACAATGTCGAGCAGCTTTCTGTCGAAGGTCATCGAGACGGGGGGCTCAGCAGTTTTACCTGACTATAACGCGAATAGCAGGCGGGTTACGAGCCGCTGCGGGTGGGACGCCCCGCCGGCGCGCCCGGGGCATCGGGCACGGGGTCATAGCCCGCTGTTCCCCAGGGATGGCAACGCCCCAGGCGCCGCATGGTCAACCATCCACCGCGGATCAGGCCAAACCGCTGGATCGCCTCGCGAGCGTACTCGGAGCAGGTCGGCAAGTGGCGGCAGTGGCTTCCAAGCAGGGGCGAGACGACCAGCTGATAGCCGCGAACCAGCTTCAGGGCCAGCCACGCCGGCCCGGTCGCCCAGATTCCTTGCCTGCTCATCGCGCGTGCCGCCAGCGGGTTCCGGCGGGACTGTCCTCAATCAGAATCCCGCGCGCTGCCAGATCGTCCCGGATGCGGTCCGCAGCGGCGAAGTCCCGAGCGCGCCGATGGGCCTCACGCTGAGCCAGCAGCGCCTCCACCGCCGCCGGCGTGAGCTCCCCCAGATCCCCCTGAGCGAACCAGGCCGCGGGATCCTGCTGTAGCAGCCCGAGCAGCCATCCACCGGCGCGCAGCGCCTGGGCTGCTGCTGCGGCGTTGCTGCCGACAGCACGATTGGCGGCCCGTGCCAACTCCGCTAACGCTGCCAGCGCCTTGGGCGTATTCAGATCATCCTCCAGGGCGTCCACCACAGGCGCGGGCAACTCAGCGGGTTCAACACCCTCGCCCGCAACCCCCGCGTCCCGCAGCGTGCCGTAGAGGCGATCCAGCCGATGACGGGCTTCATCCAGCACCGAGTCGCTCCAATCCAGCGGTTGCCGATAGTGGGCCGTCAACAGCGCAAGCCGAATCACCTCACCGGGCGCCTCCCGCAACAGGTCGCGCACCAGCAGGACGTTGCCCAGGGACTTGGCCATTTTCTCTCGATTCACATTGAGAAAGCCGTTATGGACCCAGTAACGGCTGTAGGTTGCGCCAGCGTGAGCACAGGTGCTCTGGGCCAATTCGTTTTCGTGGTGAGGAAAAACCAGATCCTGGCCACCACCATGAATATCGATGGTCTCACCGAGATGGACCTCGGCCATGGTGGAGCACTCGATGTGCCAGCCGGGCCGGCCGCGGCCCCAGGGGCTGGGCCAGCCCACGGTAGCTGCATTGGATGGCTTCCACAGCACGAAGTCCGCCGGATCCCGTTTGTAGGGCGCTACTTCAACGCGGGCGCCCGCCACCATGTCCTCGTGCTGGCGCCGTGAGAGCTGCCCATAGGCGGAAAAGCTGCCCACAGCGAACAGCACATGGCCCTCGGCCTCGTAAGCGTGACCCGACTGAAGCAACCGCTCGATCATGGTAATGATGGCGGGAATGTGATCGGTGACGCAGGGTTCAACGTCCGGCGGGGCGACCCCCAACGCGGCCATGTCCTCGTGATAGGCGGCGGCAAAGCGTTCCGTAATGGCCCCAATGGGGACCTCCGCCGCCGCCGCGGCCGCGTTGATCTTGTCATCCACGTCGGTAATGTTGCGTGCGTACACCAGCGTATAGGAGCGCCGCAGGAGGCGCGCCAGCACGTCGAACACGACCGCCGGCCGGGCATTGCCGATATGAGCAAAGTTGTACACGGTGGGCCCGCACACATACATGGTCACCCGCTCGGGGTCTGCAGGCTCGAAAACCTCCTCGCGGCGGGTGAGAGTGTTGTGCAGAACTAGAGGCACCAGAGTAGCAGCAGGCGAACGGGGACAAGGGGCCCGTGATCATAGCAACTTAAGCCACGCCAGGCCCGATCACGTATACTTGCCGCCCGGTAATGCGTTACGAGGCCGGCTGATCCAATGAAGTTCGCCCCCCGCCTGACCATTGAGCAAGTTGAAGAAGGCCAGCAACTGGCGCCCCGGTTCGACGCCGACGGCCTGATTCCCGCCGTGACCACAGACTATGCAAGCGGCGAACTGCTTATGCATGGTTACATGAACCACGAAGCACTGCAGCTCACCATCAAAACCGGTCAGGCCCACTATTTCAGCCGCAGCCGCCAGGCCCTGTGGCACAAGGGCGCTACCAGCGGCCTGGTGCAGACCGTGCGGGAGCTGATGGTGGATGATGATCAGGACTGTATCTGGCTGCGGGTGGACGTGGCGGGCGGCGCCAGCTGTCACGTGGGTTACCGCTCCTGCTTCTACCGCCGCATTCCCCTGGGTAGCGATCAGGATGAGGTGACCTTGGAATTCACCGACACCGAAAAGGTCTTCGACCCCGCTGAGATCTACGGCGACGCGCCCAACCCTACCAAGCTCTGAAGCCTAGGCCCTGAGGCGCATGGTCGGCCGCCCCGCCTGATCGATCAGCTGCTTCTGCTGGAGCCAGCGACGCGCATCGCGCCCATCGCCATCAAACCAGGCTGCAGCGCCACCCTCCCGAAAAGAATATCCCCAGGCATCCATGTCCTGGCACATGTGCTCCCGGCTGATGGGCGCGGGCAGCTGGTCCGCAAGCAGCACCTGCAAATAGCACACGGCGCACTCCTCCAGATCATCGCCGCCGGCATCACCCCAGAGGCGCGCGCGGCGCGCCGGCGACATGCACGCGTAGTGGGCCGCCTCGTGCAGGATGGAATGAATCGGCGTATCGCGGCGAGCGTACAGCACCGAACGGGCGAGTCCTGCCTCGGGAGCACCCCAGTAACTGGCAGGCAGTGGTGCACCGTCCGCCACCAGGCTGAGTGTCAAGCCAAGGCGGCCCAACAGCTGCCCCACGGGCGCCGGGTCCCTGTCACCCAACAGCAGGACAGCCTGCGGGGCCCGGGCGGGCGCCGGCATAGCCGCGCTCAAGAGGCTGGAACCGGGGCCGCCGAGCTCAAGCGCCGCAGCACCAGGCGGGCCAGGTCATCGGCCAGCGCCGCCTGTATGCTCTGTTGCTCCAGGCTCTTACCCAGCACCTGGGTCTCGTCAAACGTGTAGCTGCGCGTCACGGCGAACTCCTGGTTGGTGATCAGGGGCCCTGCCTCGCCTTGCAGGGCAAAGGCCACCACATAGAACACCTCGTATTCCCGCGGGATATTGCGCGCCGACACGGACAGCACCCGCTGCCCGGTGGAATCCTCCAGAATGCGCAGAACCGCCGTCGCCGTGGAACGTTGCTCGGTCACGGTGACGCCCTGCTGGGTGAGGCCCTTGCGCAGCGCCCGGTAAAAATCCGAATAGGGATCCGTGGTCTCGATAAAGGTGGTCTGCATGGCACCGGGCAGTGGCTGGGCGCCCGCCAACTGGAAACCACAGCCGGTCTGCGCCGCCAGGCCTACAGCCAGCGCCCCCGCAGCCAGTGCCTGCCCGCGCTTTGTCCATCGCACCCTGCTCATGCGGGGCAAGCCTACGGACTCGCCCCCGTGGTTTCAAATCGGCGTCGCCGGCGCTGGAGGAAGGCTTTGAATGCGGTGCTTTTTCTGCAAAGATCGGGCACGTTCCGCGGGTGCCTACTGGGGCCTGCCCAATCCCACTACCGCATACCGCCGATGGCCGCATACCCCTTTGACCAGATCGAGCCGAAATGGCAACGCTACTGGGAAACCCATAAGACCTTCCGCACGCCGGCGGCGATCGACACGTCCCGGCCGAAGTACTACGTGCTGGATATGTTCCCCTACCCCAGCGGCGCCGGACTGCACGTGGGGCATCCCGAGGGCTACACAGCTACCGACATCATGGCCCGCTACAAAAGGATGCGTGGTTACAACGTGCTGCACCCCATCGGCTGGGATGCCTTTGGCCTTCCCGCAGAGCAGTACGCAGTGCGCACCGGCACCCATCCACGCATCACCACGGAAAACAACATCGCCCGCTTCCGGGAGCAGCTTCAGTCTTTAGGGTTTGCCTACGATTGGGATCGCGAGGTGAATACCACGGATCCCGCTTACTACAAGTGGACCCAGTGGATTTTTGCTGAGCTTTTCAAACGCGGCCTCGCCTATCAGAGTGAACAGCCGGTCTGGTGGTGCCCCGAATTGGGCACTACCTTGGCCAACGAGGAGGTCATTGACGGCAAATCGGAGGTGGGCGGCTTCGACTGCGTGCGCCGGCCGCTGCGCCAGTGGGTGCTGAAGATCACCGCCTACGCGGACCAGCTGCTGGAAGGGCTGGATGAGTTGGACTGGCCCACCAGCACTAAGGAGATGCAGCGCAACTGGATCGGTCGCAGCGAAGGAGCCGATATCGATTTCCCGGTTCAGGGATCCGACAACGAGACGCTGCGCGTCTTCACGACGCGACCGGATACTATCTTCGGCGCGACATATATGGTGCTCGCACCGGAGCATCCGCTGGTAGATGCGTTGACCACCAGCGCCCAGCGTGACGCCGTGAATCGCTATCGTGCGGAGGCAGCGGGCAAGAGCGAGCTGGAACGAACGGAGTTGCAGAAGCGCAAAACCGGCGTGCCAACCGGTGCCTATGCCATTAATCCAGCGACGCAAGGGCCGATTCCCATCTGGATCGCCGACTACGTCCTGGCCAGCTACGGCACCGGCGCCATCATGGCGGTGCCCGGCCAGGACGAGCGCGACTGGGAGTTTGCCGAAAACTACGAGCTGCCCATTGTTCGCACGGTGCAACCGCCGGAAGACTTTACCGGCAAGGCCTATCTGGGTGATGGCCCGGCGATCAACTCAGGCTTTCTGGACGGCCTGACTGTTGCTGCAGCCAAGGAACGCATCATCGCCTGGCTGGAGGAACGGGGCCAGGGCACAAAGCGCGTGAACTACAAGCTGCGGGATTGGCTGTTCTCTCGCCAGCGCTACTGGGGTGAACCCTTTCCCGTTCTGTTCGCGGGTGACCAGCCGGAACTGGTGCCCGACGACGAGCTGCCCGTCACGCTGCCAGAGTTGGAGGATTTCAAGCCCAGCGGCAGTCCCGAAGGACCCCTGGCGCTGGCCGGGGACTGGCTGGACGCCACCACGGCATCGGGGCAGGCGGCGCGCCGGGAAACCAACACCATGCCCCAGTGGGCAGGCTCCTGCTGGTATTTTCTGCGCTACATAGACCCCCACAACCCGGATCAGCTGGTAGATCCGGAGCTGGAGCGCTACTGGATGCCGGTGGACCTGTACGTCGGCGGCGCCGAGCACGCGGTCTTGCACCTGCTCTACGCCCGCTTCTGGCACAAGGTGCTGTACGACGCTGGCGTCGTGTCCACACCCGAGCCCTTTGTAAAACTGATCCACCAGGGCATGATCCTGGGTGAACTGGAATACACCCGTTACAGCGTGGGGGGTGTTGCCGTCTCGGCTGCCGAGGTCCGTGACGGTGTTCGCGTCAGCGACGGCAGCAGCGTCACAACCGAACGGGTTAGTGAAGACGAGGTGGTCAAGGATGGTGACCATTTCGTGCTCAAGGACGCGCCCGGCATCCAAGTGGATGCGCGCGCCTACAAGATGAGCAAGAGCCGCGGCAACGTCATCAACCCGGACGAGGTGATCAAGCGCTACGGGGCCGATTCATTCCGACTCTACGAGATGTTCATGGGGCCCTTGGAGCAGGTGAAGCCCTGGAGCACTCGTGGTGTTGAGGGAACTCACCGCTTCCTGAACCGGGTCTGGCGGCTGTTGATGGACGGCGACGAGCTTCGGGACACCATCACAACCGATAGGCCGGATGGGGAACAACTGCGGGCCCTGCATCAGACCATCCGCAAGGTTACTGACGACATCGAGGCCATGCGTTTCAATACCGCCATTTCCGCCATGATGGAGTTTGTGAATACGGCCAACAAATGGGTTGCGCTGTCCAGATCCGTCGCCGCGGACTTCCTGCTGATTCTCAGTCCGTTTGCCCCCCACCTGGGCGAAGAACTGTGGCGACGCCTGGGGCACGAGCAATCCCTGGCCAATGAGCCGTGGCCCGAGGCGGACGAGCGTTACCTTAAAGCCGACACCATCGCGTTGGCTGTGCAGGTCAACGGTAAGGTACGCGGAAAAATCACCGTATCGGCGAGCGCGCCTGAAGAAGAAGTATTGGCCGCGGCGAGGGCCGACGCCAACGTCACCCGGCACCTGGCGGGTAAGTCCGTGCGCCGGGAAGTTTACGTTCCCGGGCGAATCGTGAATTTCGTGGTCGGCTAACCCACCGCCAGCGGCTGCGCCTGGGCGCGGCGCCAGCCGTAGATCCCCAGCAGCAAGACCACCACGCTGCTCAGAACGGGCCAATCCCCCCAGCGGGCGTAAGGCGTTGCCCCCGTGTAGCCCTGCACCGCGGCCCGCAACACCTGGGTGGAGAATTGGGGCACCTGGGCGGTGACTGTCCCCCGCGGATCGATCACCGCCGTGATTCCGGTGTTGGTGGCGCGCAGAAGATAGCGACCCGCCTCCGCAGCGCGGACCCGGGCGATCTGCAGATGCTGATGGGGCGCCAGCGAATTACCAAACCAGGCGTCGTTGCTGACGTTGACCAGCATCGTGGCGCCGGGCAGATAGTGACGTTGCTCGGCGCCGAAGACATCCTCGTAGCAGATCATCAGACCCAGAGTCTGGCCGGCAATGGTCAGAGCCGGCTGATCGGGCGCGCCCGGCACCGCATCGGTGTAGGGCAAGCTCATCAGACGCATCCAGCGTCTGACGAAGGCGGGCACCGGGAAGTACTCGCCAAAGGGAACGAGGTGACGCTTAACGTAGAAGGACGGGGGATCCGTGAGCGCCACCACCGTATTTTGAAACGTGCCCCCGCCAGGGTCTTTGCGCAGAATCCCCAGCAGCACCCGCATACCGCGTGCCGCGGCCTGCTGCTGCACCTCCGCAAGGTAGCCGCTGACGTTGTGAAACAGCGCCGGTATCGCCGCTTCCGGCCAGACCACCAGGTCCACGCCCCGCTGATCCAGCGTCAGGTCACGGTACATGGTCATGGTCGGTGTCAGTTGCTGCGGTAGCCACTTCTGATCCTGTGGCACGGCACCCTGCACCAGAGCCACCCGCAACGGCTCGCCGCTAGGCGCAATCCACTGCGGGAGCGAAGCCAGGTAGCCGCCGCCCCAGACCGCCACCATGATGATGACCGCCACTGCCCGGGCCTGAGCCGAACCCCGAATCACGGTCGCGAGCGCCCCGGCGGTGACTATCACCGCCCACGACATGCCGAGCACACCCGCAAATGGCGCGTAACCCAACAGCACAGACTCGGTCTGAGAGTACCCCGGCGCCAGCCAACCGAAGCCGCTGAGAAACCAGCCGCGGCACCACTCCATCAGCACCCACAGGGCCGGCACGCTGAGCAGCCAGCCCACCGGACCGCCGTCCAGTTCCAGGCGGGCGACTACCCAGCCCACCACCGCCACGTAGCTCGCCAGAATAACGATCATGCCGACCGTCACCAGCAACGCCACGGCGAGCGGTGCCTGGCCAAAATCATGCACGCTTACGTAGACCCAGGAAGTCCCCACGCCGAACAAGCCGACGCCGAAGGCGAAGCCGATGCCGAAGGCGGCAGCCGGCGGCGCGCCGCGCCACAGCAGCAGCAGCAGCGCATAACATACCGGCGCCAGCAGGAACCAGTGCAGGGGCGCGAAGGCGAGCGGCAGGCAACCGCCCGCCAGCAGCGCAGCCAGCGGCTTCACATAGGGACGGGACACGAAAATCGGTCAGCCGGTCTCATGCTGGCCGCCGGTTTCACCAGTCTGGGCCAGGTGAGTCACTTCCAGGGACTCGATCCGGCGCCGGTCGGCGCGCAAAACCTTAAAGCTAAAACCGGCATGTTCGAGGATCTCGCCGCGACGGGGCAAACGGCCCAGCTCATGCATGACGAGCCCGCCAACGGTGTCGTATTCCTCGTCATCCAGGGCGGTGCTGAAGTACTCGTTGAAATCTTCTATCCGCGTTAGAGCGCGGACCAGATAACGATCATCATCCTGCTGCTGGATATATTCCGCCTCTTCGGGATCATGCTCGTCATCGATGTCGCCGACAATCTGCTCGAGCACGTCTTCGATAGTGGCCAGACCTGCTACGCCGCCGTACTCATCCACCACGATGGCCATGTGGTTGTGGCTTTCGCGAAACTCGGCCAGCAAGGTACTGAGGCGCTTGCTTTCGGGAATGAATACCACCGGTCGCAACAGCTTGTTCAGCTCCAGGGGATGCTCCTCATCCACCGCGCCGAAGCTGCGCAACAGATCCTTAGCCAACAGGATCCCGATCACCTCGTCCCGATCCTCGCCGATCACAGGGAATCGAGAATGGCCGGATTGGACGATGGATTTGAGCAATGCCTTCGGATCGGCGTCGTGCTCAAGTACGACCATATGAGAACGCGGAATCATGATGTCCCGCACCTTGGTCTCGGAAACTTCCAGAACACCCTGGAGCATGCGGTATTCACCGGGTTCCAGCAGGCCCTGGCCGCGGCAGTCACCGAGAAACTCTAAAATCCCGCCCCGTCCCTGCGGGTGATCGCCGCGCCGGGGAAACAGGCGCTGCCACCAGCCAGGCCGAGCGGGCTCGCTACTACTGGGAGGATGGTCGTCGGACATCAAACGGCCCGGAGCTCGCGACCTGCCGCGGGTAGCACGGGGTTCTCAGGGCGGTTCACCAGGGGCCTGTCGGAGGCACGCTCATAGCACGTTTATCTTGCAACGCGGCGCGCCGGCTTGGCAAGGCATGGGATCTGAAACGACCCTAGGCATAGGGATCCTCATAGCCCAGGCGGGCCAACAGTTCCGTCTCCCGACCTTCCATTTCCTGCGCTTCAGCCGGCTCTTGATGATCCCAGCCGCTCAGATGCAGGCAGCCGTGCACCACCAAGTGGGCCCAGTGGGCTTCCTCGGGTATGCCGCGCCGCCGCGCCTCCGCCCGAACCACGGCGGCGCAGATGACCAGGTCACCGATGGGCGCGGCCTCTCCGGCGGGCAGCGCAACGCCCACCGACCCGGCCGGAAAAGCCAGCACATTGGTCGGGTTGTCCTGGCCCCGGTAGCGCGCGTTGAGCGCCCGACTTTCCGCCCCATCCACAATCCGCACAGTGACCTCGCCCGCTTCGCCCTCGGCCTCACCAAGGGCCGCCCGCACCCAGCGGGCAAAGCAGGCTGCATCGGGCAGCGCCAGTACGCCGGACGGATTTTGCACCACCACCGCGAGAGGCCGCTCAGACACGCACGCTCAGCCTGGCGAGTCGGCAGCGTCTGGTCCGGCGGCCGGCTCGGGCTGATCCTTTTCGTAGGCCTCCACGATCCGCTGCACCAGCGGATGCCGCACCACATCGCGCGCGGTAAAGTTGACGAAACTGATGCCCTCAATACTGCCCAGAACACGAACGACGTGGCGTAACCCGGACTCTCTTCCCTTGGGCAGATCGGTCTGGGTGACATCTCCGGTCACCACGGCGCGAGAACCGAAACCGATCCGGGTTAAAAACATCTTCATCTGCTCGATCGTGGTGTTCTGAGCCTCGTCCATGATCACGAAGGCGTCGTTCAGGCTCCGGCCCCGCATGAAGGCCAGGGGCGCTATTTCAATAATGTTGCGCTCGATGAGCCTGCCCACTCGTTCAAACCCCATCATCTCGTAGAGCGCGTCGTACATGGGTCGCAGGTACGGGTCCACCTTCTGGGACATGTCACCGGGCAAGAAACCCAGCCGCTCACCCGCCTCCACCGCCGGGCGCACCAGCACAATGCGTCGCGCGTCATCGGTTTCCAGCGCCGCCACACCGGCCGCGACGGCGAGGTAAGTCTTGCCGGTCCCGGCCGGGCCGATACCAAACGTCAGGTCGGTGGTCTTGATCGCCCTCAGGTAGGCGCGCTGATTGGGGCCGCGGGCCTTGATACGCCGTCGGCGGGTCTGCACCACATCCCTGTCGCCCTCCTCAGCTGGTACCGCCGCACGATCGTCCCGGGCATTCTCCTGCAGCGCCATGTGCACCCGCTCTGGATCGACATGCTCGGTCGCCGCCAGCGCGAACAGGTCTTCCAGAACCCGTTTGCCGGCCCGGATCGCAGTCTCGGATCCACTCAACTGGAAGCGGTTGCCCCGGTTATTAATGCTGATCTCCAGGCGCGCTTCAATCTGGCGCAGATGCTCATCGAACTGACCGCACACGTTAGCCAAGCGCCGCTGGTCGTCTGGATCGAGAACCACCTCCAGAGCGCCGGACGGATCTGCTTGGGATTCAGGCAACTGAACGACGAGCATTCTCCGATTTGACCCGGCCGCGCAGGCTGTTGGGCATGGCGCCGGTTATGACCACGTCCACAAATTCACCCACCATGGCCGGATGGCCATCGAAATTCACCCAGCGGTTGTTCTCGGTGCGACCCGCCAGTTGCCGGGGATCCCGCTTCGCCGGCCGCTCCACGAGAACCCGCTGGATAGTGCCTACCATGGCCTGGCTGATCGCGCCGGCCTGCTTGTTGATAAGGCTCTGCAACTGCGTCAGCCGGGCATGCTTGACGTCGGCCGGCGCGTCATCCGGTAACGCCGCTGCCGGGGTTCCCGGCCTCGGACTGTAGATAAAACTGAAGGACTGGTCGAAGCCGACGGCGGCGATCAGCTCGAGGGTTGCGGCGAAATCCCGCTCAGTTTCCCCCGGGAATCCAACGATGAAATCCGAGGAGACAGACACGCCCGGCCGCACCTGGCGCAATTGCCTGATTTTATCCTTGTACTCAAGCACGGTGTGACCGCGCTTCATCAGCGCCAGGATGCGATCAGAGCCGCTCTGCACGGGCAGGTGCAGATAGTTGGCCAGCGAACTCACGTTCGCGTAAGCATCGATCAACGGGGCGGTGAATTCCACCGGATGGGAGGTGGTAAAGCGGATCCGCTCGATGCCGTCGATGGCATCCACGTAGTAAATCAACGTCGCCAGATCAACGGTTCGGCCATCCCGGGTCGGTCCGCGATAGGCGTTGACGTTCTGCCCCAGCAAATTGACCTCCTTGACGCCCAGCTCGGCAAGATGGGCAATCTCCGCAAGCACGTCCTCGAAGGGTCGGCTGACCTCCTCCCCACGCGTGTAGGGCACCACGCAAAAGCTGCAGTACTTGCTGCACCCCTCCATGATGGACACGAATGCCGTGCACTGAGCCGACGCCGGACGGGGAAGCCGGTCGAACTTCTCGATCTCCGGAAAACTTATATCCACCACGCCGCCAGCGCCGGCCCGCACCTCGCGCACCATCTCAGGCAGACGATGCAGGGTCTGGGGACCGAACACCAGATCGACACAGGGTGCCCGGCGGATGATGGCCTCGCCCTCCTGGCTGGCGACGCAGCCACCAACGCCGATGACCACGCCCGGGCGGCGCTCCTTCAGAGCGCGCCAACGGCCCAGCAGGGAAAATACTTTCTCCGCCGCCTTTTCACGAATGGAGCAGGTGTTGAGCAGGAGGATATCCGCCTCTTCGGGCGTAGCGGCAGGGGTGGCCCCTTCCGACTGCCGCAACACATCCAGCATCTTGGACGAGTCGTACTCGTTCATCTGGCAACCGAACGTTTTGATATATACCCGGGCGGACATAATCTGATAACTTGCTGTAATAAAAGGATTTAGCTGCCGACAAGCCTAGCGCAGGCGGCCGCCGGACGCCAGCCGGGCGAACCCGCCCCGGGCAGCCCCGGGTGGATAGTGGGACGGGGCGCGACGCCGCTAGAAGGGTATGTCGTCGTCAAAATCCTGGCTGGGGGCAGCGCCGCCGCTGGCCTGGGCAGCGGGCGAGGGCATTTGATCGGTCATGGCCGGCGCGCTGGCCGCTGCGCCGGCGCGGCCGCCCAGCATCTGCATCTCGCGGGCAACAATCTCCGTGCTCCAGCGGTCCTGGCCCTGCTTATCGGTCCATTTGCGCGTGCGCAGCTGGCCTTCCACATAGACCTGGGAGCCCTTGCGCAGATACTCGGCGGCAATCTCCGCCAGCCGCCCGAAGAACACCACCCGGTGCCATTCCGTCCGCTCCTGCTGATCGCCGCTGCTCTTGTCTTTCCAGGACTCGGTAGTGGCCAGACTGACATTGGTGACGGCGTCGCCGCTGGGCATGTAGCGAGTATCCGGATCCGCGCCCAGATTGCCCACCAGGATGACCTTGTTGATGCCTCGTGCCATTTGTTATTCCTCGCTGATCGGGGCCAAGACCCCGAGTGTGAGCTGGAAATTGTACGCCGACGGGGCGGGAAAAGACACGCTGCGCTTCTGGCCACCCCGCCCGGATACGAGGCCCGGACATGGGCCGGCCTGGACCTTCGAGCGGTCAGTATTTTGCGCCGCGCGCGCCGCGCGGCGTATAGTAGAGGTTTTGCCCGGACCGCCTGCAACGTGTCCTCTGCCTTCATTCAGATCCGCGGCGCGCGCACCCACAACCTCCAGGATATCGACCTGGACCTGCCGCGCGACCGTTTGATCGTGCTAACCGGATTGTCCGGCTCGGGCAAATCGTCACTGGCCTTTGACACCATCTACGCCGAGGGTCAGCGGCGTTACGTGGAGTCCCTGTCCGCCTACGCTCGGCAGTTTCTATCCATGATGGAAAAACCGGACGTGGACCACATCGAGGGGCTGTCGCCGGCCATTTCCATCGAGCAGAAATCCACCTCCCATAATCCCCGCTCAACAGTAGGCACGGTCACAGAGATCTACGACTACCTGCGGCTGCTATATGCCCGGGCAGGTATACCCCGCTGTCCCAACCACGGTCAGCGGCTTAAGGCGCAGGGCGTCAGCGAAATGGTAGATCAGGTCCTAAAGCTGACGGCTGGCTCCCGGCTGGCTCTGCTGGCGCCGGTGGTGCAGTCCCGCAAAGGCCAACACGCTCAGCTGCTGGCTGAGCTACGCGCCCAAGGCTACGTTCGCGCGCGTATAGACGGCGAGATTTACGAGCTGGATGATCCGCCCAAACTGGATCTGCGCCGCAAGCACAGCATCGAGGTGGTCATCGACCGGTTTAAGGTACGCGCCGATCTTGAACTGCGGCTGGCCGAGTCCTTCGAGACTGCCTTGCAGCTGGCCGACGGCGTCGCCCAGGTCATCGACCTGGACGATCCGCAGGCGGCCGCTTTGGTCTTTTCCGACAAGTTCGCCTGCCCCCATTGCGGTTACAGTATCAGCGAGCTCGAGCCTCGGTTGTTCTCCTTCAATAATCCCGTGGGGGCCTGCACCACGTGCGATGGGCTGGGCGTGCGCCAGTTCTTCGATCAGCAGCGCGTCGTCCGTCATCCACACTTGTCGCTGGCCGGCGGCGCCATTCGCGGCTGGGATCGCCGCAATGCCTATTACTTTCAGATGATCCAGTGTCTCGCGGAGCACTATGACTTCGACATCGAAACGCCCTTTGAAGACCTGTCGGAGCGGGTTAAGAGCATCATTCTGTTTGGCAGCGAGCGCGAGCGCATCAATTTTCGCTACTTCACTGGACGCGGCGGCGAGGTCAGCCGGCGTCATCCCTTCGAAGGCATCATTCCCAACATGCAACGCCGCTATCGGGAAACAGAATCCAGCACCGTGCGCGAGGAGTTGGCCAAATACCTGAGCACCCAGCCTTGCCCGGACTGCGGCGGCAGCCGCCTCAACGAGGCCGCCCGACACGTATTTGTCGCTGATCACAACCTGCCCCAGGTCAGCGCCCTGTCGGTGGGCCAGGCGCTGGCGTTTTTCCGCGAGCTTCATCTGGAAGGCTGGCGCGGCGAGATTGCCGAAAAAATCGTCAAGGAAATTGGTGATCGACTGCGCTTTCTGGCCGACGTAGGCCTGAATTATCTAACCTTGGACCGCAGCGCCGACACCCTGTCAGGCGGCGAGGCCCAGCGGATCCGCCTGGCCAGCCAGATCGGCTCCGGCCTGGTGGGGGTCATGTACATCCTGGACGAACCGTCCATCGGTCTGCATCAGCGGGACAACCAGCGGCTGTTAAACACGCTCCTGCACCTGCGCGATCTGGGTAATACGGTCATCGTGGTGGAGCACGACGAAGAGGCAATTCGCTCCGCCGATCACGTCGTCGACCTGGGCCCGGGAGCTGGCGTGCACGGCGGCCGGGTGGTAGCCGAGGGCACGCCGACGGCGGTCATCGACAATCCCAGCTCGCTGACGGGACAGTATCTGGCCGGACTGCGCAGCATAGCCATTCCGGCCCAGCGCCGCCCCTTTGACGACCAGACCCTGCTTGAGATCCGCGGCGCCAGGGGCAACAACCTGAAAGACATCGACGTGAGCATTCCGCTCGGCCTTGTGACCTGCGTCACCGGCGTTTCAGGATCGGGCAAAAGCACCCTGATCAACGACACCTTGTATCGCCGTGTCGCAGAGGTGCTGAATAACTCGTCCCACGACCCGGCGCCCTGCGCCGGTATCTCCGGGCTTGAGCACCTGGATCGAGTCATCGACGTGAACCAGAGCCCCATCGGCCGCACGCCTCGCTCAAATCCGGCCACTTACACGGGCCTTTTTACACCCATCCGCGAGCTGTTTGCGGCCACCCAGGAAGCGCGCTCGCGCGGCTATCAGCCGGGACGCTTCAGCTTCAACGTCAAGGGGGGCCGCTGCGAAGCCTGTCAGGGCGACGGCGTCATAAAAGTCGAGATGCATTTCCTGCCCGATGTCTATGTGCCCTGCGACGTCTGCCAGGGTCAGCGCTACAACCGGGAAACACTGGATATCCGCTACAAGGGCAAGAATATCTCCGAAGTGCTCGACATGACCGTTGAGGTCGCCAGCGACTTCTTCAAGAACGTGCCCGTCGTAGCCCGCAAGCTGCATACCCTGATGGACGTGGGCCTCTCCTACATTCGCCTGGGGCAGAACGCCACTACTCTCTCCGGCGGTGAAGCCCAGCGCGTCAAGCTGGCCAAGGAACTCTCCAAGCGCAGCACTGGTTCGACTCTTTATATTCTGGACGAGCCCACCACCGGCCTTCATTTCCATGACGTGGCCCAACTACTGCACGTCCTGCAGCGACTGCGTGATCAGGGCAATACGGTGGTGATCATCGAGCACAACCTGGACGTCATCAAGACCGCCGATTGGATTATCGATCTGGGGCCGGAGGGCGGCGGCGCCGGCGGTGAGGTCGTGGCCACGGGCACGCCCGAGCAGGTGGCGGCCAACAGGAAATCCTTTACCGGTCAGTTTCTAAAGCACGTCCTGCGCAGCACGGCGGCCGAGAAGAAGAAACGGGCCTAGAGTTTCAGCCCAGCCGGCGAATGCCGATGGCGTGGCGCACGCGAGCCATAAAGGGTCGACTGATCGACCGGGCCCGCTCGGCGCCGGCCTGCAGCGCGGCCTCCACGTGATCGGGCGCGGCCAGGAGCTTTTGATACTCGTCCCGGTAACCGGCCAGATGCTCGTTCAAGTAATCAAACAGCAGGTTCTTCATTTCGCCCCAGCCGATCCCCTCCCGATAGCGCTGGACCATGGCCTCGGTCTCCTGGGCACTGGCAAAGGCGCGGTAGATGCCGAACAGAGTGCATGTATCCGGGTCCTTGGGCTCGCCGGGCTCTAAGGAATTGGTCTTGATACGCATGATTAATTTGCGCAGCCGCTTCTCGGGCGCAAACAGCGGAATGATGTTGTCGTAGCTCTTGCTCATCTTGCGTCCGTCCAAACCCTTAAGCACCGCGGTGCTGTCATCGATGACCGCGTCCGGCAGCACGAACAACTCGCCGTAGTGATGGTTGAAGCGCCCCGCGATATCCCGGGCCATCTCAACATGTTGTTTCTGATCCCGGCCCACCGGAACTTTATGAGCGCCAAACATCAGAATGTCGGCCGCCATCAGAATGGGATAGCAAAACAGTCCCATGCTGATACCGGCGTCCGGGTCCTTTTTGCCGGTCGCTTCGTTGTCCTGCACGGCGGCCTTGTAGGCGTGCGCACGGTTCATCAGACCCTTGGCCGTCATGGTGGTCAGGATCCAGGTGAGCTCGGCAATCTCCGGCACGTCGGACTGCCGATAGAAATACACGGTCTCCGGATCGAGGCCGCAGGCCAGCCAGCTGGCGGCGATCTCCAACGTGGACTGGGCAACCCGATCCGGATCCCGACTCTTCACTAACGCGTGATAGTCGGCCAGGAAGAAAAACGACTCTACGTTGGCCACAGCGCTTGCCGCAATAGCGGGGCGAATGGCACCCACATAGTTACCCAGGTGAGGCGTGCCGGTAGTGGTAATGCCGGTGAGTACGACTTCCTTACCCATAAGCCCTCTTCTTCAACAGCCGACCGCCCGGCCGTGCTTGCGTGACTCAGATGCACCCAAATATACGCCGGATTGTCGCTGGATCGCCTGATAACCGCCAAATCCGCCCGGCTTCTGTACGTCCCGATGACCGCGGCGCCGGAGTTCCTGGATGGCGACGGGACTAATGCCGTGTTTCAAATTGACCGTGCCGCTTGAGGATTTGGATCGCAATCTAGGCTGCCCGCGGCTGGCTCGTCGCAACCATCCCGTTGACCGCCAGGACGACCGACCGGGTGGTGAAGCCCCCCGCCGAGGGACGCTGCGTTGCTGCGGGCATCAGACTGACTCCGGGGCATGCTTCCCAAACGTGGCCGGCACAACGGCAACGTGCCGGCCCAGAGCCCCAACGGGGCTCGAGCTTGCGGGGAGGTGAGATGATGCCCGAGTTACGGCGCACGAACCAGCCGCGAAACCCCGTTGTGCTGGTCTCGCCGGTCGCGGACAATTCCGCCATGACCTGGCTGGACGAATCCCGACTGTCCGCCCTGTATCCGGCGCATCTTGAAACCCAGAGCGAGCGGGCGTCCCGGGCGCTTGCCCATGCCGGCTTCGAGCGCCTGGTGATTTTCTCCGGCCGCGAACGCGTGGCCTTTCGCGACGATATCCCCTATCCGTTCGTCGCGAACCCCTACTTTAAAGCCTTTCTACCCTTGGCCCGCCATCCGGACTGCGCCCTGGTTTTTGCTCCGGCACGCAAACCGGAGCTCATCTATATGCAGCCCAGGGACTACTGGCATATGGCCCCAGCCGCCCCCGAGGGTTACTGGCTAGATCACTTTCACGTCCGCATCGTGACCGAACCGGCGCAGCTGGATGCTGCGCTGCCCGACGACCTGAGCACGACGGCCGCGATCGGTGAGAACATTCTTATCCCGGAGCGCTTTGCCGCCGTGAATGACACGGCCCTGCTCAATATGCTGGATTACCAGCGCGCCCGGAAAACCCCTTACGAAATCGAATGTATTGCAGCCGCCAACCGCCGGGCTGTGCCCGCTCACCAAGCCGCCCGCGCCGCATTCCTCGCCGGGGCCGCTGAATTCGACATTCATCAAGCTTATTGCAGGGCCGCCCAGCATACGGATCACGAGTTACCCTACGGCAATATCATTGCCCTGAATGAGCACGCCGCGGTGCTGCACTATCAGCATCTCGACCGCGAAGCGCCGCACGAATCCCGCTCGTTTTTGATCGACGCCGGCGCTGCTTGTCAGGGGTATGCGGCGGACATTACCCGCACTTGGAGCAGCGATCCCGCATTTCAAGAGTTGATCGGCGCCATGGAACGTTTGCAGCAGTTGTTGTGCGTGGCCATGGTCGCGGGTGCCGAGTTCCCTGTTCTGCACGATCAGGCCCATCAGGCCCTGGCACAGGTGCTGGTGGAGGCGGACATTGCCCGCGGCACGCCGGAGCAGGTTTATGCTCAGGGCATCACCCGTTACTTCCTGCCTCACGGACTGGGTCATCTACTGGGACTGCAGGTCCACGACGCTGGCGGGCAATTGGCGGATGCGGCGGGTAACGCTGCGCCGCCTCCCGAGCACTATCCCTGGTTGCGCCTGACCCGCCGGCTTGAGCCCGACTTCGTGGTTACGGTGGAACCGGGCCTGTATTTTATCGACTTGCTGCTGAACGAACTGGCCGCCGACCCGGCCGCCAAACAGATCAACTGGAGGCGGGTTGAGCAGTTCAAACCCTTCGGCGGCATTCGAGTCGAGGACAACATCGCCGTCGGGACCGCCGGCCCCCGCAATCTCACCCGCGAGGCGTTCGCTGCCGTGCCCGCCTAGCTGGTCAACCCGGCGGCAATCGCATTCATGCGCATCGCCAGTTGAACATCTAGCTGGGTCAGGCCACCCACGTCATGGGTGGTCAGATCAACGCTCACCCGGCTGTACACGTTGAACCATTCCGGATGATGATCCATCGCCTCGGCAACAATGGCTGCCTGGGTCATGAAGCCGAAGGCGCTGACGAAGTCAGCAAACTTGAAGTCCCGATGCAGCTTCCCCGCAACAAGCTGCCACGAGGGGAGCTGCTCGAGGGCTGCAGCAATCTGCGCGTCGTCCAGCGGTTCCCGGGTCACCATCCTGTCCTCCACTTTCAGCCAACCTCCCGCTGCCCGGCCGCGTGGTGCGCTTCGGCCGAAGCGGGTACGATTGCCGTTTCTAATCAATTCTCAAGGATCCATGTCCCACCGTACCAGAGATCTTCCCGCCCTGTCCGGCGTCGGCCACTGGCTGCGCGAGCTGCGCTACCACGAGTTCTCGCGACAGGCGCTGGGACTTTTGCTGGTGGTGTTATTCGGCCTCGTCGGCCGGCCGGAGCCGGCAACCTTTTATGCCGGCGCCAGCATGATCGGCCTGGGGATCATCGTTCGGCTGTACGCTTCCGGGTTCATCGTCAAGAACAAGGAACTCGCCACCAACGGCCCCTATGCTCTGGTGCGCCATCCCCTTTACACAGGTAACCTTTTGATATTATTCGGTTTTGCCCTGGCCACGGGGCTCTGGTGGGTATGGCTGATCAGCATCGGATTCGTCTGGTTCTACTATCCCACCGCCATTGAGTACGAGGACCGCAAGCTGCGCGCAATCTTTGCCGACTCGTGGCTGACCTGGAGCAGCCACACACCGGCCCTGATTCCCGCGCTGGGCCGCTGGCGTGAAATGAGCAGCGGTAGCTGGTCGTTCATGAAAAGCCTTCGGGAAAATCTGGAACCGGTGATCGTTTTATTTCTAGTGTTCTGGGCGTGGTACCTGTGGAGACAACTCTAAGGCTGTGACCAGGCCCGACGCTGCCCAGGTCATGACGGAGGTTGCGCGCTGGCTCGAGGGCGAGCTTGAGGACTGCCCCCAGCGGCTGGTCGGCTCGGGTTACCAGGGCGCCATTCGTTTGATTGAACTCCCCAGCGGCCCGGTGATCATCAAGGAAGTCGGCAGCACCGGACCGCTGGGGGGACTGCGCCGAACCGCACTGCGTCGCGAACACAAGGCCTACGGCAAGCTGACCGGGGTCACCGGAGTACCCCGCTGTTTCGGGCTGATACGGGATCGCTATCTGGTACTGGAGCACATAGCCGGCGCGTCTCTGCGAGAGCGGGAACACGAACTTTCAGACAGCAGTGCTTTCTACGACCGGCTACTTGAAGTCATTCAACAGATGCACCGCTTAGGCGTAGCCCACGGTGACTTGAAACGCAAGGACAACATTCTTGTAGGCCCCGGGGAACAGCCCTTTATCGTGGATTTCGGCACCGCCCATTTCCGCCGCGAGCCCAGCGGCGGTTTTCGCCGCTGGCTGTTCAGTTTCATGACGCAGACGGATTACAACGCCTGGATCAAGCGCAAATATCTTCGCGACTATGAAAATCTGTCGGCCAAAGATGCGGTGTTATATCGACCCCTACCGCTCGAGCGGGCAGCCCGCCTCGTGCGCGAGACCTGGCGTCGCCTCACCTTGCGCCGTCTGCGCAAACGCTTGCGGACCCGACGCTAGCCAGGGGGCAGGACCCGGCCTAGTACTGAATGCTGGCGAGGAAGTCGGTTAGCGCGATAATGCGCGCCTCCGCCGCCTTTTCAGCGGCGCGGTCACCACCTGCCATCTCCCGGAACTCGGTTCCCCAGACCGGCATGTAGCGATCCCCGTGGGCACGGGCGACGCGACGACCGTCAATATACTCCCGCACGGCAAGCGCGGGAAATTGCCCGCTATTACGCTCCGCCAGGCCGCGCAGATTCGGCACGTCCATGGTCATCACGCTGGCCACCGGCCCGTCACCCTCGGCAGAGGGCCCATGGCAGGCTGCGCAGTTGCGGGCGTATAGATCTTCTCCCGAGGGTACATCCTGCGGCGGCTGAGGGGTGGTGCAGGCTGCTGCAAGCATCAGGCCAGTGATCAGGAGTAATGCTTTCATGGCTGGAGTATTCGCCCGGGCAAATGCCGCCGCTATCCGTGTTTTCCGAAGCCAGTCCGGGGCACCTGGAACACGTCTCAGCTCGCCGTTTCGGCGTTCTCCTCAGGCTGATCCAGCAACTGCACCAGAGCCATGGGAGCCGCATCGCCGGGGCGATAGCCCATTTTGAGAATGCGCATATAGCCGCCGGGGCGTTCCTTGAAGCGCGGACCAAGCTCATTGAACAGCTTGCCCACGACCTCTTTGTCGCGCAGGCGATCGAAGGCCCGGCGGCGCCGCGCGACGCCGTCTTCCTTGGCCAGGGTAATGAGCGGCTCAACGACTCGCCGTAGCTCTTTGGCTTTGGGCAGCGTCGTGCGGATCGTTTCATGGCGCAGCAGGGAAGCCGCCATGTTGCGATACATGGCCTTTCTGTGGCTTGAATTTCTGCCGAGTCGTCGGCCTGACTTTCGATGTCGCATGATGAGTCTTCCTGCGCCCGTCGTTAAATACCGACGATCACCTTCTCTTCGTCTACCCGCAGGCTGGGCGGTGGCCAGCTCTCCAGTCGCATACCCAGCGCCAGACCGTGACTCTCCAGCACCTCTTTGATTTCTGTCAGGGACTTCTTGCCCAGATTGGGGGTCCGCAACAACTCGACTTCTGTGCGTTGCACCAGGTCGCCAATGTAATTGATGCTTTCCGCCTTGAGGCAGTTAGCTGACCGTACCGTCAGCTCCAACTCGTCCACCGGGCGCAGCAGAATAGGATCGATCTGTGCCTCGGCCATGCCGGTGGCAATCTCGTCCTGGCCTTCCAGCTGCACGAAGACTTCGAGCTGACTCTTGAGAATACTGCCGGCGCGCCGGATAGCTTCCTCCGGATCGATGGTGCCATTAGTCTCCACGTCGACGATCAGCTTGTCCAAGTCAGTGCGCTGCTCAACGCGGGCGCTTTCCACGTTGTAGGTGACGCGGCGGATCGGGCTGAAGGTAGCGTCCAGCTGCAAGCGGCCGATGGGGCGAGTCTGCTCCTCAAAGGGCACCAACTGGGCGGCGGGCCGGTAGCCGCGACCGCGCACTGCCTTGAGCACCATGCGCAACTCACCAGCCTGGGTGAGGTTGGCGATGACCAGATCGGGGTTGACCACTTCGACATCGTGATCGCAAACGATGTCGCCTGCCGTCACCGGCCCCGGGCCCTTCTTCGACAGGGTCAACTCGACCTCATCCCGGCCGTGCATGCGAATCGCCACGGACTTGAGATTCAGTAAAACCTCGACCACGTCCTCCTGGACACCCTCGATGGTGGTGTATTCGTGCAATACCCCGTCGATCTCGGCTTCCACGATGGCCGCACCAGGCATCGAAGACAGCAAAATACGGCGCAGGGCATTGCCCAGGGTGTGCCCGAAGCCACGCTCGAAGGGCTCGATCGTGACTTTGGCGTGCGTGTCGGTAATGGGTTGAACCTTGACGACTCGCGGCTTCAAGAAATCTGTAACTGATTCCTGCATGTGGATACTTCCTCAATGCTTACTTGGAGTACAACTCAACTACCAGGTTCTCGTTGATGTCCGGCAGTATTTCATCCCGCTCCGGGATTGCCTTGAGCAGGCCTTCCATCTTTTTCTCGTCAACGTCCACCCAATCCGGGAATCCAACCTGGCTGGCAATTTCCAGCGCCGACTGAATGCGCATTTGTTTCCTGGCGCGTTCCCGCACCATGACTTTGTCTCCAGGCTTGACCTGGTAAGACGGCACGTTCACAAGCCGCTCGTTCACGGTAATGCCCTTGTGACTGACCAGCTGGCGCGCTTCCGCCCTGGTGGCCGCAAAACCCATGCGATACACCACATTATCCAGCCGGCCCTCCAGCAGCTTGAGCAGGTTTTCGCCTGTGGAGCCGGTTTTCTGGGCCGCCTTCTTGTAATAGTTGCGGAACTGGCGTTCCAACACGCCGTACATCCGGCGCAGCTTCTGCTTCTCGCGCAGCTGCAAGCCGTAGTCCGACAGCCGGGTGCGGCGCTGGCCGTGGCCACCCGGTGGGGTTTCCAGTTTGCACTTACTTTCCAGCGGCTTGACACCGCTCTTCAAGAACAGGTCAGTGCCTTCGCGCCGGGAAAGCTTGCAGGTTGGTCCGATATATCTCGCCATATCGTCTTCCGATTAGACTCGCCGTTTTTTGGGAGGGCGACAGCCATTGTGGGGAATGGGCGTCACGTCCTCGATCTGTGTAATCCTGAATCCCACTGCGTTCAGGGCGCGAACCGCGGATTCCCTGCCGGGCCCGGGTCCTTTCACCCGCACTTCCAGGTTCTTCACGCCGTAATCCTGGGCGGCTATTCCCGCCTTCTCCGCCGCCACCTGAGCCGCAAAGGGCGTGCTCTTGCGCGACCCGCGGAAACCACAGCCGCCGGAGGTGGCCCAGGACAAGGCGTTACCCTGCCGATCGGTTATCGTGATGATGGTGTTGTTGAAGGAGGCATGGATATGCGCAACGGCATCCAATACCTGCCGTTTCACCTTCTTTTTGGTACGTGCTGGCTGAGCCATAGGCTGCTGCTCTCCTCTCGAACCTACTTACGGATCGGCCGGCGCGGGCCTTTCCGAGTGCGCGCGTTGGTGCGGGTTCGCTGACCGCGAGCCGGCAGCCCGCGTCGATGACGAATACCCCGGTATGACCCTAAGTCCATCAATCGTTTGATGTTCATGGCGGTTTCGCGCCGCAGGTCACCCTCGACGCTGAAACGCGCAATGGCGGTTCGCAACTGCTCCACCTCAGGCTCGCTAAGATCCTTCACTTTGGTGGCCGGATCGATGCCTGCCTCAGCGCAAGCTTTAAGCGCGCGGCTGCGGCCGATGCCGAAGATGTGGGTCAACGACACCACGATGTGCTTTTGAACCGGGATGTTGATTCCCGCTATACGGGCCATGGAAAACTCCTCTACCCTTGCCGCTGTTTGTGCCGCGGGTCAGTACAAATAACCCGCACCACTCGATTGCGGCGAATGATCTTGCAGTTGCGACAAATGCGCTTTACTGATGCTCTGACTTTCATAGCGTGACCTTAAGCTATCTCACCTGGCCGGGGCGGCCGTAGCCGCGCAGGTTGGCTTTCTTCAACAGCCCCTCGTACTGGTGGGTCATCATGTGCGCCTGCAACTGAGACATGAAATCCATGGTGACCACCACGATGATCAGCAGGGACGTACCCCCGAAGTAGAACGGCACCTGGAAATTGAGAATCATGAATTCGGGCAGCAAACACACGGCGGTAATGTACATGGCGCCCCAGAAGGTCAAGCGGGTCAGCACCTTGTCCAGATAGTCGGCCGTCTGATGGCCCGGCCGAATGCCCGGTATGAATGCACCCGAGCGCTTCAGGTTGTCCGCCGTCTCCCGGGAGTTGTATACCAGGGCCGTGTAAAAGAAGCAGAAAAAGATGATCAGAGACGCGTATACCAGAATATAGACCGGCTGCCCGGGCGACAGACTGGCGGCGATGCGCTGCAGGAAGCCGACGCTCTGGCTGGTACCGAACCAGCCAGCTACGGTGGCCGGGAACAGGATCAGGCTGGATGCAAAAATCGGCGGAATCACGCCGGCCATATTCAGCTTGAACGGCAGATGCTGAGTCTGGCCGGCATACATCTTGCGGCCCTGCTGGCGCTTAGCGTAATTCACGGCGATACGCCGCTGGGCGCGCTCCACGAACACGACAAAACCGGTCACGCCGAGCACCAGAATGATCATAATCAGCGCAAAGGCCGGCTGCAGCTCGCCGGTATTCACCAATTCCAAGGTGCCGCCGATCGCGGCGGGCAGGCCGGACACGATACTGGCAAGAATGATCATCGAGATGCCGTTGCCAATGCCGCGCTCGGTGATCTGTTCGCCGAGCCACATCAGAAACATGGTGCCCGTTACCAGAGTAACCGCCGCTGTCATCACAAAGGCGGGGCCGGGATTATCCACCACACCCTGGTTTTGCAGCGCCGTAGCAGCCGCGACCGATTGGAACGCGGACAGAACAACCGTGCCGTAGCGGGTCGTCTGGGTAATCTTGCGCTTGCCGGCCTCGCCCTCCTTACGCCACTGGCCCAGGGTAGGCACCACGTGGGTGGCCATCTGCATAATGATGGACGCGGAAATGTACGGCATGATGCCGAGCGCGAAGATAGACAGGCGCTCCAGAGCGCCACCGGAAAACATGTTGAACATGCTCAGGATGGTGCCGGACTGCTGCTCGAAGAATTGGGCCAGGGCGTCTGGATTGATCCCCGGAACCGGTATGAAGGTACCGATGCGGTATACGATCAGGGCCCCAATCAGGAAGAACAGGCGCTGGCGGAGCTCGGTAAAACGCGTCGCGTCACCGAGAATGCTAGCCGGATTTGCAGTGGCTGATTTGGCCACGATCTATCTCCGCTGGTTGTACCCTATTCCACCGTGCCGCCGGCGGCCTCAATGGCCGCTCTGGCACCGGGAGTCGCCGCCAAACCTTTGACGGTAACAGCCTTGTCGAGTTTCCCCGACGCGATAATTTTCGCCTTGATGACGCGGGCAGACACGATACCGGCGTCCTTGAGCGCCTTCAGGTCTGCGGTGTCGCCAGCGACACCGGCCAACTCGTGCAACCGCACTTCGGCCGTCAAGCCACGGCGGGGTGAAGCGAAACCCACCTTGGGCAAGCGACGTTGCAGGGGCATCTGACCGCCCTCGAAGCCGGTTTTGTGGTAACCGCCGGACCGGGAATGCTGGCCCTTGACGCCACGTCCGCAGGTCTTGCCCTGGCCCGCCGCGTGGCCGCGCCCCAGGCGCTTGCCCGGTTTCCTGCTGCCAGCAGCGGGCTTCAAATTATTAAGTTTCATTTCAGGCCTCCTCCACCCTAACCAGGTAGGACACCTTGTTGATCATGCCGCGGTTTTCCGGCGTATCGAGAACCTCCACCGTGTGGTGCATGCGCCGCAAGCCCAAGCCCCGCACGCAGGCCTCATGGCCCTTCTTGCGGCCGTGCTTGCTCTTCACCAGGGTCACTCTGAGTTTCTTGCCCGCTTGAGCCATGGTCCTTACCCGAGAATCTCGTCTACACTCTTGCCGCGCCGTGCCGCCACTTCCGCTGGCGAACGCATGCTGCGCAGCGCCTCGATAGTGGCCCGCACAACGTTGATGGGGTTACGCGATCCATAGCTCTTAGCTAAGACGTTACGCACCCCGGCACATTCGAATACGGCCCGCATGGCCCCGCCGGCAATAATGCCGGTACCTTCCGAGGCCGGCTGCATAAACACCCGCGTTGCGCCGTGTCGCCCGCGCAACACGTACTGCAGCGTATCCTTCTTCAGATGTACGCTACTCATATTCTTACGGGCGGCCTGCATGCCCTTCTGGATGGCAAGGGGCAACTCGCGAGCCTTGCCGTACCCAAAGCCCACCTGGCCAGCACCGTCGCCAACCACGGTCAGCGCGGTGAAGCCGAACTGGCGGCCACCCTTGACCACTTTTGCAACGCGATTTACCGCAACGAGTTTTTCCAAAAGGTCGTCGGTCGATGCCATTTGCTAGTCCTGTCTGTCAAACCCCGGTCAGGGGCTGCGCAAAATCCTCGTTAAAACTTCAGGCCGTGCTCGCGGGCAGCGTCCGCCAGAGCCTGAACCCGGCCGTGATAGCGGAACCCGGCCCGATCGAAAGCAACCTGCTCCACGCCCAGTCCCTTGGCTTTTTCCGCGATACTCTTGCCCACCACGGCTGCGGCTTCCTTGTTGCTGGTGCTTTTCAGCTCGCCGCGCAGCTCCTTTTGCAGAGTGGATGCAGACGCCAGCACCCGATCACCGTCAGGCGAGATCAGCTGGGCATAGATATGCCGGGGCGTGCGGTGTATGCACAGCCGATGGGCGCCCAGCTCGCGGATCTTGGCCCGTGCCTTGCGCGCCCGGCGCGTCCGTCTGTCCCGTTTATTCATGCCTTAATTCCTACTTCTTCTTCGCTTCCTTGAGCACAACGCGCTCATCGGCGTAGCGAACACCCTTACCCTTGTAGGGCTCGGGTGGGCGAAAACGGCGGATCTCTGCGGCCGCCTGGCCAACCCGCTGCTTGTCGATACCCTTCAAGACCACCTCAGTCTGGCTCGGGGTCTCGATAGTGACCCCGTCGGGGGCGTCGTAGACCACGGGGTGCGAAAACCCCAGGGTAAGGTTCAGCTTGCTGCCTTGTGCCTGAGCACGATAGCCCACGCCAACCAGCTGCAGCTTGCGTTCAAAACCGTCCGATACGCCGGTCACCATGTTGTTCAGCAGAGCCCGGGTGGTGCCCGCAATGGCCGCAGCGAATCGGCTGTTGCTGCGCTTGATGACCTTCAATCCTTCGTCGTCCTTTTCTACCTGGACCTCGGAGTTCAGGTCCATGGTAAGTGTCCCCTTGGAACCCTTCAGCGTGACGGTGGAACCAGCCAGGGAGAATTCGACTCCCTTGGGCAGGATCACGGGTCTGTTGGCAACTCTTGACATGACGTTTACTCGCTTGCTGTGTGCCGCGTTAAGACACGATGCACAGAACCTCGCCGCCGTGCCCCGCGGCTCGGGCAGCCCTGTCTGTCATGACCCCGTTGGAGGTAGACACGATAGCAACCCCAAGACCGCCCTGAACCTTGGGCAACTCGTCGGCCGGAACGTACACGCGCAGGCCTGGTCGGCTGACCCGCTGTAAACGCTCGATGACCGGGCGACCCTCGTAGTACCGCAGATCCACGGTCATGGTGCGCTTGTTGTCCTGTTGATCTGTGCTGACACCGTCGATATAGCCTTCAGCCTGCAGCACCTTGGCCACTGCCAGCTTCACGTTGGAGGCTGGCATGGATACCGTCACCTTGCGCGCTTTCTGGGCATTGCGAATGCGCGTCAACATATCGGCAATGGGATCGGTCATACTCATCGCACTATTTCCCTATCTACCAGCTGGCTTTGGACAGCCCTGGGATCTCGCCGCGCATGGTGGCCTCGCGGAGCTTATTCCGCGCCAGACCAAATTTGCGGTAGAAACCATGGGGCCGGCCGGAAATACCGCAGCGATTGCGCAACCGCGTGGGTGACGCATCGCGCGGCAGCGCCTGAAGCTTCAACTGGGCTTCATAGCGCTCTTCATCACTGGCATTCAGGTTGCGGATCGTCGCTTTGAGCGCAGCTCGCTTCGTGGCGTACCTGGCGACAACGCGGGCCCGCTTCACTTCCCGGGCAACCATAGATTTCTTAGCCATAGTCAAACGTTCCTGATCAGTTCAATTGCGGAACGGGAAGTTGAACGCCTCAAGCAGCGCTCGCCCTTCCTCGTCATTACGCGCGGTGGTCGTGATCGCGATATCCAGGCCGCGGATGCTGTCCACCTGGTCGTAGTCGATCTCGGGAAAAATAATTTGTTCCCGAACGCCGACGTTGTAGTTACCCCGACCATCGAAGGCCTTCGGCGTGAGCCCCCGGAAGTCACGCACCCTCGGAATTGCAATATTCACCAGCCGGTCGAGAAACTCGTACATACGCTCTGACCGCAGCGTGACCTTGCAGCCAATGGGGAAGCCCTCGCGGATCTTGAAGCTTGCCACCGACTTGCGTGCCGCTCGCACCAGAGGTTTCTGACCGCTTATGCGGGCCAGATCGTTCACCGCATGGTCCATGACTTTGCGATCGGTGAGTGCTTCGCCGACGCCCATATTAAGGGTAATCTTGGAAATCTTCGGCACTGCCATGGGATTGGTGATGGAGAGTTTCTCCATCAACATGGGCACCAGCTCGGTCTTGTATTTTTCCTGCAATCGCGCCATGGGTTATGCGTCCACTACTTCGTTGTTGGACTTGAAATACCGCACCTTGGTCCCGTCCTCGAGAAACTTGAAACCTACCCGGTCGCCCTTCTGGGTCATGGGGTTGAACAACATTACGTTGGAGATATCCACCGGCATCTCCTTATCGATGATGCCGCCCGGTATCCCGGCGTTGGGGTTCGGCTTCTGATGCTTGCGGGCGATATTGATCCCCTCAACCAGCACGCGGCCATCATCATACATACGGATCACGGTACCCCGCCGGCCGCGGTCTTTGCCGGTAATCACGATAACCTCGTCACCTTGTCTGATCTTGTTCATGATGGTCTTCCGCTACTCACAGCACCTCGGGGGCCAGCGAGATGATTTTCATAAAGCGGCTGGTCCGCAGCTCACGAGTCACCGGGCCGAAAATTCGGGTACCGATGGGTTCCAGGCGCGCGTTGAGCAGCACCGCGGCATTACCGTCGAAGCGGATCAGCGAGCCGTCAGGACGGCGCACGCCCTTGCGAGTGCGCACGACCACGGCATTGTAGATTTCGCCCTTCTTGACGCGGCCGCGGGGAATCGCATCCTTGACGGTCACCTTGATGACGTCACCGATCCGCGCATAGCGACGCTTGGAGCCCCCCAGCACCTTGATGCACATCAGACGCCGGGCGCCGCTGTTATCAGCGGCGTTCAGGGTACTCTGCATCTGAATCATGGTCGTATTCCTCTGAGCGTAGGCGCGCTCTAGCGGGCTTTCTCGATAATGCTTATCAAACGCCAGGACTTGCTCTTTGCAATAGGCCGACACTCTGCGATGCTCACCTTGTCGCCCGCGCTACACTCATTGTTGGCATCGTGGATTGTCACCTTTGACGTGCGGCGGATAAACTTGCCATAGACCGGGTGACGCTCCACCCGTTCCACTGCCACCGTCGCGCTCTTATCCATCTTGCTACTCACTACCCGACCGACAACGGTTCGGAGTTTGGCCTCTTGGTTTTCTGCGTTCATCTCTACTCTCCGGCGCCGGAAGCAGCACGTTCGGCCACCACTGTCTTCAGCCGGGCGATGTCACGCCGCACCCGACGATGCTGGTCAGGCCGGGCACCCTGATCAGTAACATGCTGCATGCGCAGGTTGAACTGCTCGCGACGCAGCTTAACCAACTCCTCCTGGAGCTCGGCATCACTCATAGCTCGAAATTCTGCAGCCTTCATCAGATCACCTGCCGGGTCACGAAGGTTGTTGCCATGGGCAACTTCGCGGCGGCGCGCTGGAACGCCTCCCGGGCCACTTCCTCCGTTACCCCTTCCATCTCGTAGAGGACACGGCCAGGTTGGATCTGAGCGACCCAGTACTCCACGTTGCCCTTGCCCTTACCCTGACGCACCTCAAGGGGCTTTTTCGAAATGGGCTTGTCTGGAAAAACCCGAATCCAGATCTTCCCGCCGCGCTTGACGTGACGAGTCATGGCGCGGCGAGCAGCCTCGATCTGGCGCGCCGTCAACCGGCCGCGACCGATGGCCTTAAGGCCGTACTCGCCAAAGCTCACGCTGTTGCCCCGTTGGGCCAGCCCGCGGTTGCGCATCTTCTGCTGTTTGCGGAATTTTGTTCTCTTAGGCTGCAGCATGTCCGTTAATCCCTAGCGCGCGCCAGCTTCGGCAGCATCCTGACCGCTGTGAGCCGACTCAAAAACCTCACCACGAAAAATCCACACCTTGACCCCGATCACGCCGTAGGTGGTGCGCGCTTCGGCCAGGCCGTAGTCGATATCGGCGCGCAGCGTATGCAGCGGAACCCGGCCTTCCCGATACCATTCGGAGCGGGCAATTTCAGCGCCGTTCAAGCGCCCGGCCACTTTTATCTTGATGCCCTCGGCACCGATTCGCATGGTATTAGTGACGGCGCGCTTCATGGCGCGGCGGAACATCACGCGCCGCTCCAGCTGCTGGGCGATACCCTCGGCCACCAGCTGCGCATCCAATTCCGGCTTACGGATCTCGGCAATGTTCAGGCGCACATCATTCAGGGTTATGCCCATCAGCTGAGCCACCTGGATCCGCAGCCGCTCAATGTCCTCACCCTTCTTGCCAATCACGATGCCGGGCCGGGCGGTATGGATAGTGATGTGGGCCTTCTTGGCAGGACGCTCGATCTGAATCTTGCTTACCGACGCATCCTTAAGTTTGGTCTTCAGGAACTCCCGCACCTCGTGGTCTTTCTGAACGTACTCGGGATAGTTCTGAGTGTCCGCGTACCACTTGGATACCCAATCCTTGGTAATACCGAGGCGAATCCCAATTGGATGAACTTTTTGTCCCATCGTATCTACTCGTCAGCCACGCTGATGGTGATGTGGCTATTGCGTTTGATGATCCGCGCGCCGCGGCCCTTGGCCCGCGCCCGAAAGCGCCGGAAACTGGGCGCTTCATTGACCTGCACCGCAGCAACCCGCAGCTCGTCGATATCTGCGCCATGGTTATGCTCCGCGTTCGCGATAGCGGACTCCAGCACCTTGCGCACCATACGCGCCGCCTTCTTGGGGCTGAAGGTCAAGGTCTGGAGCGCGTCGCCCACGGACTGGCCGCGAATCTGATCTGCCACCAGGCGGCATTTCTGCGGGGAAATCCGTGCGTAGCGGAGAGTGGCTGCAACCTGCATGGTCTTGATCCTCGTATCCAGCAACTACTTCGACTTGCGATCGCCGGAGTGCCCCCGGAAGGTCCGCGTCATAGCGAACTCACCCAGCTTATGCCCCACCATGTTCTCGGAGATCAGCACCGGAATGTGCTGCCGACCGTTATGCACTGCGATGGTCAAACCCACCATGTCCGGCACAATCATGGAGCGGCGCGACCAAGTCTTGATCGGACGCCGATCGTTAGCCTGGACAGCTTTCTCCACCTTCTTCGCCAAATGGGTATCCACGAACGGGCCTTTCTTTACGGAACGCGGCATAACTTCCTCAGTCCTTCGTGATAACTACTTGCGTTTACGGCGGCGCACGATCATGGAGCCGGTGCGCTTGTTGCGCCGGGTCTTGTAGCCCTTGGTGGGCACGCCCCAGGGGGTCACCGGATGACGGCCACCGGAACTGCGGCCCTCGCCGCCCCCGTGGGGATGATCGACAGGGTTCATGGCGACCCCTCGTACCGTGGGCCGCTTGCCCCGCCAGCGCGCCGCGCCGGCCTTGCCCAGCTTGCGCAGATTGTGTTCGTCATGCCCAACCTCGCCGATCGTGGCCCGACAATCGACGTGAATCTTGCGCATTTCGCCGGAGCGCAGCCGCAGGGTGGCATATTGCCCCTCGCGGGCTACAAGCTGCACGGAACCCCCGGCACTGCGCGCAATCTGGCCGCCTTTGCCGGGCTTCATCTCCACACAGTGCACCTGGGTCCCCACGGGGATGTTCTTAATCGGCAGTGCGTTGCCCGGCTTGATTGGCGCGTCGCTGCCGGACTGGATGGCGTCACCTGCCCGCACCCGCTTCGGCGCCAGAATATAGCGCCGCTCGCCGTCGGCGTAGACCACCAGCGCCAGATGAGCACTGCGATTGGGATCGTACTCCAAGCGCTCCACTCTGCCTGGAATACCATCCTTGTTACGCTTGAAATCCACGATCCGATAGCGCCGCTTGTGGCCACCCCCACGATGCCGGGTGGTGATCCGCCCGTTGTTGTTACGGCCGCCGCTGCGGGGACTGGGCGCCACGAGCGCCTCGTGAGGATCCCCTTTGTGGAGCTCCGGGGTAGAAACCCGCACCACAAAGCGACGACCCGCGGAAGTTGGTTTGGCTTTCTTTACTGGCATGGTCCTGGATCCGAGCGCTTAGTCAGCGCCGATGAAGTCAATATCATGGCCGGGCGCCAGGCGCACGTAGGCCTTCTTCCAATCCGGCCGACGCCCCGCTACGCGACCGAAGCGTTTAGTCTTGCCCTTCACGTTCACCACGGTGACATTGTCGACTTTGACGTTAAACAACTTCTCCACGGCTTTGCTGATGTCCCGCTTGGTGGCATCGCGCCGCACTTTGAAGACCACCTGGCTGGCGCTGTCGGCCGCCAGCGTGGTTTTCTCCGACACATGCGGGCCCAGCAGCACCTGCATCAGTCGCTCTTCGTAGGCCGCGCCACTCATGACAGCCGAACCTCCAGCATCTTGGCAGCAGCCACCGTCATCAGCACTTTGTCATGACGCACCAGGCTGACCGGGTCGATGCCGTCAGCTTCCAGCACGCTCACATGGGGCAGGTTGCGGGCTGCCAGCACGAGGTTTTCATCGAAGCCCTCAACAACAATCAGTGCGTTGTCCAGGCCCATGGACTTGAGCGCTGCCACGAGCTCGCGGGTCTTGGGCTGGGACACGCTGAACTGGTCAGTCAGCAACAAACGGTCCTGCCGGGCCAGCTCGCTGAGCATGGAGCGCAAGGCACCGCGATACATCTTGCGGTTGACCTTCTGCTTGAAATCCCGCGGCCGGGCGGCAAAAGCGCGGCCACCGCCAACCCATATGGGGCTGCGAATGGTCCCCGCCCGGGCGCGGCCCGTGCCCTTCTGCCGCCAGGGCTTGGCGCCCCCGCCCCGGGCATCGGAGCGATTCTTCTGGGCCTTGGTGCCGACCCGGCCACCTGCCATATAGGCCGTGACCACCTGATGCACCAAGGGTTCATTAAAATCACTGGCGAAAGCTCGATCGGCAAGTTCGACGGTGCCGCCAACGCCCTGTAGTTTCATTTTCATCGGCTTACGCCTCTTGGGCCCGGGCCTTTACGGCCGGCCGTAACACCACGCGCCCGCCGGCGGCGCCCGGCACTCCGCCCTTCACCAGGATCAGGTTGCGCTCCGCATCTATCCGCACCACCTCCAAATTGGAGCTGGTGCGCCGCACATCGCCCATGTGGCCCGACATTTTCTTGCCCTTGAACACCCGCCCCGGAGTCTGGTTCTGACCGATAGAACCCGGTGCCCGGTGAGCCAGAGAATTGCCGTGGGTGGCGTCCTGGGTCCGGAAGTTGTGGCGCTTCACGGTACCCGCATAACCCTTGCCCTTGGAGGTGCCGGTGACATCCACCAGCTGGCCATGGCTGAAGAGATCGACTTTGACCTCCCCCCCCGCGGCCAGCTCGTCGCCCTCCCCTTCCTCGAGGCGGAATTCCCACAGACCCTCGCCTGGCTCCTGCTGAGCCTGGGCGTACTGCCCGGCCACGGGCTTCGTGACCCGGGACGGCTTCACCGCCCCCACGGTTACCTGGATGGCCCGATAACCGTCGGAATCGGCGGTCTTGACCTGGGTGATCCGATTGGGTAGCGCCTCAATCACGGTGACGGGGATGGATTCCCCATCGTCCGTGAACACGCGCGTCATGCCGCACTTGCGGCCGACCAGACCGATAGCCATCTGTTTATTCCTTTCAATCCGCAACCGGCTGCGATTGGCCAGCGCTTAAGCCAGCAGCGCCCTTCGCCCGCTGGCCCCCGTTTTCACCCGGTCCGCTTGCGGCCGGGGTTTGCAAAGAGGTGACCCGGCGGGGCTAAGCCATGCCGGGCCACAGGTAGCCCGTCATTATAGCCGGGCCCCAAAGCCTGTTCAATCCGCCGAAGTTAGCTCAATTCAGCTTGATCTGCACATCAACGCCGGCGGGCAACTCCAGTTTCATCAGGGCATCCACAGTCTTGTCCGTGGGCCCGACAATGTCCATCAGGCGCTTGTGGGTCCGCAGCTCGTACTGGTCGCGGGCGTCCTTGTTGACGTGGGGCGATATCAGCACAGTGTACCGCTCCATCTTGGTGGGCAGCGGCACCGGCCCCTTGACGTTGGCGCCGGTCCGCTTGGCCGTGTCCACGATCTCGCGGGCCGACTTGTCGATCAGCCGATGGTCGAAGGCTTTAAGCCTGATTCTGATGTTCTGATTCGCCATTGATCGTTACTCAATAATTTTAGCCACCACGCCGGCACCGACGGTGCGTCCGCCCTCGCGGATGGCAAAGCGCAAACCATCCTCCATGGCAATCGGCGCAATCAGCTCAACCCGCATCTGAATATTGTCACCAGGCATCACCATCTCA